>CAZNYI010000001.1:0-27830 GCA_964577245.1 uncultured Candidatus Saccharibacteria bacterium
CAAACGCTCGTGTGGCGCGGGTCAATGATCTTTGCCTGGCTTGAAACAAAACGCTTCAGGAGGTCCACTTCTTTGTAATCAACCTCTTTTAAGTTCTGTGAGCAGAAAAAGCACTGTTGTGGCATGTTTTTTAATGAATAATTTATACTTTTTTAACTTGCAGTGAATCCAATTCCACGGCGGTGTCGCGGCCGAAGATGGGTACCATCACCTTCACGCTGCCCTTCTCTTCATTCACTTCCGCGATCTTGCCGTCGTATTCCTTGAACGGACCGTCCGTTATTTTTACCAGATCGCCCACCTTAAGGTCAAGCACCATCTTGCCTTCCTCTTTTCCAGTGCGGGCAAGGAGCGCGTCTACTTCTTCTTTTGAAAGCGGGGTCGGCGTGGTGTTATCGGGTCCAACGAAACCCGTTACGCGCGGCGTATTGCGCACCACATACCACGAGTCTTCGGTGAGGATCATCTCCACAAGCACGTAGCCAGGGTAGATCTTCTCTTCCGTCGTTTGCCGCTTGCCGGCCTTCACCTTGATCGTTTTTTCTTTCGGGATCAGGATATTAAAGATCTTGTCGCCCATCTCAAGCGATTCCACGCGCTGCTTCAAGTAGCGCGCAACCGCCTCTTCGTAGCCGGAATAGGTTTGCACGGCATACCATTGCCGCGTTCCATGCTTTTCGCTGTGCGCTCCGGGGCGCGAAGGGGTGAGTGCCATGGTGGTGGGTTATGGAGTGATGAACATTTTTATCGCGTTCGTGAAAAGATAATCAAAGAAGCCCAAAAAGAGTGCAAGCCCGAGCGAAATGCCGATCACGATGCTCGTAAGGCGCACTGCCTCCTGCCGGGTTGGCCAGTTTACGTGCCGCAGCTCCTGCTGCGACTCCGCAAAGAATTTTTTGATGCGTGCGAACATGAATATAGGAAAGCATAGCACCACCGCGGCTTTGCGTCAACTCGAATAGGCTTTGCCGGGCATAAGGCATTGTGTTTTTGGGAGACGGAATAAAATCGCTCCTGCGGCGATTTTTTCCTGATCGCTCGGCCCGTTTGCCGAAATGCACACAATAGCATTTCGGACCAAGCCAAACGGGCCTGCGCGGTCCTCCCAAAAGCACAATGCCTTATGCCCGGCAAAGCCCCTGGGTTGTTGTGCCAATCCGCCGGATCGCTGGACATTTTCAGGGGATTGCCATGTAAACGTATCAGCGTCGATATCCTATCGGAAATGCCAAAGAGGCGACCAATGTCACAAATTCGTAAGCCGTTCCACAAGTCCATCGTGGACGCGATTCGCCGCGCCACTCCTGAACGGTTGCTTGGTCTGGAGGAATTGGTGATGGCAACAAAAATTCCCAAGAATCATGACGGAATACTCGAGGCACTGACGGCTCGAACGGCGGCGCTCGGGTTCACTCAATATCCCGGCGTGCTCGACAGCCTTCGAGAGCAGAAGGAAGAAGTGGAAGCCACTGCGGTAGCCGCTGCTGCGACCACGGCAACGCCGATGCCGACGGGGGATGTGGAAGTGACCCAGCAGATCGGCCTGTCCAAATGAGGGTATCGGGAGGGCAAGGAAATTCGCCCTCCCCTTTTAATATTTAATCAAAAATAAATCGGGCCGGCCTTGATGTGATCGCTGGTCGGCCCGTGTCTGGTTGTGCTCCAGCGTGCGCTCTTATCGGCGGGCGGACTGTTGGAGTAGATAGAAATTCGTGTTGCCGCTGATGGAGGCGATGCGCATCGCCTGCCCTTCCGTGAGCTCGCTGGTGCGGAAAGCCCACCTCAACATCGCCGCTTCGTCCCACAATTCGGGCAGTGCCGAGAAAGAACCGATGAGACGGTTGCCACGGACGGCACCGGCCCACTCGTTCTCTTCGGGGTCGCGGCTCTCCCACGAACTCAGATGGGTTTGGTTTCGTGCAAGGCGTCGCGCTTTCTCCTGACAGAGGGCAAGATACTTCTCCGCCTTTTCCTCTGCCACGGTGCCGATGGCGGTGATCACGAGGGGAAATCCCGTCTCTCCGTCGGCTATGCAGAAATAGCCGCCCTGTCTGGTCGGGTCGCCGCAGAGGCGGATGGCATGGCGAACGGCATCGGTGCCCTCCTGAATCATTTTGTTCAAATACCCAGGAGTGAGCTGAGTAATTCGGTGCATTTGTAAACTCCTTTCCTGCGGATATTAAACATCATATTTTAGTTTTATGCAAGGACGCGTCAATAATATGATATACTATTAGTTAAGAAACCCATGAGCAAGAGCAAGGCCCTTCTTATAATAGTAACCGCCCTTTTGCTTTTTGCCGGTATAAAAAACGTTGCGAGCGCCGCGAATGCATGTACATCGAACGGCGTAGGCGGGAATTTTAATGTTACTTCAACCTGGGCGAATTGCGGGGGGACTACGCCCCAAGCGGCGGATTCTATCACCATTCTGAACGGCGCCACGGTGACCTTGGTCGCCACGACGAATGTCGCCGGGATCACGATCAATAGTGGCGGAATTCTTGGGGCGAACACAAGGACCTTTACGGACACGGGCAACTTCACAGACAACGGATCGGTGACGGGCACCACTGCAAAACTTACCTTGAGCGGCGCCGGGGCGACGATCGACGGGGGTGGGTCATATGCCCCAACCGGTATTGTGACGATGGACACGGGCGCAAAGACCATCGCTTCCGGCTCATCACTTACGTTTTCCAATGTTACCGTCACCGGCGTTACGGTGACCAATAACAGCACGCTTGGGTTTACGGTGACCGTCGCTCTCGCCGGCACGGGGCAACTTGCACAAGGAACGAGCAGTGTGCTTAATCTTGGGGGAACGAGTGCTATCACTACCCTTAACGCTTCGGCGAGCGCCAATGCGGTGCATTATACGAGCACCGCTGCCGCTCAAACCATACATGCCGGCACCTACCGTAATCTTTTTATTGATAAATCCGGACAGACCGGAACTTTGGGCGGTGCGATCACGGTGAATGGCAACTTGACGATTACGGCGGGGAACCTGGCCGACGGCGGTTTCCAGATCACCGGCAACGCTGCGGGTGCGTTCACCTTGCCCGCCAGCTCAACGCTCACGCTCGGCACGGCTGCCGCGGCGACTGGTTTTCCGACTGGATTTACTGCGGGGAATATTACTCTCGCTTCGACGAGCGTGGTCAATTACAACGCAAACGCCGCCCAAGTCATTTCTAATGTCCAGGCATATGGCAATCTGACCTTAACAGCGACAGCAACAACGACCAAGACGGCGCTCGGCAATCTGACAGTGAACAGCGCGCTCACCGTGAATGCCAGCAATATTCTTGCCGACGGCGGGTTTGTTATCACCGTAAAAGGCGGGAGCGCTATGAATGGTGCGCATACGGGAACCGGGAAAATATTATTTACCGGCGGTTCCGCCATCCATAGCCTTTCCGGGACTGGCAGTTACAACAATGTTGAATTGGACGACGCCAACGGAGTGATCCAAGCGGGGGGAAGCGGAAATATCAATGGCACGTTCGCAATAACCAATGGCACGTGGGACGTGAACGGCAAGCCGTTCACCGTACTTGGCGCAACGACCGTGAACGGCACGCTGATGCTTGAAAGCAGCGGCGGTACGAAGAATTTTGGCGATATCACCGTGACGACATCGGGAATCATCAATTCCGCCACCGCTTCCGGCGTTGCCGTGAATGGCAACCTGACTATAAATGGCTCCGGTGCAATAACGGGGACGATCGGCACATGGACCTTCCAGAAAGTGGGGGGAGGCATTATCGGCGGGACCGCGCCGGCGATCACCATCTTAGGAGGGACAACCTTTGCAACGCAATATTCCATCCCGTCGCTTTTCACCGTGAACACTTTTACGGTGAATGCGGGCGTTAATGAAACGAACATCGGCACAACGACGATCAATACCGCACTCGCGGGTGCCGGCTCATTCACCCAGAGCACCGGCACCATCCTTCGGCTTGGCGGCTCGGCCGGAATCACTACGCTCAATGCGTTCGTCGTCCCAAATGAGGTCCATTTGATCTCCACGACCGGCGCTCAGGTCATAAAGCCAACGACCTATTATGATTTGTTCATTGAAAAATCGGGCCAGACCGCTACTG
The DNA here is from genome assembly GCA_964577245.1 of uncultured Candidatus Saccharibacteria bacterium. Taxonomy (GTDB): domain Bacteria; phylum Patescibacteriota; class Minisyncoccia; order UBA6257; family 2-01-FULL-56-20; genus CAVYIK01. The sequence continues at coordinate 4,113 of CAZNYI010000001.1, forward strand.
TCGGGAACGGCTCCATGACCGTGCTTGGCAATTTAATGGACACTGCAGGTACGATCAACTTCGGGGGGAGCTCAAGCACTATCATGGGGGCTACGGATATTTTCGATACGCTGACAGATACCTCCGGCGGCCCCGCCGGCGGCAACAACGTTTTTGCCGGTCCCATTACCGTACATTCCGGCGCACATTGGACCGCGATCCCCGGCGAGGTCTGCGATTTTCATTTTGAAAACGGGCTGGTCATGGACGGCGCGAGTTTTGTTTCCGCTACGGGGAACTATATTTTTGAATCGAACAACCAAAGCATTACCGGGTCGTCCGCCTTTACGATCGACAATGTTGTTGTGAGCGGCGTCCAGGTCGTGAACAGCTCCGCGCTTACCGTCCGCACGGCGCTCACCGGAACGGGCTCGTTCGTGAACGCCGCAGGCACGACGCTCGTTCTCGGCGGGATAAATACGGTTTCCGGTTTTGATGCGAGCTCTACGGGCAACACGGTGACCTATAACGGTTCCAGTACCCAGGCGGTGAACCCGGCGATCTATCGTACGCTTGACGTGAGCGGGAATACGAGCAATGGCGTGACCATCGCGGCGAACACCACGGCGCTCGCAGCGCTCGTCCTGGGCCCCACGATCCTTACGACCGGTGCGAGCACGATGATCATGGGCCCCGGGGCAACGCTCTCCCGGACAACCGGTTTTATCAATGGGAATTTGCAGAAGAATATTTCGGGAGGAACGTCCTCTCAAAGTTTTGAAGTCGGTTCGGGGACCGATTATGCTCCGGTGCAATTGAATTTCAATGCCGTGACCGTTTCGGGCAACGTGCTCGTAAGCACAACGCCCGGCGACCATCCGAATATCGCAACCTCCAACCTTTTTGCCAATAAAACCGTCAATCGTTTTTGGACCGTGAACAATGGCGGAGTCGGTTTCGGCACCTATAACGCCACCTTTAATTTTGTTCCGACAGATGTGGACGCGAGCGCAACCCCCGCAAACTTCGTGCTGGCGGAATTCAGTTCCGGCGCGTGGTCGCGGCCCACGCTCGGAACGGTAGCGTCTACCTCTGTTTCCGCGACCGGGCTTTCGTCGTTCGGTGATTTTCAGATCGGCGAGCCGGCGGTGATCGCTTCAAAATTCGTGATCCTTGATCCGGGAAACGGTATCGTGGGAACCCCGCGCATCATTACGATCCAGGCGCAGGATGGTAGCAACCAACTCGCGGCAACCTATAACGGGGGCGTAACGCTTGTGGCGTCCGGGACGAGCGTTACCGGAGGAGGGTTGGTGACTATTGTGAACGGCGTTGGCACGACCACCGTTTCAACCAATATTGCACAAACCGTTGCGCTCACGCTTTCCGATACCCAAAGCACGGGTTTTGACGTTTCTTCTTCGCGCTTTGTGACGTTCGTTCCGGGGCCCACCGCCGCTTTTGTGCTGAGCCACCCTGGTTCCGTTTCGACCGGCGCGCGAGCCGCGTATACGGTCGGTCACACCGATCAATTCTCTAATCCCACCTCCGGCAGCAGTACGGTCGTTTATCTCTACACCAGCTCCACCAGCACGAACGCCGCCTTCTTCAGCGCTCCCACAGGCGGCACCCCGATAGCTACGACGACCATCCTTGCGAACAGCACTTCCACCCAATTCTGGTATTACGATACGATCTCCGGCACCTTTACGATCACTGCATCCGATAACCCCACGGCCCCCGACGGCGCCGCAGGCATTGCTGACGCAACGGACAACTTGACCATTGCCCCCGGTGCCGTCAAGTTCGTTTTTGCGAATGTTCCGGGAACCGCCACGGCGGGTGATACCGTCACCTTCAACGTAGAGGCCGTTGATTCCTTCGGTACCATTGATCCCTCGTTCAACCAGGACGTGACGGTGACGAAAACGGGGAGTGCGAGCGGCGCGCCCACAGGGGGAGGGCTGGTCACTATAATAAACGGTGTTGGAACGAGCACGATAAGCGATACGCTTGCCGAGACCGTCGCTCTTGCGCTGCAAGACACGCAATCGGCGGGGTTGAATGTGAGTTCAACCGCGTCAGTAGCTTTCTCGGCCGGGCCGATCGCCAAACTTTCACTTAACCATCCCGGGAATATGAACACGGGGGTTCGTCTCGGCTATGTTCTTTCGAGCCAAGATCAATTCTCTAATCCCACCTCCGGCAGCAGTACGGTCGTTTATCTCTACACCAGCTCCACCAGCACGAACGCCGCCTTCTTCAGCGCTCCCACAGGCGGCACCCCGATAGCTACGACGACCATCCTTGCGAACAGCACTTCCACCCAATTCTGGTATTACGATACGATCTCCGGCACCTTTACGATCACTGCATCCGATAACCCCACGGCCCCCGACGGCGCCGCAGGCATTGCTGACGCAACGGACAACTTGACCATTGCCCCCGGTGCCGTCAAGTTCGTTTTTGCGAATGTTCCGGGAACCGCCACGGCGGGTGATACCGTCACCTTCAACGTAGAGGCCGTTGATTCCTTCGGTACCATTGATCCTTCATTCAACCAGGACGTGACGGTGACGAAAACGGGGAGTGCGAGCGGCGGAGGGTTGGTGGATATTGTGAACGGCATGGCGACGGCCACCATAACGGACGTCACTGCAGAAAGTGTTGTGCTTGGCCTCGTGGATTCGCAAGTAACGGGCCTCGGCGCGACGGACGCAAGAACGATCGCTTTCGCCGCAACGCCCGCTGTGGGATCGGCCCCCACGGTTCCGTTCGTTGGCGCGCCGATACGACCGAATCCGGCAATAAATATTACTCTTTCCGGGTGGGCGTACCCGGGGGCTTCCATCTCCGTACTTCGTAAGGACCTGGGATTAACGCAGCCGCCGGTGCTCCAAACGCTTACCGCACCGGCCGACGGAAGCTTTTTGGTGAAATTGAACAATGTCATACGGTTGACCGGGCAAACCTACCTTCTTGTTTTTGCCGACAAGAACGGCGTGATCTCGGAGACGAACGCCGTGAATATTCCTGCGGGGCAGGAAAATCTTTTTGATGAAAACATCGTGATCGCTCCGACGGTGGGATTTGGCGGGGATTCCGTCGTGAGTAGGGGAGCGGCGGTTGTTCTGCAAGGATATGCCGAGCCCCAAAGCGTCGTCACGCTTTTCGTCGACGGCAACAAAGTGGGTACGGTCGTAGTGAACGACACCTCCGGCCAGTACCGTTATGTATTTGATACGACCGGTTTGTCCGTCGGACGGCATTCGGTCGCGGCGACCCAGATCTATAATAAAATTCAAAGCAATGGTTCAAGCCAGCAATCGTTTACCGTGTCTCCGCTCGCCAACCCGAAGCTTGACCTGAATGGCGACGGGACGGTCGACATCAAAGACATCAGCATTTATCTTTCATACCTCAAAAACCTCGGTGCCGGTGTCGCGAGCTTCAATACTGCAGACAAGAACCTCCTTCGCGTACTTGACCTGAATGGCGACGGGAAACTGGATGTGCAGGATCTGAGCATTCTGCTCCATGCGGCGGGGCTGCAGTAAAGCGTCGTGAAATGCTATAATGAAAGAGATGTCGGTTTATAAAAAAGTCATCGCCGTCGTCGCCGTTTTTTCTGCGCTTTCGCTCGGCGGTATTGCCAAAGCCGCGACAGCGCTTTTTTTGACCTCGGACGCGCAGCAGGCGGCGGTGGGCGATACGGTGACGGTGAATGTGCGCATCAATAGCGACCAGCCCGTGAACGCCGCGCAAGGGACGCTGTATTACCCGAAGGATATTTTTGACGTGGTGCAGGCGGTCCATACGAACTCCATTTTTGACCTTTGGCTTACGGAGCCCAGGGTAAATACTTCCACCGGCGAAATTTCTTTTCTTGGAGGAAGCACGAACGCCTTTAGCGGCGCTTCAATGCCGGTCTTTGCCGTCACATTCCGGGCCCGCGGGACGGGGATGGGAACGGTCGGTTTTAGAAACGCGGCGGTGGCCGCCGGCGACGGGACGGGTGCAAACCTCCTTACGAGTTCAACCGCGATGTCGTTTGTGGTCGGCGCCCCGGGCGCCACGTCGACGCAGGTAGTTACTCTACAAACACCTCCGCCGCCAAAACAGATCATACGGCCGGTAACACCTACGAGCACTGCGCCAATCGCGCCGGTCCTTTCTGTGGGCCTCTATCCGGACCAAAGCGCTTGGTACAACACGATCGGAAATTTCCTCGTGCAATGGCAATTACCCGCGGACGTGTCCGCCGTGGCAACCGCTTTGAATCAGAACCCTCAATTTGACCCGACTGTTTCCGAAGGACTGTTCAACAACAAAACGTTCGGCGCGGTAAAAGAAGGCGTTTGGTACCTGCATGTGCGATTCAAGAATTCGGTAGGATGGGGACCCACCGCGCATTATAAGATCGCGATCGATACCACGCCGCCATTTCCATTCACTGCCACCGCTAAAGAGGGAGCGTTGACCGAAGTCACGGCGCCGACGCTGCAGTTCAAGACGCAGGACCAGCCGTCGGGCGTGGCGTTGTATCGGGTACTCGTGGACGGCACTGCGGCAGGGTCAACGACCAGTACCGCGCTCACCCTTTCTCCGCTTTCGTTCGGTTTCCATACCATAGTGGTGCAGGCAGTCGATTATGCCGGGAACGTGACGGAAAGCCGCTTTCCTATTACGATCGCGCTGCCTCCCGTGGCGCCGTTTTTGACGATCGCCGGCATTAAAATAACCGAAGGGATATTCTTTGGTATCATTATCGCCGTTATCATCGTGGGTATCGGCGTTGGATGGTTCCTTGGGCGCAAGGCAAAATTGCAGAGAAAGAACAGGGTGGTCATTGCCGGAAGGGATGTCGCCGCGGCATTCGGCGTCATCCAAAAAAATCTTGAAAAAATGATCGGGTATTACGAGGGCGGGCCACCAGGGGAATCGCAAAAGGAAGAAATGAAGTTTTTACTGAAGGAGACCAAAGAAGAAACAGAAAAAATGAAGCATTACGTGTCCGAGAATGTGGAAGAGATAGAGCAATAATTCGGCTTTACAAATAAAACATAAAAGGTAAAATAAAACTATGAAAGTATTGATCGTCGAAGACGAAGAAGCGTTGCGGAAGGTCCTTCAGGAAAAGTTGCAAAAGTCCGGCTTTGAAACGTTCGCCGCCAAAGACGGCGTTGAGGGATGGGACATGGCAAAGAGCAAAAATCCGGACATTATTCTTCTTGACCTGATTCTGCCCAAGCGTTCCGGTTTTGAGGTGCTCACCATGCTGAAGCAGGATCCGGAACTCGCAAACATCCCGGTGTTCGTCCTCTCCAATCTCGCGGAAGATGAGAACTTAAAAAAGGCGCTCACCGCCGGCGCCGAGGATTATTTCGTCAAATCGCAGCATCCCATCAATGAAGTGGTGGAAAAGGTAAAGAGCCGTCTTTTGGAAAAGTCCCGCTGACCCCTTTCTCGGAGTGCGGCGGGAGTGCCGAGGTGCGGACGAGCGTTGTGGTGCCTTGCCTTACCTCCATTCCGGAAATGGGTATTGATATAAAGAAAGTCGTTCCGTCGTTCTCTTTTGATTGAAACCATATTTTTCCGCCCAATCCGTCCACGATGATTTTTTTGGTCATATAGAGTCCCAGGCCGGTCCCGTCGGGGCTTGTGGATACCGCGTTGTCTGCCCTGAATAGCTTTTCAAAGATCTGGCCCTGATTTTTAAGAGGTATGCCGATGCCGTTATCTTTTATGCTCACAAGAAGAGAATCATTTTCTCTTTTTGTCGTTATGGTGATCACGGTGTTTTCCGGCGGGCTGTATTTGAAAGCGTTCGAAAGCAAGTTATCTATAATAATCTCCATAATATCCGGGTCAATCCTCACGATGCCCAAGGCGGAGTCGTAATCCGTCGTTATGTTCGCTTTCCGGCCAAAGCGACTCGTCAGTTCCTTTATGGTCTCGTCGATCACCTCTTTAATATTTATGTCTTTCGGAGAGATCGTAAAGGTGCCCATCTCGATCCGAGAAATGTTCAGCAGGGAATTGATGACCGCTATCATTCTTTGATTGGCCCGGTAGATCTCATTAAGGTACTCCATTTGTTTTTGATTGATCGGACCGAGGTCTTCCGATTGGAGCGTTTCGGTATACCATCCTATAATGCTCGGCGGCGTGCGCAATTGGTGGGACGCGAGCGACACGAATTCACTTTTTGCGCGTTCGATCTCCCGTTCTCTCGTAACGTCACGCTCAATCGACACAAAGAATAGCACTACGCCTTCTTTACTAACGATCGGGGAAATACTGATTTCGGCCGTATAGATCTCGCCGTTTTTCCTTTTGTTCTGTATCTCACCGGTAAAAACCTTTTTTTGCTTCGTGATAGTATTCCATAAGTTTTCGTAATACGCCGGCGACATAGGCGACTTCCAAAGGGACCCACTTTTTTTACCCACCACCTCTTCGGGTTTATAGCCGATTATTTTTTCTATCGACTTATTCGCATAGACCACTATGCCTTGGGGGTCAGTGATCACGATATTGTCAGAAACGTTGTCCATAGCCAATTTGAACTTTTCCAGGTCTTTTGCGAGCGCCTCCTCCTTGTTTTTTTCCGCCTCAAGATCTTCCAAGAGGTTGGTCATCGCCCTGCGGATGCCCTCAAGTTCTGTGACCCGTTCATCCAGTTCTTTCGTGCGTTTGGCAACTTGCTGCGCGAGGTTTTGCGCTTGCTGTTCGACTTCTACCCTCGCGGCTTCAAGGCGGCGGTTGTTTTCTAGGAATTCTTTTGAGCTCGTTTCGAGCGAGCGGTCCAAAAGTGCCCGGTCTTCGTCAAGATGGGTATAGGTTTCGCTTATTGATTCAAGCAATGCCTTCAGTTTTGGCGGGATTACGGCGTGCTCACCGAGATACCGCTTGATCTGCCGTTCAAGTATGCGATGCATAAAGTAAGCTTACCGCACTTCCTCCCGAAAGGTCGTGATGGTCATCGTTTGATTGTGGAGTCGGCATTGCTTTTCATCGGGAGCGGTGGGGCATAATTCGCCATAGGAATAAAAACCGACCATCGGCACTTTCTCGCCGATCGGGGCCCGTACCGCTTCGATCTCCTCTTCGGTGCGTTCTTTAAGGACCAGTTTTCTGCCCACGCAACTAATGAGCACGGCAAGATCGGGCGCCTTGCCCTTTAATGGTTCGACGCTCATGTCGCCTGCCTTTGACGCTCCGTCGATCAAGCGTTCAAAGTTTGCCTTCATGAGTGATACCGTGGCACCCTCGGGCATATCGCCGGCGAAGGTCACGCTTTGGTCGGCCTCATTGATTCCCAAGATGGTTCTTATCACTTCGGTTTTGCTGTTATGGTCCATGTGCAAACGAAGAGGGAAGAGGAGGCCCGCGCTCGGCAATCCCTTTGCTTTATCGCCAAGGAAGGTTTTATAAAGCTGCAGTGCCGGCTTCCCGTCAAGTTCATAAAGTATATTGCCGGATGATTTCGTGATTCGCCGCTCAATACCGAACGTATCCCATCCGCCGCGGGACCCATAGCCGATCTTAAGATCGGTTCCCAGGAATCCCACAAGGACCACCCTTCCTTCTTCTGCGGCATGATCCAAACCAACCAGGGTTTTTTTGAAAAGGGGACCGTCGCCCACCAATCCGCCGGTTACCGAAACGTTCGGCGGCAAATTATCGTTTAATCCCTCCACGAGGGCGGTGCCGTTCACGTGAAGGCCATCGGAAAACACCATGGCATGGACCAGTTTTTCCTTCGGGAGCGCGGCCGCAAGTTTTTTGCCGACGGCGGCACTTTCTTCGGCGGCGGGAATGCTTGCTTCCAAAAAACACAGTTCGGTCTTTTCGAACAAAACGGCGGTGACGGCGATGGAATCATCGTGCACCTGTCCGGCCAGGATCTCTCCGGCGGTGGAGCATTCAATGATATGCGAATGGGGATAATATTCGCGGATCTCCAGGAAGTGTTTCTTGTTCTCAATCTGCTGCCTTCCGCCGAATGCAAAAACGAGCTGGGGAGGGGTCGCGAACGCCTGCGGGAGCACGTCAACCCAGCCCTTTTCTTTTGTCCATAATTTTTGTCCGATCTTCATAGTTCGCTTTTCCCGTTCTTGGCCGGCTTCTTGAGTCCTTCGATCTCTTTTTTCAGCTCCACCATTTTTAATTCCCTTCCGATCATCGATTTATTCAGCAATTCCAGTTCTCTCACCCGTTCCTTGAGCTCTTTGGTTCGTTCGTCCACCTTGGCTTCAAGTTCTTTGGTGTATTCGGTTATTTTCTGTTCCAACTTCTTTCGGTCTGAAATGTCTTCTATGGCCAGGATGATCAATTGCACCGAATCTATCTGGCTTGCATTGAGCAGCATCGTCTTTTCCCCGATGGCCTCAAAGACATGGGTAACCTCGTAGTTTCTTACCACCTTTTTTTCCGGCAGTATCTTTTCCAGTAGGCTTTTCAGTTCGGGGATATCCCACTGGCCGTTTCCCAGTTCGTAGATCAGTTTGTTTTCCGTTTCCTGCGGGGTGACCTTGAAGGCTTGGTAGAAGATCGGGTTTACCGAGATCACTCTCAACTTGGCATCAAGAATTAAAAAGGCCTCTCTGGCCACCTCTACCAGCGTTTGCATATAATGCAGGGCGAGCGGTTTGTCTTTTTCGTTCGTTTCTTTCATTTTTTTAACCAAAGGGCTCATGGAAGAGACGCCTTCGGCAAAATAATAATTTTTTTTTCTTGTTAGGCTTCGACCTTTATGCCGGACCTGCCAGGCACTCCCGAGCCTTTTCAACGACCTCATAGAGCTTCCAGTCGCTTTTTATAAGATAATAGGATGGTTCGTTCTTGACGACGCCAGCCATTATTTTTTCGTCCGCAGGCAAGTTGGTCAGCATGATAATGGGGATTTTTTTCCCCCAGGCGGATGCCTCTCTTATTTTTTCCAAAACTTCCATCCCGGTCATTTTCGGCATAAGGATATCAAGGAGAATGAGGTCTGGTTGTTCTTTGGCGGCAAGGGTCATGGCAACTTCACCATTCTCGGCTCCAAACACGACGCATCCCTCGCGCTTGAACTTGTCCATGAGGGCGTTCTGCATCGCCAATTCGTCCTCCGCTATCAATATTTTCTTGCCCACCAAAGTATTGTCCATGTCATTATTATAGCATTTTCGACGGTATTTCGAACCAGAACGTGCTTCCTTCCCCTTCCTTGCTCTCAAATCCGATGGTTCCGTGATGTTGTTCGATGAAGCTCTTTGTTATGAAGAGCCCCAGGCCGAATGCGTCGGGTTGCATGATCGAAGCGTTTGATGCGCGGAAAAAACGGGTGAATATTCGGTGCTGTTCCGGTGCGGGAACGCCGATGCCATTGTCTTTCACCTCGAAGCGGATCGTAGTGCCCTGCATCGCAAGCGTGATAGTGATCGTGCCGTTCTCTTTGGTATAAATGACCGCGTTTTCCACGAGCTTTGTGATCGCGGTCCGGATCTTTTCGCCGTCACCCTCGAAGACCGGAATATCTTTCTCGGGGGGGATATAGGCGCAGGCGATATTCTTGAGCGCGCATTTCTTCTCCGCATCATTCACGACCGCCGCGGTGATGCTGTCAAATGCCACTTCTTCTTTCTCGAACGCCAGGCGCCCTTCTTCGATATCCATGGCGGTAAGGAGATCGTTGATGCGATTCGTAATGTCGATGCTCGATTTGTGCGTGGTCTGCAGGAACTTGCGCGTGACGTCTTCCAGCGTGCCGAAGTCGCCGTCCAAAACCGCCTCCAGGCTCCAGTTCAATGCCGTGAGGGGCGTCCGCAATTGGTGGGAAATGATGCTGATAAATTTACTGCGCACCTCATTCAACTCTTTAATGCGCCCCTCGCCCTTTTTACGGACAGTAATATCGCGTTCTACGATCGATGCGCCGATCACCCTGCCATCCTCCGCCTTGATAGGGGAGATCGAGAGCGCTACGTCTATTTTTGAGCCATCTTTGCGTAGCCGCACGGAATCATAGTCGGCGATCACTTCTCCTGCCTCGACCCTCTTTAATAGCGTCAACACCTCGCCTTTCATTTCTGTCGGAAGCAAAAAGTCGACCGATTTTCCAACCGTTTCTTCTGCGGAATAGCCAAAAAGCTTCACTGCGCCGCCATTCCAGCTCGTGACGATGCCCGTGAGCGTTTCGCCAATGATCGCATCGTGCGAGTTCTCCACGATCAACTTGATCTGGCGCAACGATTCTTCCTCTTTCTTGCGGGTGGAGATGTCCCGGCCGACGAGCGAGGCGCCGATGATCGCGCCGCCTTCGGCGTGGACGGGGGAAAGGGAAAACTCCACGTCGGCGCGGGTGCCGTCTTTTCGTAACCACACCAAGTCGTAGTCGGCGATAACTTCTCCGTTGCGTATTTTCTCAAGCAGCCGCGGCAGTTCATCTTTCAGTTCCGGCGGGAGAAGGTTCGCCATTGATTTCCCGATGACCTCCTCGGGTGCATAGCCGAACATTTTTTTTGCCCCGCCGTTCCAGCTGGTGATGATGCCGTCGAGCGTCTTGCCGATTATGGCATCGTGCGACTCCTCAACGATTGCCGCGAGTTGCAGGAGCGACCCACCTTCTTTTTCTTGGGCCATTAGGTTGCTTTTATTATACCAAAAACGCCACTATTGACTGGACATTGCTAGATCTGAATTCCGCCCGGGCCGCCGCCGATGTTGATTCCCGCGCCGCTGTTTGGCGGGGCGATTTCCTGGAAAGGGACGCCCAAGAAATTTGCTACTTGGGTTGCAATGGCGATTTCTGCTCCTTGGCCGCTCATTAAAACCGCCGGGCCGATCGAAACACTGGAGGAACTTTTCTGATGGTCAAGCGGCACTTCCTGTCCGTCTTTAAAAACGATGACGGACTGGGACACGAGCACTTGCTGCGGCATGGAAACGCCACGGTTTCCGGAGGGAGCCGTGTTTTCCATGTGCCACTGCTTCCGTGTTTCGATCCGAAGGATATCGGCGATCGCGTAGGTGGCGGCTGATCCTCCGATCAATCGTTTCTTTTGGTAGAGAAGTTGGCCGTTTGCTTTATCGGCGTCTACGGTGATAGACGAGCTAAAAAGGATCGTTGCGAGCCCGATCACGGCGATTGCTGATGCGCTCCAAATGACAAAGGTGTTCGTGGCGTAAAGAAAACATCCGATAAGGATGCCTGCGATGACAAAAACGACACCAAGAATAACGCCCGATGCACTGCCTTCTTTGAGTACTAATTCATCTGCCGATTGGCTTGCAATTTTCATGATTTTAATTTTTAAAATAGTTATGGCAAACATCCCGTACCGTCCCGCCGGTCGTCGTAGCAGAAGCAAGATTGGTGGAAATCGACATTTCGCCAGTTAAGCCACCTGATTGAACCTGGTGAATATCAGCAGCGAGTTCGGTGGGAGTGAAATTACAAGTTCCATAAAAATTTTTGGGAACCGCGATGAAATTGTTCAATCCCGACATTTGTTCGTTGAACTGCGTCATGGTCATTCCGGAGGCGATCGATTGTTGTATGAGCGATTGCGATGCTTGCACGGAAACGCCCATTATGTCTTTGTATACGGAACACGCTGCGCCATTCCCTTCACCCTTTATTGCATAGCTAACATTAAGGGTGAAGGTAAGACCCGCTGGCATTGCGAGGCTTATCCCGCTTGTTTGATTATTCTGCGGTTGAGGGGTGGTGTATTGGAAGGCATATGCACCCGAAACAGGGGAACAATTATCGGTTGCCGCAGCGATGAGGCAGTTGGTGTCGTTGTCGCAGTTTTTTGGTCCAGATGCTGTTGTTTGGGGTGCGCTGGTCGTGGTGGTTAATGTTGGTAATGATTCCGTAGTGATCGTGTTGTTCGGTGTCGCCATCCCGGGCAAATAAACGAAATGGACATAAAGAATTCCACCGCCTACCGCTAACACAACAACGGCGAGTAAGAAAACGGCAATCCAAAGTTCGTTCCGACTCATTGTCTTTATCTTAACATATCACTACGCACCAATTTCGTTATTCCCGCCGTATATAATGGTATACTATAAAGTAATATGACCAAACGAATTTTATTTGCAGTGGGCGGGGTGGCGATGGTAGCAGTTGGGCTTTTTGCGCTTGCGGGAAGCGCGTACGCGGCGGTGCCGGCCGTGGTGAGTGTGAAGCTCACGGCGGCGAATACCATTACGGTAGTGTATTCCGAACCGGTGACCACGAATAGCTGGGACTACACCAATTTTAACGGTAACTTGAATGGTTTTGGGGTTACTTCTATCAGCGGGTCGGGGAGCAGTGTGATCACGCTTACGTTGAGTGGGACGCCGGCCGTTTCAAGCGGCAGTTCGGGCTACATTACCATTGGAACGGGAGTCGTGAGCGTGAGTACGAATTCGGCTTTTGCGGGCGGCACGTATAACGTGACAAGTGCGCAGGCACCGGTCTTGACCTCTGTTTCGGTTACGGTAAATAACAACGGCGGGACAACGTTTTCAAATATAGGGAGTCAAATCATGCTCACGTTTAGTACGAATGAATCGGTGATAAATCCGACGGTGACCATTTTGGGCCACACGATCGGCGTGAGCGGCAGCGGCCCCGGTCCGTATAACGTCAACTACACGCTGGTGAATGGCGATGCGCAGGGCACGGTGAACGCTACTATTATGTTTACGGACACGAACGGCAACTCGGGCAGTGCCACGGTGAATGTCATCGGCAACGGCGCCGGAACCACCGGCGGCGCGAACGGATATGTGACCTCGAACGCGACAACGCCGGGCGTTTTGTATGCGGGCAACACCATTACGTTCACGCTTGTGCCATCCGTTTCCGAGCCGAACGCGCGCTCGGTCGTGGGATCATATAACGGCGTGCCGCTTTCGTGGTACACAACGACGAATGGTGCAACGTATACTGCGACGTATACCGTGACGGGTGGGCAGAGCAATACAGCGTATCCACTCCAGATCAGCGGCGTTTCGCTCACTGACCAATACGGCAACACGATTGGTCCTTTCTCCGGGTCTGATATTCAAAAAACGGTCAGCGCTACGTCGGTGGCAGGTCCGATCACCATCTATCAAGCGGCACCGATCACGACGCCGACGGCGAACGCAACGCCAAGCTACGGTTTTGTTTCTACGGTGGGCGGCACGATCCACTATGCGGGCGATTGCGTGAGCGCGACGAATGTTGCTACGGCGGGTCTGAACACCGTGGTCTTCAATTCGCTCTCAAACGGCACGCACAGCAATTGCACGATCACCGTGACGGATGTTGCGGGGAACGTGAGCAACCAACTCCTTGTTTCGCCGTTCACGGTTAGTACGAACACCGGAACGACCGCAACGACGGGGACGACGACTGCCGCGACGCAACTTGCGCAGCTTCAAGCACAGCTTGCCCAGTTGCAGGCACAGACGAACGGGAACACCAGTGGCGCGTCGTCGTATCACTTTACAGAACTTTTGACGCTCGGTTCGCAAGACGCGCAGGTGACGGCGTTGCAAAAGCGGCTTGCTGCGGACGGATATTATTCCGGTGCCATCACCGGTTTCTACGGTACGCTTACCCAAGCCGCAGTGAAAAAGTTCCAATCGGCGAACGGTCTTGATGTAAAAGGATATGTGGGACCGGGAACGAGGGCGGCACTGAACGCGGGGAAGTAAGGCCTCGCAAATAACAAAACGCCCTTCTGGCTCGCGCGAGAGACGAGTTCGCCAGAGGGGCGTTTTGTTATTTGTGAGGCGCCTTGTCCCGCGGTTGGGCGATCTTCGAATAATTTTGACAACGAAGGATTCTTTTTGATATAAACCAATGAGCGTGAGGTAGGTCATGACAAAAAGCACCGAGGAGGTGTGTCGGATATTCGGGATTTCGAAGTCGACGCTTTTCCGTTGGGAGCAAGAGGGAAGGATTCCGCCGCCGAAACGCACTGGCAGGATGAAGGAGAGGATGTACGCATCGGCTCAATTGGAGGCCTTGCTCATGCTTTGTTTCCGCCCCGTTTTCAATCAAGCGTTCGCGGGCGAAGATTGTGCCGTGATCGCCAATGCCTTTGAATCCTTATTCCTGACAAAGGTGTTGATCGGCAAGACGGTTGGCGTAGATGAGATCCGTGCGTTCGCAAAGCAGCGTCCGCTTGCTCCGTCGACAATGAAAGGGCTCCTTGCCGCCGCCGCGACCCAGTTCAGCGCAGAAAGCTGGGAGTTCAAAGCGCTTGTTGGCGCAGTGCACGCAAGTTGCGCATAGCATTCTCCGCGGGGGCGATTCCGATCGCCCCTTTTTTTGGCCTGTAATGCCTGTAATGCTTTGGGGCCTTTAACGGCTTGGTTATTGTATCGCAAAGGTCGGATTATCGACATTAATAACAAATTAATGAAAACGAATAAAAAGTACTTACTCTTATCTTTAGTGACCGTGCTTGCGGTTACGGGGATGAGCATTGGTGCATTAAGTCAGGCGCAGACCGTCACGTTCTTAAGCTGTAGCGTGAACGAGGCTTCCGTGAACGTAAACCAGGCGGCGATCATCACCGCAATGGGTGGCAACGGAACCTATTTCTGGTCTGGTCCGGACTTGAATGTTACGAACTCGGCAGGCAGCCAGTTCGCGGTCAGTTACTCGCAGGCCGGCACGTACCCGATAATGGTATCGAGTGGCGGCCAGACAGCAACGTGTAACGTGAATGTCGTGGGAGTGGTTTCCACGAACGCTCTTAGCTGTTTCCCGGTAACGCAGAATGTCGTCTTAGGGCAGACGGCCACGCTCTCGGCAACGGGAGGCGATGGCACCTACGTCTGGTCATCTCCTGACATCTCAATTGCGAATCCGAATGGAACGGGCTTTAGCGTGAATTACGCAACGATCGGCGTTAAGACGATGACGGTGCGGAGCGCGGGATTGGTAACGACCTGTGCGATCAACGTTCTTTCGAACGGCACGGTCATTGTTCCTCCGGCTACCCCAGCATTGCCGAACACCGGTGGCGGTTTCGGTCAATAAAAAAAGTGCAGGCCTAACGCCCTTGAATAAGATGGACACCCATTCGACAAAAATATTTTCATGGAAAGCGGCGATCCTCTTATCCATCGGCGTAGGCCTGCTCTCGGCAGGCCTTTCGATTTTTCTCCAAGTGCGGAGTCAAACGGTGCAAGGGGTGGCTCCGCAGGCGCCCGTTGCCCCTTCCGCAGAAGTTCCAAAGTCCGCAGCGGGAGCGCCCGTGGTGGCCGCGCCCGCAGCAGTGGGTTTTGGAACCTCTATTGAAATACCAGGCAAGCCAGTCCGGCTTATTATCCCCGCGATCGGCGTGGACGCAAACATACAAAGTGTTGGCCTTTCATGGCACAACGACGGCACCATGGGCGTTCCCACAAATTTTACGGATGTCGGCTGGTATGATCAAGGGCCGTCTCCGGGCATGCCGGGAAGTGCTGTGATCGATGGCCATCTCGATGGGCGGAATGTTCGCGAAGCCGTTTTCTATAATCTTGGTAAATTAAACCCGGGTGACGTGGTAGAGGTGGTTGATGCCGCGGGGAAGACCTGGCAGTTTCACGTGGTGCGTCTCATGGCCTACGATTATAACGCTTCAACAGGCGATATCTTTTCCGGTGATGCATCGGTGGCACGACTTAATCTGGTCACGTGCGCGGGGGATTGGCTCAAGAGTAAGGAACTCTATAATAAGCGCGTAGTCGTGTTCACCGAGCTCTTATAACTACGAACTGGCTGATAATTTCAAAGAGCAGAAATGCTATGGCCACAAGAAGCAGGGAAGTGACGAGTCCATCCAGCGGCGTTGCGTAGAGGCTTCCTATCGTGGACGGATTTTTTACCGTTGTTGGTTCATTCACCCCCGTGTTGGGGAGAATGGCAGTGCTGGTTGGCTCTGCGGTGATCTTTGCCAACGTGGGCGGCCCGAATAGGCCGGTTGCCGGCAGACCAACGCTTATTTGATATTTAACAACGGCAGCGTTCGTAAGTCTCCCAAAGACACCCGGGGCAACCCCCGCCGGAATAGTAAGGAAGCCTTTTTGTTCAAGCATGGCCTGTAGCGCCGCGACGTCGGTGCCCCGCGAGCCGAGGCCAAGCATTCGGGAGAATGAGGCGGTAGTTTTTAGTGTCGTCGATACGCCTCCTCCAGATACGAGGTCGGTGAATACGACGAGCCGCAACGGATAGGTGCCGTTCACCTGGTTCCAAATGCCCTCGCAGGTAATAATATTGAGGTGCGCGATGCCATCGTCGGAAGTAAAGACGGGGGTGGCATCGTCATTTCTATTAAATGACTTGGTTGACCGGACCACGAAGGTGAGGGTTTTGCCTTCGTCGTCTATGACGTAGAGGTTGTCACCGACTTTGAGCTTGTTGAGATCATAGAAAACAAACGGAACACCGTTCTGAATGCCATAGTGTCCGCCAATGACCGCGCTCCCTACTTGCCCGGGGTGGGGGCCAAGCGCGAACCAGGCAACGTCCACGGAACCGGCCGGCACATCCATTCTCCCGTCGGGGGTAATGAGCGCGTCTTCGATCGCCGAATCAACGCCGATAACCGGGATCTGCAAACGAACCGGGAGCCCTTGGGGCACGCCGCCTGGGTCACGGATGTCGGAATAGGCGATCTGGCCCGGATTTGATCCGGTTAAAGGAAACTTAGTTACCGGGAACTTCCAGCCGAATAACTGATCGGCGCTGTTCGCTGCCTTGTTCCGGTTGAGTTGGGGCGACAACAGGAAATAATATCCGGCGCCCGCTACTACGGCGAGAAAAAGCAGGAGGGCGAGCGACCGTACTATGGTTTTTATTTTCATTGCTTCGCCCCTCTTTCTTGTAAAGATGAACACGAGAAGAAGTGCCGCGACAATGCCCGATAGTATTTCCCAGGTCATAATTTTTGAACTGTTGTTCGGCCCCGTTCCCGGAAGGGTGGGGGTCAGCTGGACCGCAGAAGCTTCAACCACCTTCACATTGAGGACGCTTACGCTCGTTTGGGCCAAAACGTTCCTTGCGCCACAACCAAATGCCCATATTGCGATGAGCATAAGAATGAGCCCTTTTGTTTTGTCCATCGCTAAATCGGCTTTCTTCCTTGGATAATGCGAATAAGAATGATGACGACGGCTACGACGAGGAGTATATGTATGAACCAACCGATGGAATATATACCGATCACGCCAAGGAGCCAAAGTACCAACAAGATGATCGCAATAGTGTAAAGCATTTTAATGTGGTATCACGGCCTTTGTGTCGCGGCTTCTTTTGAGCTCGTTGATCTCTTCCTCTAATTTGCCGATGTGTTTTTCCAGTTTTTGCGTCCGTTCCACGAGCTTCGCTTCCAGTTGGTTTGCGTGGCCGGCAAGCGTTTCGGCGATCGCCATCATTTCGGTGACGTCTTCAATGGCGAGCATGATGATGGGCGGGAATGCGGCGTCGCCCTTAAAGTGGATCCGCCGGGCGTTAAGGATCATTACTTTGCGCCCGATCAAGGGGAATTCATGAGCAACCTCAAAACCTTTGAAGAAAGTGTTTTTAGGCAAAATATCTTCCAGCAATTTTCTGAGGGCGGGGATGTCCCATTGGCCGTTCCCGAGCTCATATACCAGCTTGCGCTCGGTGTCTTTTGGTTCCACCTGGAACGTACGATAAAATGGGTCGTTTGCCACCATCACATGGAGGTCTTTATCAAGAATGAGCACCGGTTCCCGCACCACGTCCACGACCGTTTTGATATACGTCCAACTTTCCTCCCATAAGCGTTCAAAAAAATCTTTTTCCATACTAACCAAGCCGCACGAACCAAAAAACCGTTACGCGTAAGCGGTAACGGTTTTGGCCCATGGGGTACTATGCTATTTTGACTGGTAGGCAAGTACTCCTGAAGCGGCAAATGCAACAAGGGACAGCGTGAACAAAACGATGAAGCTCCATGGGGTAGTGGCTCCATATGGTTCTTCGCCTGTATTTGGCAGCCCTGGGTCAATCACGCCGGTCGACGCGCCAAGCACCAAGCCGCGAGAAAGGTTTTGGTTGCCACCAACGGCCGATCCTGAGCCGGCGCCGGACGATCCACCGCCTCCGGTGGAAGCCCCAAGCACCGATCCGCTGATAGTGCTTCCGCCACCCCCGCCAACGTTCGTGACGGTGCCTCCGATAGTGCTTCCGCCACCACTCGTGATGGTGCCGGTGATGGTACTCCCGCCGCCCACGCTACCGCCAACCGTCCCTCCGGCTTGTGAGCCGGAGGGAGGGGTGGTTGCGGAAGAGGAAAGAGTCCCGGTAATTTCTGAGGCATGTGCACTCAGAATGCCGAGGCACGCCGCTCCAAAGAACGCAATGACTTGAATGGCAATAACTGTTTTATTTTTTGTCATTGTGGATTGCGTTCTTTACGGATTTGTTTGTACTCCGTAGGTGGTCGTGTATGAACCCGCCGCAGTGCCGGCTGGGACCGCTACTTCAACGGCGACATCCACTTGTCTTCCTGGCATGCCAGGGTTAAGGTCGGTGATCATGTTAAGCGCCGGAGTTGAATATGAGTTTGCCGCAGTGAGGAGAACGGTTGAAGTGTTGTTCGCCTGCGCCGAAGAAATTCTCATGTTATTCGCCACTGGAATGGTGCTCGTGTTGGCTCCGTTGATCCAGTCGGCGAATCTCATCGCCAGATTCGGTTCGTTCGTTGGAGCGGTGATGTGGAAGATATATTCCCAGCCGCCGCCAAACGTGCCGTCAGCCGTTGTGGTCGACTTGATGACCGTGATCGAAGTTACCGCAAGCGTGCCCACGCCCGGCAACACCTCGCCGCCGATCCCTCCGGTGCTCGAAGAGTTTCCGTCCCCGTCATGGGAACACGTCACGTTGTGAACAATGACGAACTCATCGCCCGAGAGATTAGTGAAGCTCGGCGTGCTGGTTGTGATGCTCGCTGCGGCCGCCGCAGAGAGGGTTGCGCCGATCGAGTAGCCCGCCAAGGCGAACGGCCGTTCGGAAGCGCAGGTTGCGCCTACCACCGGCCCGCCGGTGACCTCGTTCGTGCTATAGCTCGCTCCCATCGTCATGTCGGCGGTTGTCGCTTCATACGGGGTCGCGTTGTTGAAGCCAACCGACCCCAACGAGAAACCGCCCGTGCCTGCGCCCGTATTCGTCGCATTCCATGTTGCGGTCATCGGGAATGATGCGCTGTTCGTGGAACTTGCCGTCGCCAATATTCCATTAAGGTATTTAACGATCGTGACCGTGGTGGTCGTAGCGTTAGAGACCGGAGGGAAGATCGTCGCCGGGTCGCCCGTGAGATTATCATTTTCTGCGGTTACCACTTTTCCATTGGCAAGGGTGACCGTTGCCACGACCCGTGTGGGAATCATGGTCTGGCCAAATTCTGCGCTCCGCACGTTGGTCCAGTATCCGTCCGCGACGTAATCAAATGTTCCGAAAACGTCGAAAGGCGATGAGATCTGGGTTCCTGTCAGTGCATCCACATTTGCCGTACCCACCATCAGTGTGTCGGTCTGCAATAAGGTGGTTGACGCGAATAACTGCGTAACGACTGATTGAACGCCCGCAAACGTTGCGTCGGTCAAGCCGAAGCCCGCAGTGTATCCTTTCATTCCGCTTGCGTTAGGGATGGGGAAAACGCCGAAATCTTCTGCCGCTAATGCGCCGGGCAAGATCGTTACGTTCGGCACCGGTACTGCTCCTGCCGGCAAAGCTGCCGCCAGAGGCAGCACCAATAACGCCAGCAACGCTGTTCTTCCAAGAATTTTTTTCATGTTTAATTTTTTATTAGGTTAGATTGATTTGATTCGTATATTGGCACTATCGACCGTTGCGAAAGGGCCTGAACTAACCAAGCCGATCAGCCCATTGCGTTATTGCAAACGTGCTATACTTAAGTTTCGGGGTAATGGCGGTGTAATGAGGAAATGCCCTTTCGGGGAGATTTCTTCACTGTTTCTTCATTATTACGGGGCTATGGTAATAATGGTGTAATGGAGTGCCACCGCGAACGGCTAAGTTATCTAGGATCACAAATGACCACAAAGCAGCAAACAAAGCAAACGGCGGTAATGACCCAGGCGCACACGGATTATGCGAAGGGACTTAATTTGCACGCATTCTTTAAGGTACGCGATCGCGCGATGAGCGATGATATGGTGCAGGACACCTTCTTGAAGACGTGGCGTTATCTCGTGCGCGGCGGAAAAATAGACATCATGAAGGCGTTTCTCTATCACGTTTTGAATGATCTGATCGTGGACGAATACCGAAAGCGCAAAACGGTATCGTTGGACATTCTTATTACTAAGGGTTTTGAGCCGAACGCCGGCAATCCCGAACGTTTGCATAATATTTTGGACGGAAAGACGGCACTACTTTTAATTCAACGACTTCCTGTAGCGTATCAAAAAGTGATGCGCATGCGATATGTGCAAGATCTGTCACTTGCCGAAATGGCGCTCATCACCGGGCAATCAAAAAATACTATCGCCGTGCAGGCGCATCGCGGACTCGCAAAGCTAAAATTGCTGGGAGTACTGCCGCAGCTTACCCCTGGCTTTGCTGAAACATCCGAATAAGTTGCTTCACTAGGTCGTCTTTTGAAAACCGTTCATAGTTTACGGCAATGCTGCCATCGCTTACATAGGTGATCCGGTCGCCGAAAACGATCAGGGTGATATGCAGCTTATCAAAATTATTGCGACCGATCTGATTCGCCACTTCTTTGAATGCGTCAATAAGCTTCCATAATTGGTATTGCCCCTTGTCGTTGCTCCGGGACATGAAACCAGCGAAATCGACGTTCGGGTAGAGCCGTATGAGTTCTTCTAAAGAAAAGGTGGCGGCGCGCCTTGTCGTAATCTTTTCGGGTGAGTTTTTCGTATCAACCTCCACCGTTTTCTTCAGATACTCCAACACAAGCTCTTTTTGTTCCATAGAAAGCGGGGATAGCTGAGCAATAATGTGTTCAATGTCTGCTCCGCGGTCTTCAAGGGGAGGGGCCATCTATAATATGCCGTGGCAGGGGTTGCTATGGTTACGGGTGCAATAGATCGGCCAGCCGGGCGGCTCATCTATTATTGCAGTGCGAAGCGATGACTATAACGAACCATGAAACTTATCAAAAAACTTATACCGTTCCTCTTTGTCTTTTCGATCATATTCTACGTCATCAGGACAAGCGATGAGTATAATGTTCGGGTGTTGCTCGCAAGCAGTGACGGAGCGCCATGGCTCTATGCGGTTGTGGGCACCATCTTTGGTGTGCTGGCGGCGTTCGTCATCCAAAAAGTGTGGGGGAAATGGGACGCGCTCATAGAAGCGGTGCGTGGAGAGGTGGACGGGCTTGAAGAACTGTATCTCTGGTCAAGCCATTTTCCGGAGAAGATCAGGGGGAAGATGCGCGCCCATATCAAAAATTATTTAAACCTCGTAACACACGAAGGGTGGAGCGATAACAAGAGCGGCAAAAAGAGTCCGGAGATCGAAGAGGTCATCGCGGGCTTAAATACCAGCATCTATGAAATTTTCACTGAGGCGCCGCAGTTATTGCCGACCTCGTTTGAATTATTCTCCAATATCCTAAGGCACCGCTCATCGCGTTTGGAATATAGCCGGCAGCATATGCCGCCGCTTTTAAAGAACGCCCTCCAATTCTCCGCGTTTCTTCTGATCGGCCTTTCCGTGTTCATTGCCATCAAAGACATTTGGCTCGCGCTTCTCTTTACGGCAAGTGTCGCAAGTCTGTCATTCTCTATCTTCCTCGTGTTGATCGATCTTGATAATCCCCTTGAGCCAGGCGATTGGAATGTCACCACGAAGGGATACAGGGAGTTGCTTGAAAAAATTGCGGCGTAAGATGGCGCGCTACGGGTGCACAAAGAACGCTATTGCCATAATGGCATAGGCAACCAGAAGCTGGGCGCCTTCAAGCCAGTTGCTCTCGCCGTCCGCGATCACGAGATTTACGATCAACACCGAAAGGAAAATACTTGCGAGCTCAAACGTGTCAAAGACGAGCGTCATTTGGTTTTGAAAAAGTAAGCTTACAAAAACAAACACCGGCGCCACGAACATCGCCATCTGCGTCGCCGAACCGACCGCGACTTGCAGGGCAAGGTCCATTTTGTTTTTCATTGCCATGGTGATCGCGGAGGCGTGTTCCGCGGCGTTGCCGATAATAGCCACGATCACGACGCCGATAAAAAGATCGGTCCATCCCAAGGTACGCCCCATGGTGTCTATCGTGCCAACCAACATGTCGCTCATCCATGCCACGGCGAGGGTCGCAAGAAGAAGGATCCAGATGCTTTTGGCCAAACTCCAGTTATTTCCAGCCTCTTCTATGTTTCCAACCTCTTTTCCGGTCTCGCCGACGTAAAGATGTTTGTGCGTGAAGAGCGAGAAGAAAAGACTTGCGAGATAGAGCACGATCACGCAGATCGCCACAAGAATGCTCAGGTGTTCTATGGCCGCGCCGCTCGTTGCGGGCGCCGCAACGAGGAGCACGGCGGGGATAACGAGGGCAGTGACGGCGAGAAAGAGCGTGGATCCTCCTGCCATCGCGCCTGTGCGATTGAAGGTCTGCTTTTTGCGGGTTGCACCTCCCGCGAGCATCGCCATGCCGAGCACTAAGAGCAGGTTTCCGATGATAGAACCTGTGATAGAGGCCTTGACCACTTGGATGAGGCCGGCGTGCAGGGCGAAGATGCCGATAATAAGCTCCGTGGCGTTGCCGAAGGTGACATTAAGAAAACCGCCGAGCGCGGTGGAAGTTTTTGCGGCCAATTCCTCGGTCGCCTGACCGATGTATTTTGCGAGCGGAATAATGGCGAGCGCGGCAAGGAAAAAGATCGTGGTGGCCGACGCGTGAAAAAAATTCGCAAGCGCGGCGATCGGGACGAAGACGAGAAGCCAGAAGAAGACCTTGTCCATGCTTATATTGGTAATGATAGCACGTCGAGGTGGAAGCAGTTGGGCTCGAACCGCGTGGGCAAAAATGGTATAATGATATTAAAGAAAGATTTTTATATGCCGTTACCTAAAAAACTTTCGGTCAGAACACTCAACGCGGTTTTGATCTTTTTGATCGTAGCGATATTCATTGTGGTCTCCCTTCTCACCTATCAATCATTGATCCGTATCGACACCGACGAATATTGGGAGATCCATTCTTACCAGGTGCAAGGAATGCTCGATACGCTGATTTCTGACCTTGAAAACATGGAAACTGGCCAGCGCGGATATGTCATAACGGGGCAACAGGATTTTCTCGAACCATACACCGCTGGCCTTTTGGACGTGAATAAAACATTCCAAACATTACAAACGCTCACGGCGGACAATGCGACGCAACAGCACTACCTTGCCACTATGCAGCCGCTTATCGCTGCAAAACTCGCAGACCTTCAAAACAGCATCTCCCTGCGAACAAATGAAGGGTTCGCTGCGGCGCAAGCCGACGTGCTGACCAACAAAGGCAAAGCGATCATGGATTCCATACGTGCCGTTGTAGCGAACATGCAAACGACGGAAGCGGAATTGCTCCACGCGCGCACGAATGACCTGTCGCAGATAAACGCCGCGACAGAATTAATTGTGCTCTGGGGAAGCATTATTGGATTCCTACTCGCTCTTTTGGTAAATTATATTATTTATAAATTTATCATTGGCGAAATGGTGCGAAAGCCGCTGCTTGAAGAAGCCCTAAAGGCAAACAAAGA
>CAZNYI010000001.1:27930-30899 GCA_964577245.1 uncultured Candidatus Saccharibacteria bacterium
CGCTTGCGAATGAGGCATATGCGGAGGCAAAGAAATCTGCACCGGAGAGAAATATAGCATTCGTCATGGCCGCATTGCCGGAGGTGAATGGTGACCGGGACCTGATCCGGCAGGTGTGGGCAAATCTTTTCACGAACGCCGTCAAGTTCACCAGCAAAAAAGAGGGGGCGAAGATAGAGGTCGGCACTACGAGCGCCGGCGATACCATTACGTATTATGTAAAAGACAATGGCGCTGGTTTTGACATGCAATACGTCGCCAAGCTCTTCGGTGTTTTCCAGCGCCTGCATTCCGTTGAAGAATTCG
This sequence comes from uncultured Candidatus Saccharibacteria bacterium, assembly GCA_964577245.1. Taxonomy (GTDB): domain Bacteria; phylum Patescibacteriota; class Minisyncoccia; order UBA6257; family 2-01-FULL-56-20; genus CAVYIK01. Next base: position 28,237 of record CAZNYI010000001.1, read on the forward strand.
AGGGAACGGGAATCGGCCTCGCGAACGTCAAGCGCATTGTCGAGCGGCATGGCGGAAGCGTGCGGGCGGAGGGAAAGGTCGGTGAAGGAGCAACGTTTTATTTCACGTTGCCCAAAAAATAAAAAAAGCAACATGGAAAACACCGCAAATATAAATGAAGTTGACGTGCTGATGGTTGAAGATAGTCCGAATGATGCCGAGCTTATCGCCCGCGCTTTATCCAAAATTAACATTGCGAACAAGATCTACTGGGTCAAGGACGGCGAGGAAGCGCTTGAATTCGTTTTCTCCACCGGAAAATACGCCAGTCGAACGGCCAGCGCCCCTTTGAAAGTAATATTGCTTGATTTAAAGCTGCCGAAAGTGAATGGTCTTGAGGTGCTGGCAAAAGTGAAAGCGGATGAACGCACAAAAACGGTTCCTATGGTTGTCGTCACTTCTTCTCAGGAAGATAGAGATCTCAAAGAAGCGTATAAACTCGGAGCCAATAGTTATATTGTAAAACCAATCGATGCCTCAAGTTTCGTAAAGGCGCTCAGCGAGGCGGGCCTCTACTGGTTGGCTATCAATAAACCTGCCATAATAAAATAACCATGGATGAACCAATGAAGGAGGAATTGAAAGCGCAGCACATTCTCATAATAGACGACGATCCGACGACCCGCCGGCTTTTCGGCAGTTTGCTTGGATCGGCCGGGTATGAGGTTCTGTATGCCGGGAATGGCGACGAGGGACGGGAAATGGCGCGCCGATTTCATCCCGATCTTGTTTTGCTGGATATCAATATGCCCGGTAATGATGGCTTCAAGACCGCCGATCTCATCAGAAACGAGCCGGGCTCTCCGGCGGCGGATGTTCCAATCGCGTTCCTCACGAACGCCGATTTGTCGCTTGAAGCACAGGTGTGGATGAAAGAGGTCGGGGTTACGAATTATATCCAAAAAGGGGTCAGCAACAAAGAGTTTGTCGAGCGAGTAAAGAAAATACTTGAAACGCCGACTGGATAGTTTGGACTGCGGAGAGGGAGGGATTCGAACCCTCGAGGGGATTTTGTCCCCTACCGGTTTAGCAAACCAGCGCACTAGGCCTCTATGCGACCTCTCCCGAACAAGATAAAGGTACCTCAATTTAAGTATCTATTCAAGTGTTTTGGGTTGTGCGAACCGATCAGTTTCATATAATGTGCCACGCCTGCTTTGCTTTCAATGCGAAGATCAACGCCTCGCGATACCCGCACGTGGAATCCATGATTTCTGAGAAATGTTTGGACGGTGTTCCGTAGCGGTGGTGATACGGAGCAGAAGGAAAGTTTTTTATAACCATACTTTTTTCCATTCACGCGGTATTGGTGCGTGAATACGCTGCCGTCAGTATCAACTAATCCGCGGATGCATGCGATCATGTATTTTTCGTTTTTCTTTATCCATTCCGGAATGTCAAAATTTTGTTTCACTTTGTTGCCGATTGGTAATCCGAGCTCGTGCAAATGTTGGATGAGTTGAGAGCGCGAAACGGTGATTATGTTTACAGAGTTTTTGACAACATGACGAACTGCGGGGACAATTCCAAACAGTTTTTCGATCAGAGATACTACAAACTTGCAGTAGGCGAGGTCGTTAATGTGATGAAGCGTGATGGTGAATTGCCATTTAGTCATGCCGCCGTCACCCATCATGGTGCCCATAAATTCTGCGAGCGCCGCCGATTTTCTTGGCTTATGGAAGGGGAGCGGGTGGAATGGAAAATTACTATAAAGCTTTCCTTTCTTCTCCCACCACTCGTGCCATTTCTGTTTGCGGACTTTCGGGTCGCCGATCTGCCCGCCCTGTTTTTCGTAAGACGCCAGACCACCTTTATGCGCGCCCTTCGTAACGTACCAGAATTGCGTTTCTTTTTGCACGATATGTGGGAGTGGAAGATTATAAGTGCGCGCAATAAGAAGGAGTGCGTTGTAGGGGATGAGGAATTTTTCCCGACGCCAATCGCGCACGGTTCGCGGGCAAACGGAAATAAGGCGCGCGATAGCGTCTACGCTGGTTTTTTCTATCGCCGCCTCTAGAAATGATCTTTGCTCTCCCGGAGCAAGTCGGGCTTTTGTGTGATCGTTTTTCAATGCTTTGGGTGTCGGTACCATGCTTCAACTTTTGCACAACCATTCGCAAAGTAAAGCTTTCTTTTAGAATTTTTTAATATTTTTTTTGCAATAATGCATCGGGCCGTGCCGGGCTTCCCTTTAATGCATTTTTAATGTATTATTCACAGGCAATGGCACAGAAAATGGTACAAAAAACGGAGCTAAAGACCGCCGTAACGCCGCGGCCGCCGATCGTGGTGGTCGTAGGCCACGTTGACCACGGGAAGACCACGCTCTTGGATTACATCCGCAAAACGACGGTTGCCGCGCGCGAGGCGGGTGGCATCACGCAGGCGGTGGGTGCGTATGAGATTATGCATGCGCCAGCGGCCGGAGGTCCTGCACGCAAGATCACTTTTATAGACACGCCCGGGCACGAGGCCTTCACGGCCATGCGTTCGCGCGGCGCGCAGGCGGCGGACTTGGCGATCCTTGTGGTCGCCGCGGACGAGGGCGTGAAACCGCAAACGAAGGAGGCGATAAAAATTTTGGAGGAAACAAAAACGCCGTTCGTGGTTGCGTTCAATAA
>CAZNYI010000001.1:30999-35711 GCA_964577245.1 uncultured Candidatus Saccharibacteria bacterium
GCGCAGAGCGTGCTCGTTATCACCTCAAAGATCGTTTACGACCTTTCAAAAGCGGTGGAAGATTTCTTGTCCGGCAAGCGTGGGCCGGCCGCGGCGGGGGAGCTTACGGTACTCGCGATTTTCAGCCAGGATAAATTAGACAAGCAGTTGGTGGGTGGGCGCGTGGAGAAGGGCGTGTTCCGCGGGAAGGCGTCGTTTGAAATTATGCGCGTAAGTGGTGGTGGTATGAACAACGCTGCGGGCGCGACGCCCGCTGCCGATGCGCCGAAAGTTTCCGCCGGCAACGGCCGTGCACTGACCTTGCACGAAAAGAAAGCAGAGATTGCGACGGCTGAAAAAGGAAAGGAGATTGGCATCATTGTAAGTTCGCAGATCGCAATCAAAGTGGGCGATGTACTCGTCATCCATAAATAATTTGTAAAACATCACCATGCGTTTTTTTCGTTCGGAACGGGTGCAGGCATTGGTCCAAGCGGAGCTCGCAAAGCTTTTGATCCGGGAAGTTTATTTTCCGCATGCACTCATTACGATTACGAGCGTTGAGGTTGATAAGAAGTTGGAGCACGCGCGGGTGAATGTGAGCGTGATTCCGTCCGGGCGGGCGGAGGCAGCGCTTGATGAGCTCGAAAAGAAAGCGGGCTATCTTCAGCACCTTTTATTGAAAAAGATGAACATCAAACCGATGCCGCGCATTGCGTTCGTGATAGACCACGGCCCTGAAAACGTGGTCGCGGTTGAAAAAATACTGAACGATGATATGCTGAAGGGAGAAATCGGCAGCGATAACGACGCGGAATAAACACACACATGAAGCGCTTTCTTGGCTATTTCATTCTTGAGTTCGCGATCATCTTTTTGGTCGCCTACGGCACGAATGCCTATTTTCATGGAACGATGGGGGTGATCTCTATTGTTATCTCTGCAGCGGTGGCCGGCGCAATCATTGCGGGCGTAGCGGCGCGGACGAAGATGCGGCGGTGCGGGGAGAAGACGGATGCGGTAGAGTTAACAAAAGGCCACGTGGCGAAGTAGCTAACGCGACGGTCTGCAAAACCGTTATACGCGGGTGCGATCCCCGCCGTGGCCTCAAATGCGGTAAAATTAGTTTAGGTTATTAGGGCTATGCCCGGGTGGCGAAATTGGTTAGACGCTAGGGACTTAAAATCCCTTGACCGCAAGGTCGTGCCGGTTCGACTCCGGCCCTGGGCACGTGGTGATATAATAGACACAATGAACAAGAAATCTATTGTATCAAGATTCTACAAGCTAAATGAACGATTGTATAAAAGTGCGAAGGACCCGCTAAAAAGTCACGGGCCGGATCATCATCTTCGGGTATGCTTAAACGCAATAAAAATCGCCGAAAAAGTAAAAAAGGAAGTTGATTTTGAGGTGCTTATCCCCGCGGCGTTGTTGCACGATCTGTCGGCATATTATCCAGAAGAAACAGGAGATAAGTATCACGAAAAAGATTACAAAATCGCTCTTAATGTTTTGCGTAAAGAAAAATTTCCGAAGCAAAAAATTTCTAACGTGTTGGATGTTATCGAAAATCACGGTTCGGATCCAAGATATAGAAAAAGCAACGAGTCAATCGAGACAACCATACTTCGGGACGCTGATAAGTTAGAAGCTTTCGGTCCTATTGGGTTGGCGCGCATTATTATGGTGCGCACACAACGGGGCGATACGCTCAATCAAATCGTTGATGATTTTTATTTAAAAGGACACCTCAAGAAGAAATATGATTCTATAAAGTTTCCCTTCGTGAAGAAAATAGCGAAGCCGGAGTTCGAATACTCTATGAGCTTTTTAAGGGAGCTCAAAAATGGGCTAGGCGTTTAGAGTTAAGATGTTTATATTTACACATAAATTTCACTCGAAGTGATATAATCCAACCATGAGCGTGGAACCACCAAAAGCAAAATTGCGGGAGATTTCAAGAATAATCGTCTCCGCTGTTATTTTAAGCAAGGACAAGAAAGTTTTGATGGGCAGGAAAGATCCATCAAGAGGAGGCGTGTATCCGGATTGCTGGCACATCCCGGGCGGGGGAGTTGACGAGGGGGAGACGCTTGAGCAGGCCTTAGAAAGAGAGATTGCGGAAGAAACGGGCATCGACGTCGCTCCTTATAAGCCGAAACTTTTACCATATAAAGATACGGGCGTTTCCGAAAAAACTCTCAAAGACACCGGCGAGAAAGTTATCTGCAACATGGAATTCAATCGGTTCAAAGTGGAGATCGATAAAAATGCGGATGAGATCAAATTAAAACTGAGCGACGATCTGATAGAAACGCGCTGGTTTACTATGGAAGAATTGCCGGGCGTAAAACAGGTCCCCGGCGGCAGGGAATTTTTTCAGAAAATTGGTTTGATCCCGAAAGATTAGACAAAAAAGACCGCACCCGAGAGGGTTCGCAGGATGCGGTCCCTCGGCGTGCGGTTGATGATGTGCGATGCGGCTGTCGCTATCAGCTCTCGACGGTTACGAGAACATAGTGGTACGTCGCGCTGAGGTTCGAGTACTTGACGCCCAGCTGCTCGTCGCCTTTCTGGACGGCGAACAGGTTATCGGCACTGCGGACCACGTATCCGCGCGTTTCGTAGAACGTTCGCACGGCCGCGCTGATCTCCTCGTTGCTTAATGGCGTGGCAGTGTTCATCACGAAGTCCTCATCCACGTCAACGCTAGTTTGGAGCGTGATCATGAACATCGAGACCATAGCCGCCGGATTGTCGTCGACACGTGCGAGATGATCTCGGTCGGCGCAGGTTACGCCGAAGGTGGTCGCCAGGTGTGGCCGCAGAGGGTCCTTTGGAGAGTTCTCGTCCAGAAGCTTCTGCAGGCACCCTTGGATTGATTCGATGATTGCATCATCGAGGAAGGGGAAAGCGCAGGCGTAGGAGCTGAGCGTGGCCTCTGCGAACTGGTCGGGCCATGCGATGGTCGGTAGCATGGTGAAGGCGTTCGCCGCCGCCGACCCAAATCCTGGTGCGTTGCGAATTCGCAAGAGCAATAACAACACCCTTGCAACGACGTTCCTCGAGCGAGGATTATCGGGCAGACAGTACTGGATATTGTTGATCCAGGTGGTAGCCGGGACTGCGGTAATTTCGGTGTCCATACCGTCCTTTCTTGAGTGGTGAATTGGAAAAATGCTGGCTGGGCTAGCTGAGGACGAATATATCAAATTGCCGTGTTATTATCAATAGTAATGACTAAAACCGACGAAGATTCTTTGGAGCTGCACCGCGTGCATCACGGCAAGCTGGAAGTGGCGAGCAAGGTGCCGATCAATAATCGCGGCGACCTTTCGCTTGCTTACACGCCGGGCGTGGGCGCGGTCTCCGTCGCAATCGGCAAAGACGCGGCGCTCGCGCGCGAATACACGCTGAAGCGCAACACGATCGCGATCGTCTCAGACGGCTCGGCTATCCTTGGCTTGGGGAACCTTGGCCCCCTAGCAGCCATCCCGGTGATGGAAGGGAAGGCGGTTTTGTTCAAGCGCTTTGCGAACGTTGATGCGTTCCCGATCTGCCTTGCCACGCAAAACGTGGAAGAGATCATCGCCGCGGTCAAATATATCGCACCGGTTTTTGGCGGCGTGAATCTTGAAGACATTTCCGCGCCGCGTTGTTTTGAAGTTGAGCGGCGCTTGCAGGCGGAGCTTTCCATCCCCGTGATGCACGACGATCAGCACGGCACGGCGGTCGTGGTGCTTGCAGGGCTCATCAATGCTTTGAAGTTGCGTGGCACAGAAGCCGGCGCGGTGACGGTTGTGGTGAGCGGCGCTGGGGCTGCAGGCACGGCCGTCACGCAGCTTCTTTTGAAATATGGTTTTGGAAATATAATTGTGTGCGACAGCAAGGGCGCGGTCTTTGAAGGCCGCGAGGATTTGAACTCTGAAAAAGTTGAGTTGGCCCGCGTGACTAATCGCGAGCGCCGCCGCGGCGCGCTCGCCGATGTTATTAAAGGTGCAGACGTTTTTATCGGCGTGAGCAAGCCGGGCGTGCTCACGGCGGCGATGATCAAAACGATGAATGCGAAGCCGATCATTTTTGCGCTTGCAAATCCGGTTCCAGAAATTATGCCCGATGAGGCCGCGAGCGCGGGCGCGTTCGTGGTGGCGACTGGCCGCTCGGACTTTCCGAACCAGATCAATAACGTGCTCGCGTTCCCCGGCATTTTCCGCGGCGCGCTTGATAACAACATCCGCCAGTTCAACGACGACATGTTCATGCGTGCGGCGAAAGCGCTCGCAGGCGCTGCGGTGCATCCCGACGTAGAGCACATACTTCCCGACGCGTTTGACCCCGCGGTTGCCGTTGCCGTTGCGGGAGCGATGAAGGGATAACTAGCTTTTGTTATTGCAAACTGTAATAGCAAAATCATTTAATAATTATTTAATATTTGTTTGCTATGATGGCGGCATGCCGAGAAGAAGATTGCCGCCAAAGGATTTTGAATGGACGCCGCAGCTTGCGTATGCGGTCGGACTTTTGGTTACGGATGGGAATTTGTCAAACGATAACCGGCACGTCATCATGAGATCCGTGGAGCTCTGCATGTTGGAAACTTTCAAAAATTGTCTCGCGCTCAAAAATATTATTGGCATAGCGAGAAAGAAAAATGGTGATATTTCCTATCGTGTGCAGTTCAGCAACGTTCGATTTTATGATTGGCTTGTAAGGATCGGTCTTATGCCGGC
>CAZNYI010000001.1:35811-40870 GCA_964577245.1 uncultured Candidatus Saccharibacteria bacterium
AGTTCAGCAACGTTCGATTTTATGATTGGCTTGTAAGGATCGGTCTTATGCCGGCAAAGAGCTGTATCATTGGTGCCGTTGCCGTTCCTGATGAATTTTTTCGCGATTATTTCCGCGGCTGTATTGATGGTGATGGAAGTATACAAACCTATCAAGATCGGTACAACATTTATCGCGGGCGGCAATATGTTACGCAGCGGCTTTTTATAAAATTGGTATCAGCAAGCGAGAAGCATATTCGTTGGGCGCAAGATAAGTTAAAAGTTCTTACGGGCATACACGGCGCGGTCATAAGGAAGCCGCCGCAAACCGAGAGGCACGTGCCGATTTGGGAATTAAAGTTCGCCAAAAAAGAATCGCTGCAACTTATTGCGTGGATGTATTATCAATCAGACGTTCCGTGTTTGGAAAGAAAACGAACGATTGCCCGTAACGCGATTGAGATTATCTCACAACAAAAACGCCGCCCATATAGTTTGATTACTTAAAGTGCCCGGGGAGGGAATCGAACCCTCAAGAGCTTGCGCCCAACGGATTTTGAGTCCGTCGCGGTTTCCGTTTCGCCACCCGGGCATCCCTGCGCATTGATAATAAGTATTTAACGCGTTAAAATCAAGCTAATGGCGCGCGTGATAGCAGTGTGCAATCAAAAAGGGGGCGTTTCGAAAACGACGACCGCCGTGTCGCTTGGCGCCTATCTCGCTGCCGCAGGACGGCGTGTTTTGCTGGTGGATTTTGATCCGCAGGCAAACGCAAGTTCCGGCTTGGGCCACAATATAAAAGAAGGGATGAGCGTGTACCATGGCATTTTGGGAATGGCGACGCCCGAAGAGATTATAAAACCGACGGTCATCTACAATTATCACCTGGCGCCTGCCGCTCCACACTTGGCGGGTGCGTTGATAGAACTGGTGGATGTTCCGGAACGTGAATATTTTTTGCGGAAGTTCGTGAACCGCGTCCGTCATAATTATGATTACATTTTGATAGATCTTCCGCCGAGCCTAAGTTTGCTCACTATAAATGGTCTCATTGCCGCAGACGAAGTGCTGATCCCGGTGCAAGCGGAGTATTATAGTTTAGAGGGGATCGGTCAGTTGCTGGAGACGATTGAGCTTATCAAAACCAACATGAAACATCCGCTGCGCATCACGGGCGCGCTCATTACGATGTTTGATAAGCGTGAGCACTTGAGCCGCGAGGTTTCAAAGAACATCCGCCGGCACTTTCCGCACCATGTGTTTGAAGTGGAGATTCCACGCTCTGTTGCACTTGCGGAAGCACCGAGTTTTGCGAAGCCAATCATTTTGTATCGTCCGGATTCATTGGGCGCGCTTGCTTACGAACGATTGGCGAAAGAGATCATGGCGCAGGAAGGGGATTATAATTTGCCGCGCGAGGTCGTCGCGAGCGAGAATGCCGGAGATTTCAATATTACCGTTTAACGCATCACCACTATTATTATGCTCGGCAAAGGACTTGAATCACTCATACCGCAAAAAGGAAATAATAATGCCGGTGCCGGAACAGACGGCGCTTCTTCGGTGACGCCCGCCGCGCAGCCACAGCCGGTTCGTGAATTACCGCAAGAAACGCCGCCCATGGCATTGCCTACCGAACCAGTTGAGCTTGAATTGCCTGCTGCGCCCGTGCTGCCGGAACTCGAACCACAATCACCACCGCAGTCTCAAGTTCAGCCGCGCCAAATTCCAAGCGTGCCAACAGCTGCTGCAGTTCCCGCAAAAACATTCGACGCGCCGCGCACTATTGCTAAACCGGGCAAGATAAACACGACCGAGCCGCAGACGGCACAGTCCGTTTTCCATATTGAGGTGAACCGGATCTCGCCGAATCCTGGCCAGCCGCGGCGGCATTTTGACGAGGCGGCATTGCAGGACCTTGCGCGTTCCATCCGCGAGTTCGGTTTTTTGCAGCCGCTCGTGGTTTCGCGGGTTGAAAAAGAAACGCCGGAGGGCATCGCTATTGAGTATCAGTTGATCGCGGGCGAGCGACGGTTTATGGCGGCAAAGATGCTTGGCTTGCCCACCGTGCCGGCCATCGTGCGGAACGTAAATTTAGAACGCGAAAAATTGGAGCTTGCGGTGTTGGAAAACATCCAGCGCGAAAATCTGAATCCGGTGGAGACCGCGCGCGCATTCCAGCGCTTGCAAGAGGAGTTCCGCATGACGCAGCGCGAGATTGCGGCGAAGCTCGGCAAGTCGCGCGAGGTGGTGGCGAATGCGGTGCGCTTGCTTGACCTGCCGGAAGCGATCCAGGTGGCAGTGGAGAAGAGCGAGCTTTCGGAGAGCAATGCACGCCTGCTTTTGGGGATCGGGGATCCTGGTGCGCAGAAGCGGCTCTTTGAAGACATCGTGCAGAACCGGCTCACAACGCGGGATGTAAAAGAGCGCGTGCAGCAATTTGTGATGGTCACGGGGCCGGCCAGTGGTGGGGTGGGCGGAGTGGGCAGCGTGGGTGCAAGCGGGCATCGCCGCGGGCGTCCCCCAAAAAGCGCCGAGGCACCGCTCGCGCCGGAACTTAAAGCCATGCAGGAATCGCTCTCAACCGACCTCGGCGCGCCGGTAGAAATTCACAAAGGCGCAGGGAACGGCCGCATCACGATTACGTTCTATTCGGAAGAAGAATTGGAAAATATTTTACGAAAACTTGGAAAGGAAGGGTTTTAGTCATAAAAAAATGGCAGAAGTAAAAGTTTTAATTGAGGGATATACGAATGCCGATGTCGCAGAAGCGGGCGGCGAAGAAAAAACCTGTGCCACGATAACGCTCATAAAAGATAAAAATCTTATAATGGTGGTTGATCCCGGCGTTCTGGACGACCAAAATCTTCTTGTTGATGCGTTAAAAAAAGAAGGGCTTGCCGTGAGCGACGTAACGGTTGTTTGTGTCACGCATTCTCATGTCGATCACTATCGGAACGTTGGGATGTTCCCCGGTGCGGATACGCTTGAATTCTATGGGCTATGGCGCGGCGGTGCCGTTGAGGATTGGAAAGAACAATTCACGGACGACATAAAAATTATAAAAACGCCCGGGCACGATCGGACGGGCATAACCCTTTTTGTTAAAACGAGTCAGGGAACGGTTGCGGTGTGTGGGGATGTTTTCTGGAAAAATGGTTCTCCTGTGGATGACCCCTATGCGAACGACGCGGAGCAACTGAAGGAAAGCAGGAAGATGGTTCTCGCGAACGCCGATTGGATAATCCCAGGTCACGCAGGAATATATAAAGTAAAGTAGCGGTTTTTCTACACCAGCTTGTAGCTTATCTCTCGCACCTCCTTTATTTTTGTGAGTTTCATCACCAGCTTTTCAATTTTCGCCTTATCGATCGTTGCAATCTCTATGCGATAAAATTGGAAACGGCCACCCTTCAGGTTATCGGTGTGGAAGTTGCTTATGGTGAAATGCTCGCGGGCGATCGCGGTTGAAATGTCTTTGATGAGTCCCGCGCGTATGGCCACGGTGATTTTGACCTCGGCGTGGGTGGCCGCTTTTGCGATTTGCGCGAATGCGTTCTTTGCACGCAGGGCGAGCTTGATGTGGTCGCGGGCGATGCCGGTCACGACGAAGCGGAGCCAATCCTCGGACGGCTTCTTGCCTTTTTGTGTGACGATTTCCACGACGTCGCCCGATCGCAGTTGATGGTCCAGTGGCACGAGCGCGCCGTTCACCTTTGCTCCCGCGCAGGAGTTACCAACCATGGAGTGGATGTGATAGGCAAAGTCCACCGGGGTTGCGCCATGGGGCAGATCCATCACGTCGCCGTGCGGCGTTACGGCAAAAATGCGGTCTTTGAAGAAATCGATCTTCATCGCGTCAATAAGCTCTTCGGAATTGCGGCCTTCGCTAAAGAAACGCTCCTGCCAATCCCTTAATTGTTGCACCCACGTGATCTCTTCCGCCATCTTTTTGCCGGAGAGGCGCTCGCCGCGCCGTTTTTGGTCGTAGAGCCAGTGCGCGGCCACGCCGTATTCATTCTCGTCGTGCATCTCTTGCGTGCGGATTTGGAACTCTATTGTTTTCTCCTCCGGGCCGATCACGGTGGTGTGCAAACTGCGGTAGCCGTTCGGCTTCGGCATCGCAATGTAATCTTTGATCCGCCGCGGCACGGGCGGCCACGCTTCGTGGATCACGCCGAGGGCTGCGTAGCATTCCGGGATCGTCCGCACAATGACGCGCATGGCCACCAAGTCGTGCACTTTTCCCATGTCCATGTCGCGCCGCAATAATTTCTTATATAGACTTGCATAGCGTTTTGCGCGAACTTCAACATCTATGGGCGCCACTTCATGTTCTTCGAGCAGTTTTTTTACGCGCGGTTTCATTTTTGTGAGATATGCCAGCCGTTCGTCGTATTGCTCTTTTGTGGTTGCAAGCAGCCATCGGTATTCCTGCGGATGGAGATAGGGGAAGGCAAGGTCCTCCAATTCCCCGCTGATGTTGTGCATGCCAAGACGATAGGCGAGCGGGGCATAGATCTCGTCCGTTTCCATAGCGATCCGTTTTTGTTTCGCGGGCGGGAGCGCCTGGAGCGTCTGCATATTGTGCAAGCGGTCGGCGAGCTTGATCAAGACCACGCGAAGGTCCCGCGAGATCGCAAGGATCATCTTGCGCAAGTTCTCCGCCTTGTTCTCCGCGCCGCGATATTTGATATGGCCGAGCTTTGTGACGCCGTCCACGAGGAGTGCCACTTCTTTACCGAATTCGCGCGCGATCGCTTCCACCGGCACGCCGGTGTCTTCTACCGTGTCATGTAAAAGTCCGGCGGCGATCGTTACGTCATCCACGTGCCACTCATTGAGGGTCTCAGCCGTCGCAAGAGGATGATTAAAATACGGCTCGCCCGTGCGCCGCTTCTGCCCCGCGTGCGCCTTTTCGGCGAACGTGTATGCACGCCCAATGAGCGAGGTCGGGTTCTGTTTCGCGATCTGCTTCAGCTTGAAGGCCATGTAGCTATCTTATCCCTAAATAGCCGCGTTCTGCGAGAGGTTGACAAAATCGTATTTGATGTGCTATTATTTGCAGCAGGGAGGAA
>CAZNYI010000002.1:0-2960 GCA_964577245.1 uncultured Candidatus Saccharibacteria bacterium
AGGAAAAGATCAAAAACAACCTCAAGGTGATCCTTGAGGCGGCAAAGGGCCGCGGTGAAGCCGCCGACCATCTTTTGTTTTCCGGTCCCGCGGGGCTCGGCAAGACAACACTCGCCTATTTGGTGGCGCGCGAACTTGGCGGGATGGTAAAAACCACGTCCGGGCCGGCGCTCGAAAAAACCGGCGACCTCGCCGCGATCCTCACCAACCTTTCGCCCGGCGAAATTCTTTTTATCGACGAAGCGCATCGCGTGAACCCAATGATCGAAGAAGTTTTGTATCCGGCGATGGAATCGCGTAAGTTGCATCTCGTGGTAGGGAAGGGGCCGTCCGCGCGCACACTCTCGCTTGACCTGCCGCCGTTCACTTTGATCGCGGCGACGACGCGCGAAAATCTTCTTTCCACACCGTTGCGCTCGCGCTTCGGTGCCACGTTGCGGCTCGGCTATTACACGCCCGACGATATTAAAAAAATAGTAAATCGTTCAGCGAAAATATTAAATATTCACGCAGCGCCCGATGCGGTAGAAATTCTTGCGCGCGCATCGCGCGGAACGCCGCGGGTGGCGAATCGCTTGCTCCGCCGCGCCCGCGACTTCGCCGAAGTGCGTGGCACGAAGGTGATAGACGCCGAGGCAGCCCTTAAAACCCTTGAAATGCTTGAGATTGACGAGGCCGGGCTGGAACCAAACGACCGCCGGCTTTTAATGACTATTATCGAGAAATTCAACGGCGGGCCGGTGGGGATCAACACCCTTGCTGCGGCGCTTTCAGAAGACAAAGGCGTGATAGAAGACATTTATGAGCCATATCTCATGACACTCGGCTTTTTACAGCGCTCGTCGGCGGGCCGTATTGTGCTACCGGCGGCGTATAGGCACTTGAAAATTCATAGCAAGGACGAGCTTTTGTAGACGTGCGAGGCGTTTTAATTGTTTTTAATCTTAGCTTGCTATGGTTCTTTGATGATCTTTCTCAACGAATGGCTGCCGAATCCGGTGGGACCGGATGCGGCAGGAGAATTTGCGGAGCTTTATAATAGCGGCTCGAGCGCAGTTGGTTTGGATGGCTGGGTTTTGAAAACGGAGAACGGAAAAAAGTTTTCACTTGCGGGGCGGAGCATCGCCGCGCGCGGGTATCTTGTTTTGAAAAAGAATATCACGAAGTTGGCGTTGCGAAATACGGACGGGGGATTATTTTTGTATAATTCGGCCGGAGCGCTGGTTGATGGCGGAAGTTTTTTAGGGAGTGCACTTGAGGGCCAAAGTTTTTCGCGCGTTGATTATGGTACGGGACCTGCGCAACACTTTGCGTTTACTAGCTCTACCCCCGGCGCCGCGAACGGGGTGGCGTCCATCACGGTCGCTGATCGCGCGTATCCGGCGGGCGTCCCTTTAAACCATCAGTTGGAAAGTTTTGGTTTTTTCGGGATAATGATGGGAACGGCATTATTGCTGCTGGGACTTATTATTTATGTCATTAAAACAAACGAAGACCTTTCGGAGCTTTTCTTCCGAAGAGACGAAGAAGTTTGGTGAAGAACTTGGAGTGAAGCTTCAGAAGAAAATTGCGCGCGGGAAAAATGCTGCGGTCTTTGCTTTAACGGGCGATCTTGGTGCGGGGAAGACCACGTTCGTGCAGGGATTTTTCAAAGGGCTTGGTTTCAAGAAACGATCGCAGAGCCCCACGTTCATTATTATGCGCAGGCGGAGCATGCCGCGGCCGCTCGCTCGCTCGCCGCGCCGCGCCGCGTTTTCGGACGTTTTCCACGTGGATGCGTATCGCCTGAAAAGCGCCGCGCACCTTGCTGCGCTTGATTTTGAAGACGTGCTGGCCAGTCCGCGAAATATTGTGCTTATTGAGTGGGCCGACCGCGTAAAAAAGATCCTTCCTAAAAATACGGTTTGGTTGAAATTCCGGCACGGGAAGCGGGAAAACGAAAGGTATATTATTATGAAGCGATGAAGACACTTCTTCTTATTGACGCGAACTCTATCATCCATCGCTCGTTCCATGCGTTGCCGCCGTTCACGACGCCGGACGGGCGGCCGTCGGGCGCGCTCTATGGCATCGCGAGCATTCTTTTAAAATTGTGGCGTGAGGAGCGGCCGGAATACGCCGCGGCGCTTTTTGACCGGCCAGAACCGACCTTCCGCGATAAAATGTATGCGGAATACAAGGCACAGCGTCCACCCGCCGCCGAAGAGCTTATTTCGCAGATCATTGAAGCGCATAAATTATTTGAAGCGTTCGGGATAAAAACATTTGAGAAGCCCGGCTATGAAGCGGACGATCTTATCGCAACGTTTGCGGAAAAGTTCGGCGGGAAGGATGGCCTTCGCGCAGAGATCCTTACCGGCGACCGCGACACGTTGCAACTGGTGCGTGACGATGCGATTGTGGTGCGCACCTTCAATAAAGGTGTGAGCGATACAACGATCTATGGCGAAAAAGAAGTGATGGAAAAATACGGACTCGTTCCCGCGCAGCTCGTTGATTATAAATCGCTCGTCGGCGACGCATCGGACAATATCAAAGGCGTGCCGGGCGTGGGACCGAAGACGGCAACGGAGATGCTCAAAAAATATGGCAGCGTTAAGGAACTTTATAAACATCTTGCGGACGATCCGAAATTAGAGAAGCGCCTCGGGCCGTTCAGAAAAGAGGCGGACCTCTCCCGCGAGCTTGTGATTTTGGAACGACACGTGCCAATAGAGATGCCCGCGCTTGAGGTGCTCGCGACAGAGCAAGAACCCGCCGGCACGCGGCCATATTTTGAAGCGATGGGTTTCGCTACACTTTTGAAGCGGCTTATAAACGGCGAGCCAGCCACGAAAGACGAGGCAAAAGGGTCGCCAAAAGGCGTTCAAGGGAGGATGTTTTAGTGCCCCGCAGCGCTAAGAGGTGTATACTTAGAATATCTTGAATACAGGGCTTTCACGCTTTAAACAGGTTATTTC
>CAZNYI010000002.1:3060-27732 GCA_964577245.1 uncultured Candidatus Saccharibacteria bacterium
CAAGACGTTGAGCGTGCGGGATGGAAGACGCTCATCCAGGTTATTTTCCCCTCGCTTGCACCGCGCGTGATCGCGCGCTCAAAAGAAGGGGAGTATCCGCAGGTGGTTGATCTTTCCTTCACCGATCCGGTGTTTGAATTCCGCGTGACGACCGCGCCGATTGACGACGAAAACGGCGCACGGTTGGCGTTCATGAAAATTATCCGCGACCGCACGGCGCAGATCGGGGCGCTCCGCGCACGCACGGAATTCGTGACGGTGGCATCGCACCAGCTACGCGGACCGCTCACCGATATCAACTGGGCGCTTGAAGCGCTTGCGCAGGCGCCAGAACTTTCGGAGAGCAATAAAGGGATCGTGGAGAATGCGACGGCGGCAAGCCACGGGCTCTTGGAACGTATTGAAGGACTTCTCAACATTTCAAAAATGGAAGAAGGACAGGTTGGCTATAAATTTGAAGAAACGGACATCGCCGATTTTATTGGAAAGATCTTGGCGGGGGTGCTTCCTGGAGCGCGCACCGCGGGCGTGAAGCTCTATTTCGACCGGCCGCAAAAAGAGATCCCGAAAGTGATGGTTGATGCGAACCGGCTTTCGATCACCCTCACGAATATTTTAGAGAACGCCGTCCGCTATAACGTGGAAAACGGCGAGGTGATCGTGAAGGTAGACACCGTGCCCGAAAAGCCATTTGTGGAAGTAAGTGTGCATGACACGGGGATCGGCATTCCGCCGGAGGCTATAGAAAAGCTTTTCACAAAGTTCTATCGGGCGGATAATGCCGTAAAATCACAGACAGAAGGATCCGGTTTGGGCCTTTATATGGCCAAAAATATCATATTGGCCCACGGCGGGCAGATTTGGGCCGAATCGGAGCTGAATCGCGGCACTACCATTCATTTCACGCTTCCTACCGACCTGAACCTTATCCCTAAGCGGGAAGTGGGCACGGAAGAGGTCTACTAAGGCGACGCGCCCGCCGACGATTTTGGGCGACTCCGCACTATCCACAGTTTTGCGGGTTTTGGCAACTTGCGCCCCGGAAAAAAAACGAGCACAATCATAGGGTGAAAACGACGAAGTATATTTTTGTGGTCGGAGGGGTGATGTCGGGCGTGGGCAAAGGCATTGCTTCGGCATCCATCGGAAAAATTTTGCAGTCGCGCGGATTGGAAGTTACCTCGGTCAAGATCGATCCTTATGTGAACGTTGATGCCGGTACCATGAACCCCACCGAACACGGTGAGGTTTTTGTTTTGGACGACGGCACGGAGTGCGACCAAGACATGGGCAACTACGAACGCTTTTTGGACCGCGATCTTTCCGGTGCGAACTATATGACGACGGGCAGCGTCTATAAAACCGTGATTGAGCGCGAGCGGAGCATGGGCTATGGCGGGCAGTGCGTGAGCGTGGTGCCGCACATCCCGCTCGAAGTGATCGACCGCATCGAGCGCGCCGCAAGCCACGCGAAAGCAGATATTGTAATGATAGAAGTGGGCGGCAGTGCGGGCGAATATGAGAACATTTTATTCCTTGAGGCGATCCGTATGCTGAAGATCAAGCGGCCGGCGGACGTGCTCCTCGTGCTGGTGAGTTTCTTGCCGATCATGAATGACGAAAACGAACTGAAGACCAAGCCGACCCAGCACGCGGTGCGCGCGTTGAACTCCGTCGGGTTGCAGCCCGATCTTATTCTTGCGCGCGCAAACCATCTGATTGATGAAAAACGAAAAGAAAAGATCGCGTTCAATTGCAGTGTCCGCAAACAGGACGTCATCTCGGCGCCGAACGTTGCGAGTTTATATGATGTACCGATCAATTTTGAAAAAGACCACCTCGGCACGTTGATTTTGGAGAAGCTCGGTTTGAAGATGCGCACGAAAGACCTGCACGACTGGCGGCGGCTCTCGGCGCGGATCCGCAACGCAAAACAACCCGTGAAGATCGGCATCGTCGGGAAATATTTTGCGAGCGGCAAATTTATCCTTGCGGATTCATACATCTCCGTTATTGAGGCGATCAAACATTCCGCCGCGCATTGGAAGGTGCGCCCGACCATAGAATGGCTTGAATCGGAGCAGTTCGAGAAGGGTGGGAGCGCCATGAAGAAGTTGGAGGAATATAGTGGCATTATTGTGCCGGGCGGCTTCGGAAGCCGCGGTATAGACGGAAAACTGGCCGCCATCCGCTATTGCCGCGAGCACAAGATCCCATATTTAGGGCTTTGCTATGGCATGCAGCTCGCGGTGGTTGAATTTGCGCGTGACGTTTTGAAGCTTCGCGGTGCGAACACCACGGAAATCGACCCGAAGACGAAATACCCCGTGATAGACATTCTTCCCGAACAAGAAAAATTAATGGCGGAGAAAAAATATGGCGGCACAATGCGGCTCGGTGCTTACCCAGCGGTGCTCCAAAAAGGAACGATCGCCGCGGAGGCCTACGGCAAGCCGAAGATCTCCGAGCGGCATCGGCATCGCTTTGAAGTGAACCCCGCCTTTATTAAACGGCTAGAGCGGAAGGGGATGGTGTTTTCGGGCCAGTCGCCCGACCGGCGTCTGATGGAAATTATGGAACTTCCGCGCGATAAGCATCCGTTCTTTGCCGGTTCTCAATTTCACCCCGAGCTCAAGTCCCGCCCGCTCAATCCGCACCCACTGTTCCGCGAGTTTATGAAAGCGGCTTCAAAACGAAAGATCCAGCCAAGCGTTCGGCCCCGGGGTCGTAAATAACAGCGCGCCGGCGTGCCGATGCGCGTTGTTGCGCGCGGCATGGCATACTATATATATGTTCATTTTTCTCTACGGGCCGGACGATTATCGCCGGATACAAAAGAAGCGCGAGATCATCGCGGAGTTCATAAAAAAACATTCCGCGCTCGGGCTTGGCGTTTTTGATCTTGATACCGCGACCGGCGTTGATGATTTTTTCGGGTTTGCGCAGAACCAATCCATTTTTGAAACGGCGAAGCTCGCAGTCTTGGAGAATGCGTTTGAACTTGAAACGGCGAAGCTCGCAAAGTTATTAAAACCGCTCGTAGCAGAAAAAGGGACCACCGTCTTGCTTGCCGAAAGAGATAAGCCGGTGAAGGCGCTGGCGTTCCTGCTTGAAAAGCCATCGCTCGCGCAAAAATTTGAAAATCTGGAAGGCGTGGAGTGGGTTGCGTTCATAAAAGCGGAGGCAGAGAAGATCGGTTTGAAGTTGGCCGATTCCGCTGCGCAATTTCTGGGGATCGTCTACCAGGGGAACTCGTGGGCACTCGTGACGGAGTTGCAGAAGCTGAATTCGTTCAAGGCAGCTACTGCCATCCAAAAGAGCGATCTTGACTCGTTTGACCTTGAGGCCGCGCCGAATTATTGGGCGCTTTTGAACGGGATGAAGAGCCTTGATGCGCGGACGCGCCTTTTTGCGCTTGAAAAATTACTTTCAACGAACGATCCGCCAGCGAAGATATTCAATATTCTTGCGGCGCAAGTGGGAGAAAAAACACCGCTCATGGCGGCATATGACCTTGCAGTGAAGTCGGGGAAGCTGGACTATGAAGAAGTCTTGCTTGACCTTGCGCTCAGGTGAGCGAGGCGCGATTTTAACCGGCTTGCCTTGTTCTTCTCTATAACCTTCGTTTTCGCCGCCTTATCAAGCGCCTTAAAGACCAACGGTAAAAGCTTTGCGGCCTCGTCCATTTTCTTGGCTGCGATCAACTTGCGATAATTCACCACCGCCTTTTTATAGGCCTCTTTTTTGATTACGTTCCGTGCGCGACGCGTCAGGTTCTGCCGGAAGGCCTTCTTTGCCGAAGAGGTGATTGGCATAGGGCTAATAGTATAGGAAATATAAGGCAAACACAAGGGCTTGACATGGTGCTTTTTATATGCTACTATTTGTCTTAGGGAGGTTGTTATCTTATGATAGATGTAAATGTTATGCGGGCGTTCTGCGGGATCGCGGCGCTCGTGGTAGCGTGGCGGGCGTTTCTCGCGGGCTACGGGAAGAAATTCTCCGTAGTCCCGAGCGGCGTGGCGTTCCTAGTTCTCTTCACGGGCGGTTTCTGGCCCGTGATTGCAGAGCGGTACGTCATTCTAGCGAACGCCGGCTTGCGCTCTTTGCTGAGCGCCATCGCGGTGGGATAACGTATCCGCCGCAAAAATCTGGGCCTATCACGTACGTGTGGTAGGCCCAAACTCATTTTGCGCTATACTTTAGATATGCTTTACAGTGCGTTTGGAAAATTAGCAGTTAAATCTGACCGGTTCGCCGTGATTGAGGTGGGCGGGTTGGGGTTGAAGATCTCTATGAGCGCCCGGGCGCTCACTCTCTTGCCCGCCATTGGGGCAGAGGTGAAGCTTTTTACCTTCTTATATATGCGCGAGGACGGGCTGGAGCTATATGGCTTTTTGTCTGAAAACGACCTCGCGTTTTTTGAAATGCTTATTTCGGTGTCGGGCGTGGGGCCGCGGTCGGCGCTTTCGATCTTGGACGTGGCGAAACTGGACGAACTTTCAGCGGCAATAAAAGAGGGCCGGCCGGATCTGCTTACGCAGGCATCGGGCATCGGCAGAAAAACGGCGGAGCGGATCATTATTGAGCTTCGCACAAAAGTGCAATCCACAAAGTCGGGGTTGGTGGTAGAGAAGATGGAAGGTGACGCCGATATTGTTGAGGCGCTCACGAATCTTGGCTACCGGCGCGAAACGGCGCGTGCGGCGCTCGCAAAAGTGGATCCGAAGATAAACAAAATGGAAGAGCGCCTTCGGGCTGCGCTTGCGGTGCTTTCAAAAAACTAGCGATGGCAGCCTTGGATACTATAAAACATTCCCGCCTCGCCTCGTTTTTCTATAAGTTTCCCGCGCTCGTTTCCAGCTATCACTTTTTTTGGGCATGGTTCGGCGCGATCGCGAACGGCCGGCCAAGCCGGAAGATCTTTGTGATCGGTGTTACGGGTACAAAAGGGAAAACCACCACGCTTGAGCTTTTGAATGCGATTCTCACGGCGGCCGGTCGGAGGACGGCACTGCTTTCATCGCTCCGCGTAAAAGTGGCGGATGAAAGCGGGAAGAACACCATGGGAAACAGCATGCCCGGCCGCGGCTACATTCAGAAATTTTTGAAGCGCGCCGTCGCGGCAAAGTGCGATTATGCGCTCGTTGAAGTTACCTCGCAGGGAGCCGTTATGCACCGGCACAAGTTTATTGATTGGAAAATTGGTGCATTCACGAACCTTGCGCCGGAGCACATTGAATCGCACGGTTCGTTTGAAAATTATCGAAAGGCAAAGCTAGGTTTCTTGCGCTATGTGCTTTGGCGTGGCGGAAAAGTATTCGTAAACCGCGACAACGAGCACGCGCTCTTTTTTGAAAAAGAACTTGCGACCAGTGTGCCCGGGGGCGGTGCGGGCGCGATCATTCCATATTCAAAGACCGACGAGTGGGCACAAAAATGTTTTTCTAAAATTGAACCACCAAGCTTTGCGCGACGCGAGTCCGCGCCACGGTTCGTTTTAACAGATTTTAACGAAGAGAACGCGGCCGCGGCGGTTACGATCGCGAAAGAGCTTGGGATCGAGGAACCCGTTATTGAGCGTGCCCTCGCCTCATTCAACGGCGTTCCGGGCCGGATGGAATTCGTAGTGCACGGGCCATATACGGCCATTGTTGATTATGCACACACGCCGGATTCACTTGAGGCGGCCTACGCAGCCTCACGACCGAAGCCGAACGCGAACTATCAAAACGCCCGTCTTATCTGTGTTTTGGGCGCTGCGGGCGGCGGACGGGATAAATGGAAACGGCCGGAATTCGGGAAGATCGCCGGTGCCTATTGCGACGAAATTGTCCTCACCACGGAAGATCCATATGACGAGGACCCGGCAGATATCGTTCAAGAAATA
Organism: uncultured Candidatus Saccharibacteria bacterium; assembly: GCA_964577245.1. GTDB lineage: Bacteria > Patescibacteriota > Minisyncoccia > UBA6257 > 2-01-FULL-56-20 > CAVYIK01. The sequence goes on from CAZNYI010000002.1 coordinate 8,951, forward strand.
AAAGCCGGCATTTTGCCAGAAGATTTGAAAGATATATCCGTGCACGAAGTGTTTGATCGAACGGAGGCTATTAAGAAAGCGGTCGCGCTCGCGCGGCCGGGGGATATTGTGATCGGCACAGGGAAAGGGAGCGAGGACTGGATCCATATTGCAAAAGGAAAAAAGCTCCCGTGGAGCGAAAAAAAAGCGTTTGAAGAAGCGCTTGAAGAAAAGGAGTATAATTAATCAATATGAAACTAACTTTTTTTGGCGGCGTGGGCGAAGTGACGGGGTCCAATTATGTTTTGGAGTCGGGCGGAACAAAGATCATGGTGGATTGCGGGCTGCACCAAGGAAGCCATTTTGCCGACCAGCAGAATTTTGAGCCGTTCCCATATGATGTGAAAGAAATAGCCGCGGTCTTTGTGACTCACTCTCATCTTGACCACACCGGCCGCCTGCCGTCGCTCGTTCATGTGGGGTTCAAAGGGAAGATCTATTCCACAGCGGCCACAAAAGATTGCGCGGAGCTTATGCTGCTTGATTCGGAGCACTTGCTTGAGGCGGAGGCGCTGCGCGAAAAGAAGCCGCCACTCTATGGCACGGAAGACGTGATGCAGGCGCGCGCGCAGTGGGAAGGACTGCGCTATCACGCTCCCGTCACGGTGGGTCCCTTCGTGGTTGAACTCTATGACGCAGGGCACATCTTGGGCTCTGCGTTTATAAAGGTGAAGGCGGAAGGAAAGACGATCGTCTTCTCCGGGGACCTTGGTAATTCTCCGGCGCCGATCCTCCGGCCGACGGAAAAAATAGACGCGGCGGATTATTGTTTGATAGAGTCGGCCTACGGCGACCGCGTGCATGAGAACGTTGACGGGCGTAGGGAACAGCTCGAAGACGTTATGGAGGATACCGTAAAATCCGGCGGTACGCTTATGATCCCGGCGTTTGCGATGGAACGCACGCAGGAACTGCTCTATCATATGCATCAGCTTTTTAAAGAGGGTCGCGTACCGCGCGTACCGGTCTTCATCGATAGTCCGCTCGCGATCAAGCTCACCGCGGTCTATAAAAAATACGAGAGCTATTTCAATCCCGAGACGCAGGAAATCGCAAAATCCGGCGACGATATTTTGAATTTCCCCGGTCTGCGGCTCACGCTTACTACCGAACAATCAAAAGAGATCAACGGCGTTCCGGCGCCGAAGGTGATCGTAGCGGGTTCGGGTATGTCGAACGGTGGGCGTATTTTGCACCACGAGCAACGATATCTTCCCGATCCCAAAAGCACCATCCTTTTTATCGGCTACCAAGCGGCGGGATCAATGGGCCGCGCGATTTTGGATGGCGCAAAGGAAGTGCGCATTTTCGGAGAAATGGTTCCCGTACGCTGCAAGGTAGTGAATATCCCTGGCTATTCCGCGCATGCTGACCAGCCGCGCCTTTTAGCATGGCTTTCTCCCATGCGTCACACGCTCAAAAAGGTGTTCGTGGTGCAGGGCGAGGAGCAGTCGAGCGAGGTCTTGATGCACAAGATCACAGACGAGCTTGCGGTCGCGGCAGAGGTCCCGAAGCCGAACGAAACGGTGGTATTATAAAGATATGGAAAATAAACTCAACTCAACCTATTTAAAATATAAGATCTGCATTTCTGGTTCCGCAGCGACCGAAGTGGCGACACCGGGAACTATGGAAAAAACCGAAGCAATGGGACGCATGATCGCCGAGCGGGGGATGGTGCTCGTGACGGGCGCCACCACCGGCATCCCGTTTTGGGCGGCGAAGGGCGCGAAGGAGGCCGGCGGCATCGTGATCGGCCTTTCGCCCGCAGCATCAAAATTAGCACACGTAAAAAGCTATCATCTCCCCACCGATTATCACGACCTCATCGTTTACACCGGCTTCGATTATTCCGGGCGCAATTTGCTTCTTACGCGCACGGCAGATGCCGTAATCACGATCTGCGGCCGCGTGGGCACACTCAATGAATTCACAATTGCGTTTGAAGACAAAAAGCCGCAAGGGGTTTTGACCGGGACCGGTGGCGAAAGCGATGAGATAGAACGCATTTTGACCATTGCGCATCGCGGCATGGGAAAGGTGGTATTCGACGCCGATCCGAAAACGCTTTTGGATAAAGTGGTGGCGATGATCGAGGCGGGGGAGAAAGAGATTGACGGCGCCGATTACGAAGCTGCCGCGAAAAGAGCGAACGGATAAAACGGCGCCGCGCCCGCCGCGATTTGATAGAATATAGATATGGCAAAAAAGAAAATTGTGAAGAAAGCAAAGGCGAAGAAGGCAAAAAAACCGGCGCGGCGCGCGGTAAAGAAAGCAGCCCCGAAGAAAAAGAAGGTTTTGAAACGGAAGGCAGCGAAGCAGCCGAAGGCCCAGAAGCCGGTTGGCGCCGTGACGCATTTTTATAACGAGATCAGCGTGGCGATTGTAAAGTTCAATAAAAAAGTGTCGGTCGGCGTTGAGTTGCATTTCCGCGGCGCAACGACGGACTTTAAAGAAGTGGTCAAATCCATGCAATATGATCACGTGTCTATCGCTGCGGCGCCGAAAGGCAAGCAGGTAGGCATTAAGGTGAAAAAGCGGGTGCGCGAAGGGGACGAAGTGCATCTTGCGGAATGAGGATTGCGGCGATCGTTGCGGCGGCCACAGTGGGGGATGGTGTTTTTGCACTGCCATTTGTGTTCGTGAGTGCCGGCTGGCTTGTCGGCATTTTTTATTTGATCGTCCTCGCCAGCTTAGTGAGCGTTGCGCATGTGGTATATCTAAAAACCCTTGAGAAGATCGGCGAGAAGGAGCGGTTGCTTGGCCTTGCGCATCGTTATTTCGGCCGTACCGGATTCTGGGTTGGGTTTGTGGTGATCGTGCTCGGTCTTTTGCTCACGCTGGTTGCCTATCTTATTTTGGGCACGCAGTTCGTTAGTCTTGCGTTTCCGTCTGTCTCCGCCGCCGAAGCAATATTTTTTTTCTGGTTATTTACCGCCATTCCGATTTTCTTGAGTGATCGTCGCGCGGTCAAACTTGAGCTCGTGGGAATCGCCTGCACGTCCGTCGTCATCCTTTTTATTTTTGCGAGCGCATGGCCCTCAGTGACATTTGCCGGCGTCTCTGCCTTTACCGGAAAAAATCTTTTCTTGCCATTCGGTGTAGTTCTTTTTGCGCTTGCCGGGTGGACGAGCGTGGAGCCCGCATTTGAATCGCGGAAAAATTCTGGCGCGTTGTCAGACCCATGGCGCGCGGTTGCGGCGGGATCGTTCGCGGCCGCGCTCTTATATCTTCTCTTTATTGTCGGCGTGCTTGGATCGGCGCCCTCCGTCACGCCCGATACGGTTTCCGGCCTCGCCGCGTGGCCCGTCTGGAAAAAGGAGATCATTGCCATCTTCGGCATGCTTACCGTTGCGACGATCTATCTCCCGGTCTCGCATGAAATAAAGAACGCCATGGAAAAAGATCTCGGCTGGAATGGCACCGCAGCACGCTTTGCCGTTTTGTTCCTGCCGCTTGTCTTTGTTGGTCTCGGGTTGCACAACTTTCTTACCGTGGCCGGCATCGTGGGCGGCGTATTTATCGGGGCGCAATATCTACTCATCATTTCCGTCGGCCGCCGTGCACTCGCGCTCTCTGCCGCAAAGAAATTCTTTCTTGACCTTGTCGCCGTCGTCTTTGTCGCCGCCGCCGTTTACGAAGTGTGGACGTTTGTAGTACACTAACTTCCGTAAGCGTGGGGTGTCGCGTAAGCCCTCGTAGTTCAACGGATAGGACGTCTCCCTCCGAAGGAGAAGATTGAGGTTCAATTCCTCACGAGGGCACCGAGAGGAAAAAGAGAAGCGCACCGCTTCTCTTTTTCTTTGAGGTGCCAAGTGAGGAATACGCTAGTATTCCTCACGAGGGCACAAGCAAGCAAAATCATACGGCCTTTCGCCTCGTGCATAAGAATGAATTCGGCGAAAGGCCGTATGATTTTGCTTGCTTGGGACTTTGGTGGGAGGAATTGGACGGAGGAAGGGGGTCGGGGAAACCTTAGATTTCCCCGTGAAGGAGGGCCGCCGCTTGCGGCGGCAGTTCGGCACCGTGGGTGCCGAAAGCGCAGGCCGGTATTACCGGCCGAGCAGTGAAATTCCTCACGAGGGCACAACGTGGCGGGAGATTCTAGGCAACCAAGATGCTACAATAAAAACAATGAATCGAGGATTTATAGTACCACTGGTTTTGTTTGTAGGTTTCGCATTAGCCGTAGTTGGTGGAATTGCGTATGTCCACTATATTTACTTGCCCCGACAAAATGCGCCGATTCCGCAATCGTTCGTCCCGAGCTCCGAATCACCAACTTTACCCTCCCAAACTTCTTCACTTTCTCCATCACCAGATATTACTATTCAACTACAAATAAACGGGTCGAGCGTAAATTCCGTTACGCTTAAAACCGGAGAAGAAGCGGCAATTACATGGAACACAAAAAACGCCAGCCAATGCTTTTCGGAAGGCGGTGGTTTAAATACTTGGCCAAGTCAAGAAAGGCCAATTTCTGGAAAATTTTCTATGGGTAATATTGGCGCGATAGGTAAGTCGCAGTTTACATTAGTATGCAAAAATGGAAGCAAAACACAAAGTGCGACTGTTGCGCTTGATGTTGTCAGTAGTCTTTCAAATCTTCCACAAACCTCACCACCACAATCCACGGTGCCTCCTGCGCAAATTGCACCACCAAGTAGTAGCCAGCCCAAGCAGAAGATTCTCGAAAAGTTTGCGACAATGATTTATAAAGGCTCGCTCCAAAGTCCAGTTACTATCGACAGCGCAGGGGTTATAAAGAAATTCTACGAAACCCACCCGGACATCTACGATTTTATTGTAATTTATTCGGCAATTCCGACTAACGCACAGGCCGCTAGCGGACTAACCGTGAAAAATGGAATACGAGGAAACGGTTCTTTTTACCCCGATCTTGATGAAACCGCAAAATATGGTAGCAACGGAAAGCTTTTAGGTTCTATTTTCATGCCGCCGAGTTTGGGTCTCGATGCGAGTGCGAATATCGATTTATTAAGAATCCTCTCGCATGAAGTAGCTCATCATTGGATTATGTATATTGGCGATATCGCTGACTGCGAAAGCAACCCTAATATTAGCGTTAAATGTGCGAAAACTCCTACCGGCCTCAGAGTGAACGAAGATGGTGGCCACTGGAACACAAATGTTAATACGGCGGTTCTAGAAAACGGTCTACTATTTGAAGATCCGAACACACATGGGTTTAAATTTGCTTGGCAAATGAACGCGGATGGTTATTGCTCCACCGTTGCCGCAACGGGGAGCGGTTTTCGTTTCAACGACATAGATCTTTATTTGATGGGTTTTATAAGTCCTAGCGAAGCCAAACCACTTTTTTGGTATGACTTGGATAGCGAGTTTAACGAAAAATTAGGTGGGCAAAAATGTGTTCAACACACGCTTGGCGTGCAAGATATCGTTAACACAGAGGGAGTGCGACAACCCGCCTATCCCACCGCACAGCGCGACTTTAAGATGGGATTTATACTGCTTACCGCTCCTGGCCAAAACGCCACACAGCAACAAATCAGCAAAATGAACTATATAGTTGATAATTTTTCTGCGGCATGGAATGAGGCGACTAGAAAAACATCAACGATGAATATACCTCTTTGATTTTTGATTCTAGTGAACGGATAAGTGGGACGACGGTTGTTTGTTTCTTTTGGGAGGAATTGAATGGAGGGGTGGATTGGAGGGGACGGCGCGCCCCCATCCTCCGGCCGAGCAGAAATTCCTCACGAGGGCAATAGTGTTATAATTCATTTCATGAACACCGAGGAAAAGAATTTTCTTTTAAGCCAGATTCAAACTGATGTTTCTTTAATTTCCTTCCTGTCGGTCATTGCGGTTTTCTTTATCGGTGCGCTTATACCGCAATTTAATTCCTATGATCTTTCTGTAAAAATACCCATATCATTTCTCATCGTGGCCACGTTTGCTTTTGTTTTTTCTGCACTTATCCTTTCAAATGCCAGTTCTAAAATTTCCACGGGTGACTCCGAAAGAGCAAAGCGGCATATAACGTATGGCTATGCCATTTCTGAATATTTAGGAGTTTTCCTTTTTGTTTTGTCGGTTCCTCTCGCCATCAGCATTATCACGGCGGATCTTTATTTGCGAATTGTTACGTTTTGCGCCGCGATTCTCGGCATGGGAATTTATTCTTTAGGGGGATTTTCTCTTCTTGAGGGTCATTTTAAGAAATCGCGCCGTTTAATTTCGGTCATCATGATATTGTTTGGGACAATTCTTTTCTTTTCGCAAATTTACGCATTTCACTTCACCGGGATCGCAATTATTTTTCTCCTGGTGGTTCTTTTGGTAACGGTTTTGGCGCCGATTAAGAAATTTCAATAATCTAAGCAAGCTGTGCATGAAAAAAGCACGGCGAATTTTCGCCGTGCACTGATTGCTACTTCTGATTCTTCCGATCCCGATCGCCTTCACGCAGCTGCGTGTGTGATGACCTTTTTGGCCCGGTCTTCGGCGCGAGCCATCTCCCAGACCCGCATCAACTCGCGGACGCGCTGGTCCAGATCGAATTTAGTGAATCCGTGCCTGCGGCAGAATTGCCGCACCTCCTGAGTGAGTCGCACCCAGAGGTGATCCAGCTCTTCGTGGCGTTCACGAGCGGCCTCAAAAACAGCCCGGTTCTCGGAGATCTTCAGGACTTCGCCGAAGTACTCTCCGAGCGGGGCAAGGCAGCTGTTGTCGTCCGCCTCAATCCTCCACGCCTGAACCGGGTATTCAAGCGGCGGTCCGAACGGGTGCTTGAAGTGCCGGAAGGTTGCGCCGGGAGTTTCGGAAACAACTTGGCCGATCAGATCGCGGAGCCGAGCGAGGTGCGGGAGTTCCGGCACGATCATGAAATTGAGGTGCGGGTGCATCCTTGGCCAGAACTGGTCTTTGTCCGGTTCGGCGTGTAGGTGGCCGGCGCAGCTCACCCCAAAGCTTGCGCAGTGGGGGATGGTGTGAAGGGTTTCAACCAGCGGTCTGAAACCCCGGTCAACACCCCGAAGTTCTTCGGGGCTGTTTAAAAACGCTACGACGGCGTGTCTGCCACAGCACATGTTTTTAGTCCTTTCCTTTTGATCAGAACATTAGAATTCCGCTTCAATGTCCTGCGGATAGGATACGGCGGAAGGGTGGTAGCGGTCAAGCTACAGCACTGCAACTGACCGCTTGATTGCAACGAATCCATATGCCCACAAAAGCGGCAGCCAAAGCGGCATGAGTCCTAAGAAGCTGTTTCGCGTGAAGATCTCAATGCCGGTGCTTACGAAAATGGATTCAAAGATCGTCATCACTACAAATCCAAAAACGAGCGGAAGCAGATCGTTGCGGTTCCACTTTGCCGCGAGAGCAATAACAATGATCACAAGATAAGTGGCGGTGAGTGCGTAATCATTCGCAACAAGCGGAATTAAGCCGATCATTATCAAAATCGGGAGCGCATTCAAGAAGATAAAGGACGCTTTCTTCATTGGTATGGGTTAATTATAGCATTGCTTTTTTTATAACGCGGTGATATAAAACAACCAGCCACAGAGGTTCGTGGACTTTTGGCAGGGAGGGTATGGCATGAGGACGTATCTGGTAGTGGTGCTCGTTGGAGTGCTTGTTCTCTTGAGTTGGGGAATCGGTTATCACTCTGGCGTAGGAGATTTTCGGGGCAAGCCGTTGCCCATGGCGGCTGGTCATTACGAGGTGCTCGGCATCCATCGGGCGGCCGATACCTCGAACGGCGAGGCGATTTATCTGATGCTCGCCGCGCCGATATGGCAGAGCAAGGATGGGTTGACGATCAATTCCAGCGACTTCCGCTACTACGTGCTTCCGCGGAGGGCAGTTGTCAACCTCCAAGACGATGGCGGCCCGAGGCCGGGAGATAGCATTTCCCAGTTCGACATCCTCGTCGAAGGGAACGCTGGCGCACGGGTGGCGCGTGTTTCGACTTACCCCCGTCCGTTGCCCCAGGAGCGGTCCTTCGCGTTTCCTCCCGATGCGCCGATTCTTAAGTAGCGGCGCGAGTGTGTTGGCAGGTGTGGAAATCACACCTGCCTTTTTAATTACGTTATAATCTTCTTATATGGATAAGCTCGCCGAGCTGCAAAAGCTTGAGGCAGAATTGGCTGCAAATACCGCGTTGCCGCTCCGCGAAGCAAATTTAGTGTTTGGCGAGGGGAGCGTGGAGTGCGCCGTGATGTTCGTGGGCGAAGCGCCGGGATTCCATGAAGACCAGCAAAAGCGGCCGTTTGTGGGCCGTGCGGGGCAGCTTTTGGACACGCTCATTCGCGAGGTCGGTTGGAAACGCGCGGACGTCTATATAACAAACATCGTGAAGCGTCGGCCGCCGGAGAATCGCGATCCATTACCGGACGAAATTGAAGCGTACAAACCATATCTTACAAAGCAGCTTGAAATCATTGATCCAAAAGTGGTCGTGGCACTCGGCCGTTTTGCGATGAATTATTTCTTGCCCGATGCAAAGATTTCTCGCGACCACGGGCGGTTGTTTAAAATTGGCGAGCGCCTCGTCTTTCCCATCTATCATCCTGCGGCGGCGTTGCGTTCCACCGAGATGCTGAACACGCTGCGCGAGGACTTCAAAAAGTTGCCGCAGATTTTGAAGGGCGAGCTTGCGGCGGAGGCGGCGCCCACGGTGGCGGCACCGGTTATGCCTGCGGCAAAAAAAGCCGGGGCAGCTGCCGCAAAAAAGCCGGCCAAACTAAAGCAGTCACGCCTATTTTAAAAAAATGGACTCATTAACATGGAAGATAGAATCAAAAGCGCACCGAAAGCAGAATCGACTGTTGTGTTTTATGTTCGCCTATTTTCTAGCTGGCTTCACGGTAATCGCCGGTCTGCGTTTTGGATACGACGATCCCGCGTTATGGGTATCGGACGTGTCCATCGCCGTCCCGCTTCTCATTGTTTTTATATGGAACGAGCTCTCGATCCGCAACTATCAATATTTGCTTGATCAAAGCGGCGTTCACATACAAGTGAACGGGAAAACAAAATTTCATGCTTGGCAGGATTTTGCATCATTTTCGGTGCCGCGGATGGATAGTGCCGAGGTAAATTTCAGCAACATTGCATTTTCTGCCGAACAAAGAAACGAGCAAGAGGAAGTCCGATTGCTTGCGGCTCCCATTATGCCGCTCGCCAAAAAAATGGGCAGGGACACGATTGTGTTTGCGCTCGGCCATCCACGATTTTTACACGATAAGTCGCGAAGTTTGACCGTGGTCGCCAACGACGACAACTTTGACCAGGCGCTTCAGATAGTTCAGGCGCACCTATCCACGCGCGTTCCGGGCGCCGAAATAAAAATGACCGCTTTGGAAATAATCTTCATAATCTGCCTCGCTTCCGCGTTTTTCGCAATCCTTATGTATGTGTTTGTCTTAAAACCACTTGCACCGTACGTCACTTTCTAAACGAAAAGGCTATTGGGACGTGCAGTCGATGTTGGTAACCTGATTTGTATAAGGGTTTGTGTACTTGTGGCCGAGGAAGGTCGTGACGGTGATTTGCGCGAGAGAAAGCTGATCAATAGGGGTGCCCGGGGAGGAGGCTATAGAATCTTTTGAAACCTGCTGGACCGTTGGCATAAGCGACAAGGGGAACTTGCAGGTTTGAAGAGTTTTTGGGTCAAAGACTTTTTGGGAGAGAACGCAGAAAGTGCTTTCCTTTCCCAATACGCTGATAACGCCATCGGCAATACCCTTTGTATCTAATTGAGTGGCCGAGGCGGGAGTGCAGTTCACGACTGCGCTCGCAAAGCAAGAGAGTGCGGCTTTTTGTTCTGGCGTGCTCGGATTCCAGCCAATTGATCCACAATCCTGCTTTTGCGGTTCCGCCGATGCGGTGGAAGTGGAGACGGAGGAGGAGACGGGCGTGGGAGTATTGCTTTCAACAACAGTCACCGGCGCCGTTTGGGTCGCCATGTGCGTTTCCCAGTACCAGGTGCCGCCAACGGCCAGTGCGACGACCACTAAGAGAACGATCCAAAGGGCTGCAAAGCCATATCGTTGTTTCATGTTTTATATAATAGCATAATCGAAATAAATCTAGTGGCAAGATTAAAAAGTTATTAAAGAAAGCTTGCGTTTTTTGAGCGCTTTGGTATCCTGACCTTACAACGGCTTCGGCCTCCGAGGCGGCTCCGCCGCCGATTACAAAAAAATTCAAGGCAACAATGCCTTGAATTTTTGTTTCATCAACTCAAAGTCCACCTCTTCCACGTTCCCAATTTTACGTTTTAACCGACGCATGTCAAAAAGCCTGATCTGGGATAAAATAGCAAAACTTTTTACGTCTGGTTTGAATGAAAGCGGGAAATGGTACTGATCCATTTTGGGAACCCTTGTGAGCAGTAGGGCCCAGAAGACGCCGCGGCCAAATTTTTGAAGGATAACCGCAGGCCTTAAGAATGCGTCTCCTTTCCCATCTTGTTCCGACCCAATATTGGCGCCAAAATAGCAAAGCCAGACTTCCCGTTCGTGGAAGAGTGGCCCATTTGGCACGTCGTTAAGGCGCGATTTCTTTTTGTGCCACCGCAAAAAATCTTTTTGCATTCGGCCATTCTACCTTATCAGTGATTAAATCTCTGTTAAAAAATATTGCCGTCTCGTGTTATGATGAAGGCATGGACTTTGCCCCGGTATACCTTATTCAGCGGCTCTTCTACCGCTTTGTGGACTTTTTCCATCATTGGTACGTTGATGGCTCGCGCGCGATCGGGCATAGCTTTATAGGCACCCTTGAATCTGCTGACCGCTCGCTCGCACTGAAGATCACGCTCAAATATTTCTTCCGGCCGCTCTATGGGGACTATTCGCCGGTTGGCCGCGTGCTCGGTATTATTTTCCGCACGTTTAGGATTCTGATCGGCGCCGTGGTCTATGCGGTGGTCGCCGCGCTCTTTGTAGCGTTTTACGTGGCGTGGCTTGCCGTGCCCGCCGTCATTATTATTTATGCTGCAAAAGGACTCTAGCCCATACGAACTGTATTTTGACGATCCGCGGCTCCGCATGACGGTGGCAGGAAGGTTTGTAGTTCGTGTTGTCACCTATATTACGTATCTCGTTTTGTTCTTCGCCGCGGGGACCTTCTTTATTTCCGAAATAACGACACTGAAATATCTCGGTATCTTTATGGTGCTCTTCATTCTTGATCGCCTCGTGCATTGGGGCGAAGCCGATCTCCCGATAGCGGAATTACCGGCAAGCGGTCGTGTAAATCTTGCCCGCATTTTGCGGCCCGCTTCGTTCTCCACGTTGAGCCACGCGTTTGACCGAGGCCTTGTGGCGCGGCAGGATTTTTTCCTTACGCTCGCCGATCGTTTGATGGATTGGTCTGGTATGGAAGAGGGCCTGCGGCGGCTTGACGTGAAGCCGGCGGAATTCAAGGCGAAGCTTAAGGAGTTTTTGGCGCGGCCGGTTTCCGCAGAGACCGTTGCGCGCACGGAATATTTGAAGAATGCGGAGTTGGTGGTGATGGCAGCATTCCGCGAGGCGCTCGCCGCCGGGCATAATTTTATTGAACCAAGCGATCTCTTTTCCGGGCTCGCGAAGGTGAATTCCGAAGCCATAAACCAGCTTTTCAACATTTTTTCTGTTGAGGCGGGGGACCTTGCAACGGCGCTCATTTTTGCATCACGGCGCTCTTTTTTGCGCCGCCTTCCCGGTGCGCTCGGCGGATTCATTTTTGATTCGAACCGGCACTTGCGGCATCGCATCATGAACCGCGCGTGGACCTCGCGGCCCACGCCCACGCTCGATAAATATGGTACCGACTTTACCGACCTCGCCCGCGCGCGGCAGGCGGGATTCTTGATCGGCCACGACGCCGAATATGAGCGGCTTGAAGAAACGCTTGGCCGTCCTGTGAATCCGAACGCGCTCTTAGTGGGCGAGCCGGGTATCGGAAAAGAGACGATCATTGAGCATCTTGCATTTGAACTTACGAAAGATACCGTGCCGCCCGCACTCTTTGATAAACGACTCGTGTCGCTTGAGCTGCAGAATCTGGTAGTGGGTGCTGCGCCCGAAGAGCTTGCCGCGCGGCTCAAAACGATCGTTGACGAAATTTATATGGCAGGAAATATCATCATCTATATTCCAGACATCCACAATCTGGTACATACGTCGGGCACCGCCTATCTTTCGGCGGCGGATATTTTAATGCCGGTTATAAAGAACAACGCATTCCCGGTGATCGGGAGCACATATCCGCGCGAGTTCAAACAGCTCATGGAGCCGCGCAGCGATTTTGTAGGTGCGTTTGAAGTGATCCACGTGAACGAAGTGACGGAGGTGGAAGCAGGGAAGATTTTGACCTACGAAAGTTTGATCCTTGAGGAGAAAGGTGGCGTGACGATAAGCTTCGGCGCCGTGAAGCGCGCGGTCGTGCTTGCGAAGAAATATTTCCGAGATAAATTTTTGCCGTCGAGCGCCGAGGAACTTTTGAAGACCGCGCTCGTTGATGCGCAGGGACGCGGCGAGAAAACACTCACCGCAGACCGCGTGACGGCCGTCGCCGAGGCGAAGTCGCATGTTCCAATAAGCGAAGCGGGCGGCGCGGAGGCAGAAAAATTGCTGCACCTGGAAGACATCATTCACAACCGATTGGTAGGCCAAGAAGAAGCGGTCGGTGCGGTTGCGGAAGCGCTCCGTGAGTATCGGAGCGGCATTGCGCGCAAAGGCGGCCCGATCGCAAGCTTCCTCTTTGTGGGTCCTACGGGCGTTGGTAAAACGGAGCTTGCAAAAATCCTTGCCGGCGTGCAGTTCGGTTCGGAAAAAGAAATGGTGCGGTTTGATATGACGGAATACCAAGACAAGGCAAGCTTCTTCCGCTTTATTGGATCGCCCGACGGCGCCACACGCGGCGCCTTGACTGACGCCATCCATGACCATCCCTATTGTTTGATCTTATTGGACGAATTTGAAAAAGCATTCCCCGATATTTTGAATTTGTTCCTACAGGTGTTGGACGACGGCCGACTTACCGACAATCTTGGTCGCACGATTGATTTTACGAACACTATTATCATTGCGACCTCGAACGCCCACTCGGACATCATCAATGAATCGCTTTCGAAGGGGGAGCAGATGTCGGACATCGCCGAATATTTGAAGAAGCGCCTCGTGGATGTCTTTAAGCCGGAACTTCTGAACCGTTTTTCAAAGATCATCATTTTCAAAAATCTGGAACCGGCGCAGCTTGCGAAGATCGTAGAAATTAATTTGAAGGAGCTCGCCGCGACCGTGAAAGACCAGGGCATTGCGATGGTCTTTGATCCGGAAGCCATAGCGCAGATCGCAAAGCTCGGCTATGACCCGGCGTTTGGCGCGCGGCCATTGCGTCGTGTGATAGATGAAAAGTTGCGCTCGCCGCTTTCCCGCGCCCTGCTTGAAAAAAAGATCGTGCGCGGTAGTAGTGTGCGGCTTATTTATAAAGACGGTGCATTTGATTTCGTGAACGCATGAAACTACGAGTCAACATAAGCATAAAAGTAGGCCGGGTGGTGAAATATCTTGTGCTCTCCGATCTTTTTTTGTTGCTTGGGTGGGGACTTATTGATCCAGTCTTTTCCGTTTTTATCATAGAACATATCGCCGGCGCGACGCTTATTACGGTGGGTATCGCCGCTGCCGTGTATTGGATCCTACGGTCGGCGCTTGAGATTCCTATCGCGAACTATCTTGACCGGACGCTGGGCGAAAAAGATGATCTTATGGCGCTCGTAGGTGGACTTTTTCTTGCTGGTTTCTCTGCACTTGCCTTCAGTGTGATCGACAAAGAGTGGGAGCTGTATGTTGTTCAGGTCATTCATGCGGTCGGCTTCGCGCTCTATCTTCCATCATGGTCCAGCATCTTTTCGCGCCACCTGGACCACGACCGCGTTTCTTTTGACTGGTCGCTCGACAGCACGGTTGCCGGTTTCGCCGCGGGGGTGAGCGGCCTTTTGGCGGGTATCGTTGCGGCCGAATGGGGCTTCGCTACGGTTTTTGTCGCTGGCGGTCTGCTCTCGCTTGTTGCCGCTTTTGTGCTTATGTGCGCCCCCAATCTTGTGCTTCCAAAACCGACCGAGGCGGGGGTGCAGATGAAAGATAAAACACCGGCCGCCGCAGGAATGTAGTAAGGAATATAACAACCATGCCGAAGGTTTCCAACCAGTCGGTCGCCGAGCTTCTCCGCGAAATCGGGGAGCATCTCGCCATGCAAAACGTTCCTTTCAAGCCGCGCGCATACGAGAAGGCGGCGGAGGCCGTCGGCGCGCTTGAGGGTTCGGTCGTCGATCTTTATGCAGGCGGCGGCCTCAAGGCACTAAAAGAAATTCCCGGCGTCGGCACTTCGATAGCGGAAACGATGGAAGAATTCATTACGACCGGGCGCGTAAAATATTATGAGGGGCTTAAAAAGAAGACGCCGGTTGACCTGGTTGGGCTATCGCGCGTGGAAGGGCTCGGTCCGAAGTCAATTCAAAAACTCTACCAAACCCTCGGCGTGAGCGATCTCGCCAGCCTGGAAAAAGCGGCGAAAGCGGGGAAAATTTCAAAACTGGAAGGGTTTGGCGCAAAGAGCGAAGGAAAAATTTTGAAAGGCATCGGGTTTGCAAAAAAATCCGGCGAACGCTTTTTGCTAGGGTCCATTATGCCGCAGGTGCGCGAGATAGAGGCGCGTCTTGCGAAAGGGCCAGGGGTACAAAAAGTGACGGTTGCCGGTTCCGTGCGCCGTCAAAAAGAAACTATCGGCGACGTAGACATTCTTGTGGTTTCCAAAATGCCGAAAACCATCATGGATTATTTTGTTGGCATGCCAGAGGTGGTGTCGGTGATCGCGCACGGTGAAACGAAGTCGTCGGTCAAAGTGAGGCCGGGCGTGAACGTTGACCTGCGCGTGGTGCCCGCGGAGTCATATGGCGCCGCACTCAATTACTTTACCGGCTCCAAAGATCACAACGTTGCGTTGCGGAAGTTGGCCGTGGCGAAAGGATGGAAATTAAATGAGTATGGGCTTTTTGACGTGAAGGGTGGCCGCGAGAAAATGATCGCTGGCAAAACCGAAGAAGAGGTCTACCGCGCGTTCGGCATGGACTATATAGAGCCGGAATTGCGCGAAAATACCGGCGAGCTGGAAGCGGCGCGGGCGTACGGTCTGCCGAAGCTTATTGGGTACGGTGATCTCTTAGGAGACTTGCAGGTGCAAACGGATTGGACCGATGGCGCTGACTCTATCGAGACGATGGCGAAAGCAGCCATCGCGCGCGGCCTGCGTTATATTGCGATTACGGATCATACGAAGCGGCTTGCCATGACGCACGGGTTGGACGAGAAGCGGATTTTGAAACAGATGGCGGAGATCGATCGGCTCAACAAAAAGTTCGCGGGAAAGATAAAAATATTGAAAGGAAGCGAGTGCGATATTTTTAAAGACGGCACGCTCGATCTTTCCGATGCGATCTTGGCGAAGTTGGATGTGGTCGGCGTTTCGGTGCATTCATATTTTGACCTGCCGCGCGCTGCGCAAACCGAGCGCGTAAAGCGCGCGATCACGAACTCGCACGCGGACATTCTTTTTCATCCCTCGGGCCGCATCATCAACCGCCGTCCGCCTATTGAGCTTGATATGGACGAGATCATTGCGTGCGCCAAGCGCACCCATACTATTTTGGAAATAGACGCACTTCCGGAGCGATTGGACTTAAAAGACGAATATATTCGCAAATGCGTGGAGGCGGGAGTTAAAATGGCCATTGATTCCGATGCTCATGCGACGACCCACTTTTCGCTTTTGGAATACGGCATCGCGCAGGCGCGCCGCGGTTGGGCTACGAAAAATGATATAATAAATGCCTGGCCGGTAGAGAAAATGAAAAAATCATTAAAATAATGACCCCGCACGTATCGGCAGAACCCCCGGAGAAGATACCCACCAAAAAGCAGGTAGTGGCTGGCTTCGTGGTCTATCGGCGGACAAGCGACGGCATTAAGTTTTTACTGCTATATCGCCGCGGCAATTATTGGAATTTTCCAAAAGGGCATTTTATGCCGGGCGAGCGCACTATCGATGTTGCCCTCCGCGAGCTTGAAGAGGAAACCGGCATAAAAAAAGCGGAGCTCCGCATTCTTCCGGACTTTCGCGCCTACGAACGGTTCTATTTCAAAATAGGGAATCAGGGGATTTACGACACGGTCATCCTTTTTCTCGCCGAGACGCACAAGGCGGAAGTGAAAATCGCTCTTCGCGAGCACAGTGGCTATGCGTGGTTCCTTTATCACGACGCAGTAAATGTGATCGGGAAAAAATATGGCGATACAAAGAAGGTGTTGAAGCAGGCAAATGACTTTTTAACAGCGAGAAGCAAAGTACACCGGCCTTCCCGCTAGCTCGTGCTTTTGTTTTGTATTTTTGAGGGACGGCGTCATTTCCTCCGACAGGGAAATGCGCCTCAGCTCTCGCCGCCGCAAGCAACCTAAAGGTTGCTTCAAGTCGCGGCGGCTCCGAGGTGCCCTCAAAAATACAAAACAAAAGCACGAGCTAGCGGGAAGGGCGCTCTGTATTTGATATTGAGGCTCCGGCTGGTTATAATCTGGGTAGTCCTTGAGGTGGACTTGCATGGCCGATTTTCGAAAGTGGTTCATGGCGATCGCCGTGGTTGCCTTGGTCGCCGCCGCTATCGCTTTGCAGTAGATCTCCTCAGCCAGAGCGAGAGCGTCAGGCTCGATTCATGCAACCATGTTTCGCATGGAGGAACCTGCCTATGAATGTCTCAAGCCGGGGCGTGCCCACCCTTTGCGTGCGGCACTAACCTTGGCCTTCCCTACATGTGAGGCGGTTCGCGAAGAAGTGACGAAGTAGCGACCACCGCCTGGTAGCCCGGCGAATAACACGGCGAGCAGTGCAATAAAATCATTAGCTGTGCCGAACAGCGGTAGAGGGTGGGGTCACGAGCGTGCCCCACCCGCTTTTTATATAAATCGAGCCCCGGGGTAAGCGGGGCTCTTTATCTGGGTGTTTGCTGCTCACGGCACGCGAGAATCGCCTCTTTGGTCGCGTCTGTTTCAGAGAGGAGCTCGTCGCGGTCGCGTGGATGACTAAACGACGCCATCTTTTCTTCGAGCCACACAAGGTGGCTCTCGAGGATCGGGACGCATCTTCTGCTTGGGCATCGTCTGACCGCCCACACGATGCAGTAGGGGGTCGCGCCACGGCTCGGATGGGCGCGCAGCTCGGGCCACGAAAGAATCGGCGCAAGCTGGCCCGCCTCTTCTGCGGTCAGTTGCTGTCGGTTGCAGAGGCGGCTGACTATCTCATACAGGGAAGCGTAATCCTGTCCTCGGAGTGGCTGCCAGTGTGCCATCACTCGAAGCTCGCGGACTCGCTCAAGTCCTTTGAGAACATCTGCGGTCGCTGCGTTCGGTATGTTCCGCAGATCGGTATGCATGTCGCGCAGCAGCTTTGCTGCGTCGTCGTACTGCTCGAGCTTGCTCTCTATGGCACTGGGGCCACAAAGAGAAGCATTGGCGTCGCCCGGTGCGTCGGGGCGGAGCCATCGCATTGGCTTCATGTGGCCTCCTTAGCTACTGGCTTCGTTATATCAGTGTCTTCGTCGTTCGTCAAACCGGTGCGCGATTTTTATCATCCGTTAGAACGAGAACTTTTCGTAGTGGATGTGCTTCTTGGGAAAACCGAGTTCCTTCAAGTGCTGTGCCATTGCTTCCATCATGGTCGTCGGGCCGCAGAGGAACGCCTCGCGCTCATAAAAATCGGGAACGAGGCGGATTATTTTGTTTTTATCGAGGCGGCCGGTTTCGTGGCCGGCGGTCGTCGGCGCGCTTAATACATAATGGATGGTGAGCGTGCCATATTGTTTCTTGATGTCTTCCAGCTCCTGCCAAAATACAAGGTCGTGTTCGGTCTTTGCCGTATAGAGCAGTACCACGTCCTTTTGCTGCGCGGCCAGCGGCTCTATCATGGCGCGGATGGGCGTGATCCCGATGCCGCCGGCGATGAAAAGATATTTGTCGCGTACGGCGTTTCTTGCTACAAAGCGGCCGAGCGGCCCATCGATAATAACGCGGGTTCCGGGCTGGACGTGCTGGATCTTTGAAGTATAGTCGCCGGCGTTTTTGATGGAGAAGCGGAGTGAGGCGCCGTCATAGGGCGCAGAGAGCGAAAACGGGTGCGTAAACCACATTCCTTTGGCGAGAATGTTGAGGTTTGCATATTGCCCCGCTTCAAATGCAAATTTTTCAAGGTGCCTCCCGTTCACATAGAGCGACCACGTGTCTTTGTTTTCTTGCACCACCCGCGTCACGGTGAAACGGTGCCACGCGAACCGCGCGAGCGGCCGCACGAACCTATAAAGGAGCACGGCGCCGAACACGATGAAGTTGAGTGCGTACCAATAATAGAGTGGCCCTGTTTGTATAAGGTCTGCGGTGCCCAATTGGTGGTTGAGGGCAAGTCCAATCGCAACATACATAAGAAGGTGTATAAAATACCACGTTTCGTATCGGAGATTTTTCCGATTGAACGGCAAGGAGAGCAAAATAACGAGCGCAAAGATCATCAATGCGAAATATGCAAGGAACACGCCGTCGCGGTTTGCGAGAAAATCGGAAAGCTGCGCCCAGAATGAAACGCCATAGGATTCCGCGTAGCCGATCGTGAGTAAAATGGGGTGCGCAAGGAGCGTGCCGCCGATGGAATAGCCGATC
>CAZNYI010000002.1:27832-29461 GCA_964577245.1 uncultured Candidatus Saccharibacteria bacterium
AATTTATAAACCAAGAGCCACGGCGACGATTGCGTTGTCGGAGAGTCCCGGCGAGAAATAGAGGGTGAGGCCGGAAGCATTCTTCGCTACTTCAAAGCCAAGTTCTTCGCGTAACTTGTCGTGTGGCAGGATGGGACCCGTAAGCTCATTGCTGTTTGAAGGTACTGGAGTGGCGTTATACACATTGCCGGCGCGGTCTTTAAGGTAGAACTGGAGCAGGGGAATGAACTCAACTTGCTGGCCGGAACGATTTTCTATGGTGATCGTTGATACCACGAAAATGTTTCCGGTGTGTGGCGCAAGGGGACCGGCGCCCGTCGCATCCACCCGCACGCTCTCTACGGTGAGTGCCATCTGATCAAGGACGACGGTTTCGCCAAGGGCGTGCGGCGTAAAAGACGCCGTGCTCGTGGTGCCCACGTGTGCCCATGACGCGTTCCCGCCGCTATCGCGCGAGGCATAGTAGGTGGCTATTTGCCACGTGACGCCAACCACGAGTGCGATCACGACAAGAAAAACAGCAATTTTTTCGATGTTGGTTCTCATGTTATGTCTGGAATGGGCCAATATAATACGACTGTAAGATGTTATTGAGTGCATTGTTTGAGTGGACGTGCCCGCCGGCATTTCCGAGGAAGTAGGCGTAAATATTGGTTCCGCAATGCGAAACGATCACGTTACCGCCCGGGTGCTGGCTTGGGTTCGCAACGTATGCGGTTATGTTATATACCTTATTGACCGGACTTAAGTATACCCAACAATCACCTTGGGAATTGTGAGACGCAATCTGTGCGGCGGTACACGGTCCGCCACTACCGCAGGTGGATGCTGGCGGAGGCGGAGGCGGTGGTGGTGGCGGTGGCGGCGGCGGAGTTGGTGATGGCGATGGAGTTGGTGGCGGCGGCGGAGTTGGTGATGGCGATGGAGTTGGAGGCGGTGGTGGCGTTGGCGTTGGGGTTGGTGATGGCGATGGCGATGGCGATGGCGTTGGAGCCGGAGCCGGAGCCGGAGAGTTTCCACTTCCGGCGAGTGCGAGATTTTCCGAGGAGATGGCAACCGTATTTGATTGTGTAGAAGTGTTTCCCGCGACGTCGTATGCTACAACGAAATAAGTGAACGACGCGGCGGGGGGAATGTCTATGTCCGCAAAAGAAGTGTCAATGGTGGTTGCGATCTCTGCGCCATTTCTATAAATATGGTAGCCGGTGACCCCTAATGGGCCAGTTGAGGGCCCCCATTGAAGATCGATCTGTGTTTTTGATATTGGCGTAGCTAAAAGAGTGCCCGGCGCGCTTGGCGGCTGGGTACTCTGGGGCTTGGTAATGGGCGCTGGTGTTGGGGACGGTGATGCCGGTGGCGGTGTGGGTGGTGGCAATGGCGCGGGCAACGGCAGCGGTGATGGCGGCGGTGTTACGGAAACCGCCGCCGGTGGATCGCTCAGTGGCACCGGTGGCGTGTAATGAAGCTGTAGATAAATGCCGCCGACCGTGAGCGCGGCAATGGTCAGAAATGTTATGACGACATTCCGCATTTTATTTTGTGGTGACGCTCGCCATTACCGACTGCTGGCTTGTGTTCCCCGCGGCATCGTACGCGGCGACCGTATAGCTATAGGTTGTGCCAGTCACA
>CAZNYI010000002.1:29561-33388 GCA_964577245.1 uncultured Candidatus Saccharibacteria bacterium
GTTCCCCGCGGCATCGTACGCGGCGACCGTATAGCTATAGGTTGTGCCAGTCACAAGTCCCGTATCCTGATATGAAGTTCCTGCGGCGCTCGCAATTTGCGATCCGTTTCGATAAATATAGTAGCCGGTGACGCCAGTATTGTCGGTCGAAGCGATCCAAGAAAGATTTATTTGTGTTTGTGATGCCACGGCGGCGGTAAGCCCCGTTGGTGTTGTGGGTGGTGTGGTATCGGTTGGCGCCGGAGGCGGAGATGGCGGTGGGGATGGTGATGCGGGTGGCGGCGATGGCGCTGGTGGCGCTGGTGGCGGCGTTGCGGCGAAGTCGGTCGGAGTGGTAGCGGATAACGCGGTTGATGGGGGTGAAACATTGCCCGCGGCATCGTACGCGGCCACGGTGAATGAATATGCGGTGGAGGGAAGAAGGTTGATCGCCGCATATTTCAATCCCTGCGCAGAGCCGACCATGGTTCCGTTTCGATAGATTTTATAACCTATCACCCCGACATTATCCGAGGAAGGATTCCAAGAAAGATTGAGTTGCGTGTTTGAGGCGGCTATCGCGGCGAGCCCGGAAGGGGCAGTGGGCGGTTGTGTGTCGGTTGGAGATTTTGAGGTGGCCGCAGAGGGGCTGATGATCGCGGCTGCCGCGGGGTGCGGCACCGGCGCCGCGGGTGGCGGAGTCGGAGGTGTGATTATTGCCGCCGCAGCGGTCGTCTTTGGGGTACTCGTTACGACACCTTGGATAATCGCAGTGGTGGTGGCGGTCGCGAGCGACGAATGCCCATAGAGCAGATAGATGCCCTCTCCCGCCGCAACGAGCATGAGTACGAGGATGACATAAAAAAGATTCAGCTTCAGTTTCATTGGGGTGCTTAGAATGATTTGTAATAATCGGTGACGGCGACGAGGCAGGGTGATCGAAGTGATGGGGAGGCAAGCGAAGCGCACAATACTTTGGCTTGCGTATCCGAATGGAAATACGAAACGAAATCTTTTGCCGCACCTACGATACACTGCGTTTCGGCGGCGGTTCCTGCGGTATTGGTTCCCGCATGATTTGCACACAACGTTCTCACTTCCGCCGCGTTGCTTATCGTTCTGCCGGACGCCTCGCGGCCGATCCCTTCGTAACACTCTGCTTGATAGAGGGTTGGCGCCGCCGCGCACATCGCAAACGTTTTTCCGAAGTCGCCGTTCGCCGTAAGGAGCATGTGGGAGGTTTGCATCACGTAGCATTGGCCGATATATTCCGTGGGTACGGCGTCGCACGGATACTGCGGATCGGTTGCTTTGAAGACCGCCGTTTCGCCCGCGCGCGTTTCGTCCATCACGTTTTCCATGAACACGCCGCCCGCGCAGGACTCTTTTTCCCACGCGCCCGAAAGATCGCTGCATAACGTGAGCGCGCCGAAGAGGTCGTCGTTTTTGATCGCCATAACGCCGTGCCCCAAACCATGGACGCAATTATAGTATTCAAAACTATAGGAACTTTTGCCCGGGATATCCGCGCAAATTGAATTGAGCATTCCCGGCAATGACGCCGTGGAGATTTTCGCAACTACTTTTTCCATGACGCCGTGGTAATAGCCCGACCAGCAGAACATGTCGCCGTTTGCGAACGCTTCGGAGATCGTGGGATACAATTCCGCGGCACCGTGGCCGATTGCGTGCGCAAGCTGGTGGCACTGGTCCACCACGAACGCGCTTTTTGCGTAGCGTGCCTTAAGGTCTGCGAATGCCGCCTGCACCCCGAAGGTGCGCGTAAGATTTTCATAATAGGTCATATAACACGGAAGCGTTTCGGTGCCTGCGTCAAGGCACGTTGGTTGCGATGCCTGCGATGTCGCCGCCGACGTTGCTGTTTGGGCGACCAAGGTCCACAACGAAACTGCCGCAACAAGTGCGGCAACAAAAATGAACGTCATGACCTTGGTATTCATCCTCGATACTTATTACCGTGTTGGCGCCCGCACAATTTCAACTATAAAATTTTAATGAGGAAAAGCGCACCAAAGGCGGCCCTCGGTCGTAGTATCAGGTAGCGGGTTTTGTTGACAAAAAGAAAGAAGGATGGGGATGATGGTAAAGATAGTTTTGCTTGCGTCGCTCGCGATGGTGGCGCTGTTGTTCCTTCGCACCGTCCTGCTCGGACGTCTGACGGGGGATTATCGGCGCTTGAGGATGGAACCAGAAGAGAGAGAAACAATGCGGAGCCATCGGTTGGCGGCGCGCATCATGCTTGGCGCGATGACCGTTTACGTCGCGGCAATAGAGTGGGAAGTCCGCCGCATCGGCGGATCTATTGTGGACGTGCGCTTCGTCGTCCATGTGTGTCTTGCGCTATCGTGCTATCTCGGCATTGTAGCGATGGTCTTTTGGCTGGACGGCGACCGGTCGCGCTATCATGCAAAAGTCGCCTATGCCTCGCTCTGCTGCTTTATTGGTACCGCCGCGCTCGGCGTGCCGATGATCCTGCAGCGATTTTAAGGATCCCCCTGCCTGCGCTACGCGCGGCGCAGGGGTCTTTTTTGTCTTCATGTAACGTTCACGGGGAAAACGATATAAATAAAAGGAATAGGTAGTATGCGGTCAGGTCGATATGAGCGAACAAAAAAAAACGAAAGTAACAAAAATAAAAAAATGAAACATAACATCAGTAAGAATGGAATATTTGCGGTGACGACGGGCATCATGTTTGCCGCTTCCATGGTGATCGTTCCCCTGAGCAGTGTCGCTCACGCGGACGACGGTGGTGGGCATCACCGGAATACCACGACCGTGAGCACGACCACGAGCGCTCCCGTGGTGCATGAAACAGAGAATGAGGGAGGTGGCGGTGGGCACGGCGGCGATCAGCACAATGGGACAAGCACGATCAATTTTGGCGGCGGTGATGATGGGGGAGGGCACGTTGCTACCTCGACCAATGCCACCTCCACGTTCCATGGGGGCGATGACGGAGGCGGCGGGCATGTGAGTACCTCCACGGCCCCAACTTCAACGTTCCGCGGCGGCGATGATGGAAATGAAGGTGGACACGTTTCTACTTCTACCGCCACTTCCACGGTGGGAGGTGAGAATGAGAACGAGATTGAGAACGAAGTAGAGGTAGAAAACGAGGGCGGTGGACCGCAGCCGACGTCCACTACTACTTCGACGGTTCCTCTTACGATATCCGGGCTCGCGGCGACGGGAATAACTTCCTCAAGCGCCACGATCTCGTGGAACACCAACGGGCCGGCAAACAGCAAGGTGTTCTTCTCGACTACGTCGCCGATCAATCTTGCAACGGCGCCAAACGTGCTTGATAGCACACTGGTTTCGGCGCACTCTATTACGTTGACCGGGCTCACGGCGAGCACGACGTATTATTTCCTCGTAACGTCCATGAATGCCGCAAGCAGCACGGCAACATCAAGTCAGATGTCGTTCGTGACGCCGGCGAGTGCGTCTTCGTCGAATCAAGTCACGCTCACGGCCGCGGTAGTGGCCCAGCATAACAATATCAACGATTGCTGGCTCCTTATCGGTGGCAATGTCTATAACGTGACGTCGTTCATTCCGACCCATCCGGGCGGCGTGCAGGCGATCGTGAGCAACTGCGGCACAGATGCCACTGCCGCATTCGGCGGCGCAGGCCATAACTCCACTGCGGTCGCACTTCTCCAGACGTTCCTTCTCGGGGCGTTAGGGCAGACGATTACGCTTTAAGGAGCGCGCCAGCCGGGCAGGGTTAGTAAGTATGTGAAACAAAAACTCCCGCTTTTCTGCGGGAGTTTTTGTTATTGCTGGGTTGGTTATTTTACGAATGCCACCACTTTCTTGAA
>CAZNYI010000002.1:33488-35616 GCA_964577245.1 uncultured Candidatus Saccharibacteria bacterium
CGGGTTTTGCGCTTATTTCGGATGTTTTTTGCGCTCGTGCGGGTGCGAAAATGGTCAACCGCCATCGGCCGGCGCACGATCTTCCCATTCTTCGTGATTCTGATGCGTTTTGAGAGCGATTTATTCATCGGCGTGGTAGTGGCTCAATAGAGGACAGTGTACTACAGACGCTATTTTTTTGCAATCTGCACGCTCATACCGTACCCGCCGAAGCGCGGCTCGGAGATGCGCTTATATTCCACCGGGATCTTCTTCATAAAGTCATCCAGCTTCTGCCGCGCCCAGTCCTTCATGCCCTTTTCGCGCCCGCGTAAGCGCATGTTGATCTCTATCTGATAGCCGTCGGCCATGAACTCCTCAAGCTGCTTCATTTTTATCATAAGGTCGTTCTCTGCCGCGCGGGCGCTGATCTGCACATGCTTCAAGCCGCCGCTCTTCTGCGCCAGTCGTTCTTTCTTTTCGCGCTTCGCTTCCTCATAGCGATATTTGTCATAGCTCATTAGGCGCGCCACGGGCGGCTTCGCGTTCGGCGAGATCTCAATAAGGTCAAGTTTTTCTGCCGGCCGCGCCAACGCGAGCGCCTTATCGCGCGAAAGGACGCCAAGATTCTCTCCGTTTTCGTTTATCACGCGGAGCTCCTGCGCTGTTATCTTGCTGTTGATCTTAGGAATAAGTATGGTTCTATTGTAGCGGAAAATCAGCGCTAGTCAAAGTTTGTTTAATACTCGCTTAATGTCGTACAATTATAGAAATATGGAAGAAGCCCCCGTAACCCACCCCGGCGTTCCCGAAGCCACCTACCACACGCTCGGCAAAAAGACGTTTTGGATATTCGTTTTGGCTCGGATAAACACCGCCGCTGTCGTGCTCCTCGTAGCGATCTGCCTCTTTGCGCTGAAGGACCAGGCGTTCCTTAAAAATATTCCCGCGATCGGCGACGTGACTGGCTATATGAGCATGATCACGTGGACGGTGTTCGGCATTTTTGTCATCATTTTTATCATCGTGCTTCTTGTCGCGTGGCTTATCTATGTGAACTACAAATTTTATCTTGACGAAGATGCTTTGCGGATAAAACGCGGGGTGTTCAATAAAGAGGAAATCTCCATGCCGTATCGGCAGATCCAGACCGTAAACATTGAGCGCGACCTTAGCTTCCAAATGATGGGATTGAGCAAGATCGTGATCCTCACTGCGGGCGCGGACGAAGAGAAAGGGGAGGAGGACCAGTCCGAGGGAGTGCTTCCGGCGTTAGACAAAGACCTTGCCGAGTGGCTACAGGTGGAACTTTTGAAGCGCGCGAACGTGCAGAAGGTGACAGAGGAGAAATAGGTCGCTCCGATCAGCCCTCTTTCTCCCGGTATTCGTTTATTTTTGCCTTGAGTAATTCCCTGGCGGTGAGATCGTTTATTGTGGGAAGCACTCTTTCCGCTTCGCGGAGATAAAAGTCCCTAAGGTTCGCCCTTTGTGCCTCGCCGACTTCTACCTCGCAGGGGTTATTGATGTGCTCTATCAAAAAAAAGACAAGTTCGCGCTCGTCGTTGTGTTCACTGCCGTGCTCGTCGGGCCACTCGATCTTCATGATATCTAAAGCGTAATCCGATGAACCATAAATAACAACGTCTTGATTTTCTGCCGTTTCGGACTACACTAGGTGAAGGTTTGGGGACGCACTGGTTTTGATAACGATACACGATGGGTTTGCGAGCCGATGGCAACGCCGTAAACGTTGCACCAAATTTAACTGACAACTCTCGAGTTGCGGCTCCCGCGTTCGCTTACGCGTAATGCGGGGATCGGCCAGCCTGGGTCTCTTAGGCTGATACCGGTCTTATACAAGGGGACTAGCGCATAGCCGACGATCCTGAGCCATGCGCGAAAAAAGGATCACTCAGCCTAACCTCGTTAGACTACGCTCGTAGACGGCCCATCTAATGTATCGTTACACGGCGGTTCGATTCCGCCCGTCTCCACCACACAAAAAGAATATGGGCTTTCGCCTCGTGCATAAGAATGAATTCGGCGAAAGCCCATATTCTTTTTGCGTGGTGGCTCCGGAAGGATTGGGCCGAACCGAGCGGCACCCCGAATAGGAAGGGGCCGCGCGAAGCGCGGCGGTGGGAAACCG
>CAZNYI010000003.1:0-33704 GCA_964577245.1 uncultured Candidatus Saccharibacteria bacterium
TCGTTTGATACGGCAGACGAAGCCGTGGAATCCGTGCAAGCGTTCCTGCGAAAAGGGGATCTGGTCTTGGTAAAAGGATCCCATTCCATGGAGCTCAATAAAGTAGTGGAAGGAATAAAGTTTATGATGCCGTCATCGTCTAGCCTGGCCTAGGACGTCGCCCTCTCACGGCGAAAACTCGGGTTCGAATCCCGATGGCGGTACAACGATAGCAAAACAGGAATGTAGGTTTTGAAAGCAGCTAGAGATTTACTGCTTTCAAAACCTACATTCCTGTTTTGCTATCGTTGTACTTTCATTGGGGGATTCGAACGGCAGGGGTGGGTCGGAGGGGGCGGCCCGCCCCCTCCGTGTTGGAGGGTCGCGCGTTTCGCGCGACAGTGCGGCACCGTGGGTGCCGCAGGAGCGAAGCCGGTCTTACCGGCGAGCGACGTTCGAATCCCTCTTATTTGACCAGGAGCATATATTGTTGTTCAATAAAAGGTGCCGGAGCGGATCGCTTTGGTACGATTAAAAGAGAAGAAATTTATTTTTGATGAAAACAAAGCCGGATTTCAAAAAGGCGAGTTGGTTAAACAAGTATAGGAGTAATATTGACTTAGAACCATTTTTCCAGAGGGGAACGGTTTGGAGCGATGATAAAAAGCAATATTTTATCGACTCACTTCTGAAGGGATGGGGAACACCAAAGATATTTCTTTGGGAGACCGGCAAAGATTCTTATGCCTGTCTTGATGGTAAGCAACGGCTGACTAGTCTATTTAAGTTTATGGCAGACAAGTTGCCACTTAAGGAAGATTATTCTCGAGGATACGGAGGAAGAAAATATTCTAAGTTGTCAGTTGCCATCCAAGATGCAATAGATAATTACAATTTTTCCGTAGAAATGTTGACTGAAGTTGAAGGCGATGAGGCTATAGAGCTTTATAAACGGCTACAAGGAGGAACACCGCTTAATTTTGGAGAGAAGCTGTTTTCAATGTCGGGGAATATGAATGACTTTATCAAGCGTCGGCTAAGCGCAAAAACTTTTTTCAAAGAAAGAATATCACTTCCAGATACAAGGTATTCTCATTATGCTGTTTGTGCTCAATTGTGTTTGCTAAGCATAAAGGGCGCAAAAGAGGATTTAAAACTAAAAAACTTAGAGAAGTTTTTTAAAGAGTACCACAACTTTAATTACAAAAGTCCAGAGGCAAAAAAGATTTTTGATGTTGTGCGGCACCTAGAAAAAGCATTTCCAAATAAAAACGATGCCGCGTTAAGAAATAGGGCGAGTGTTGTATCAATATTCTACTTATTAGCAGATATATCCGCCCGAGGCGATATTTCTGGGCGAGAGAAAGAGATAGGTCTTTTCTTTAGTCGATTTGTAAAAAAAATTCAGAAAGAGCTTGATAAAAAGCCTGAGAATCGCAACCCAGCGTTGTTGAGCTATCAATCAGCGGTTACGCAGGGAGCAGATAAAATAAAATCAATAAATATACGACACGGCGTATTACTGAAGGAACTAGAAGAAAAAAACAGATTTTTTTATAGCCTCCTTAATCCAATATCTCCGCAGGATCAATTTGCAAAAGCTTATAATGAGGCACGAAAAAAACTAAAAATTACAAGCATTGGCGCATTTGATGAATGGCTGATTAGAAACAAGGGACAAGTAGATATAAAATGTCCCGCGTCTCACGCTAGGGGAGAAACGTTCATTGGCCACATCCTCAACTGTATCCACCATCCCGAACATGGAACTTTCTTGGTTAATAAGTTGGGAACGGCAACTAAGATTTTAAAAAGCATTTAATAATGCGCAAGCACAGCGCACCTTGACAAACGCACCAATAATGTGGTACCATTGTCACAGTATTTTTAACCCCGTCTTTCCTAGATAATTGCCCAATAGTTTTATTCGGCAGCTATCTAGGAGGGACCATATATGGACGCAAAATCAATCGCAGACCAAGCGCGCGAAAGGGCGAGAATCGCCCTCGAGCAAGAGCAACTGAGACAACAAGAGGCCAAGGAACAGGAAAATCAGGAAGCTGCCCAGCGGCAGCGCTCCGACTACCCCGACATCCTCCGCGCCAAAATCTCCGCCGGATTGAACGTTGAAAAGACCGGCGACTACACGCAAGACCTCGCGGCGTTTCAGGGGCAGATGCGGGAATTCATCAACACGATTCCCGCCGCACTGCTCCTCAAAGCTGAATGCAGTATCCTGGCGCGAATCATCGGATACGCCGTCGAGATGCTGAGCATCGTCCCGGACATTCCGGCGCACATTCTCGGAAGCAAACCGAGCGAAGACCGGCTCAAGCCGTACATCGACCAGGTGCTTCATCGCAATCTCCGCGCTCGTACGTTCGCCAACCTTCTCTCGGACGCCGAAGTTCGCGAGCGGCTGTACGCGACCTGCGAGCCGGAAACGTTTGAAGCGCGCCTCAACGCGCTGGCCGGGGAAGTCCAACAGGCCAAACCCACGGTCGGCGACTCGGACGCCTTTCAGGCGGACTGTCGCAGTCGTTGGATAAAGGTTTTCGAAGCGGTCGAGGCGGTCAACGCAATCGGCTACTTCCAGACCAACGGAACCTACATCCTTCGCGCCAACATCAACTGGAAGGCTGGATGGCGGTACGATTCTGGCATGGGGTACGTCGCCGACACGACCGATCGGACGTTCATTCTCTCCCGGATCAACCAGGGAGCGGAAGTCGCCCGCATCGCGAAGATTGTCGAGACGCTGAAGGGTTGGACGGTTGCGCTCGAAACGCTGCCGCCCCAAACCAAGAAAGCGCTCGACGAACTGGAGTGCGAAGCCTATCGTGCGACGGCGCTCGGAAAGCTCATCCGCAGCTTGGAGGTGTTCGGTGTCTGGTCGACCAACCAGTGCATCGACACGACCTCGCATCCGTACCACGTGGGAGAACTCGCCGAACCGTTTCTCGAGATGCTCAACGAGTATGCGGCAGTGAGTCCCGTTTCGGCGGTGGTCATCCTGCATCGCATGGCGAGCACGGTTGGCAGTTGCTACGGCTACAATTGCCCCGAAGAGAGCCTAGTCGACAATGGCAGGGAGCCTGCCGCGTGGATCGACGTTTTCAAGCTCCCGGAAGTCCGCTCGGTCTTTCAGGGCAAGCGCAGTCCCAAGTGGGTTGCGCTTCAGGTCCACCGGCTGTTCGCGGTGTGCCGGCAATACATCAACTGGCGGAAGGACAGTTGGCAAGACTGGCACTTCCGCCAAGGCGCCGAACCGAAAGACATCGCCGAGCAGTGGCTCAAAGTGCGCAACGACGAGGCCTATTGGCAGGCACTCGCGGAAGAAGAAAGGCGCCGCCGGGAGAGCGCGTAGAGATCGGCAGTATTGATTGATTGCGTTCATCTTGAACCGGCCGCAGGACAACTCTGTTCTGCGGCCTTTTTTATTGCTATGAGAAGCATCTCTAATTCGCACCGACTTTACCTCCAACGCGAGCGCATCAAAATGATATAATCAATCACATGGAAGTCGTCCTAACCTCGAACGAACAAAAACTCGTAGACTACTCAAAAGAGGCGATCGTCGCTTATAACAAGATGCGCCACGAACGAGGCGACATTGATACGCTGTATTCTTTTGTGATGTCAGACAGCGGAAAAATATACGACGGCGTATGCTTTGAGCCAAATATCGCCCAAGCTACCGTTTGCGGAGAGCGCCATGCCATACAAAATATGGTGTTGAAAGAATCATATAAAGCAAAGATAGAAACTATCGTGGTTGCCGATCCAGTTCCAGAAGTACAAAAAAAGAGCACCCCTCCTTGCGGTACGTGCCGACATCTCATTTGGCAGTTTGGTAATCCTGACGCGACGGTTATTCTGATGCAATATATCCAAGGGAAGAACGGGTGGACTTTTCCAAAGATGGAGAAGTACACGATCAAAGAGTTATATCCGCATCCATATGAACCCGTGGAAGGTCTCTGGAATAACTGGGAGCCGAAGTAACCCATGAAGGAATATTTTGGTAAGAGCTCCAAGGTATACGAGCAAACGCGGGGCAAGCGCTTTGTCCTCATCCCTGCCATAAGGCGCAATCTTAAAAAATCATCTAACGGGAAATTATTGGATGTTGGCTGTGGGATAGGAGACCTATCATTAGTGGCAAATGCAAAAGGATATACCTATTATGGCGTTGATGTTTCAAAAGACATGATCGCGCGCGCCAAGCAGATTTTTCCAAGCGGAAAATTTATCGTGGCCTCCGCAACCAATTTCTCCTCCCATTTCAAAGAGAAGTTTGATGTCATATTATTGAGCATGCTTTTGCCGGCGATCAAAGAAGAGAAGGACCTGCTCAAAACCCTTCAAGAGTGCAAGAAAGTATTAAAACCCCACGGAGAAATTATCCTCGGCGAGCCCTATCCGACATTTGATGGCTACATGCAGTCGTCTCTCTTCCAGCGTAAGGACGTTAAAACAAAATTTGCCGGGTATTTTGCGTCGGGCACTCCGGTTTCCATAACGCACAAAATGGGCAAAGGGCGTCTCACGTTTAATGACTATCACCGGACGCTCGCCGACTACTGGAATGTAATAAAAAAAGCGGGGCTTGCGGTGGATCGTCTGGATGAATGCCCTCCCGACAAGACCGCCATGAAATTTGATAAATCATTCTATCGGGACAGGTCTCGTTTCCCAACGTATCTACTTCTCGTCTGTAAGGCGGGGGATTAAATAGAATCGCTCAAATGTCGTTGCGAGCTCTCCTTCGCAAAAAAAGGGAGCTATCTTGCGACAACTCCCGACGTGAGGTTCTTTCACGATGCCTGCGAGGATGGGTCGGACGTTCTGACCGCAACGAATCCCTTGATGAAACAGTGTGGGAACTGGTGGTAGAGGTCGCCCCTATCTTCGAGGGAAAATCCTGTCACCTGGGCGATGAGCATGAAAAGCGTTGCGATTTGGTACGCATTGAGAGCCGGCGGAAGCCACTGGCGGAGGCGGCGACCAGTTTCGATGTCGAAATTGATCCTGAGCCCATTCCGGCAAACGAACCAATCTCCATCCTGGAAGTCGTATAGCAGCGCATCGCCGGGCCGCAATTCCAAGCTCGTATCGTGGGCAATCTGACTTGTCATGGGAATGCTCCTACTGGACTTATAGCGTGGGCGGTTATGAAAGTCAATAAATCGTAATGCTTCAATGGCTTGGAATAATCAAAATCATTCACGATTACATCCTCCCTAAAATTTTAAAGGCGCAGCTAGTAGCTGCGCCAAGGCGAAAACGGATGGAAGTAGTTGTAGATCGCGCTTACGGGGCGACCTCTTGGTCGGCCGGAAATGAGTTGTTCCTCGCGAGCCACCGTTCCACAACCTTGGCCAGATCGGCCGGATTTGTGAGCTCGGGCGTCTCCTCGAGGAAGTAACCGTCTTCAAGTTCGGCGCGCATGGCCTCCAGCGCGCGTCCACGCCAAACGTTTTTGACGGCAAGGCCAATCTTCGCCGCCGCTGCCTCGATGGAGTCGGCAGCTACGATCCCGAACGGCATGCATTGCGTTCTTTCATCGGGAATCAGCCCGGTTAAGTCGAAGAGCACGATCGCACCTCCTGAGAATGTTGTACATCACATTGCGTTGCCTTGTCAATTTAGCGCGCGCCGTTCAACCCCATCATTCTAAAATAATTCTAAAACCCACCTTGACTTCTCCCAAAATACGGCCTTATACTACCTATTGATGAACACTCTAAAAACGCGCGTCGTCAACACTAAAAAGAGCGGCATTGTTCACTTTGTCTATGTCTCAAACGACAAAGGTGCTTTTGGTATTTGTTTGGATTTTAATATTGTAGAAGAGGGTGCTACTGAGGCCGAGGTGCGTAAACACCTTGAAATCGCGGTTGCTTTGCACATAGAAACGGTTCGCGAAAAAAATCTTTCCGACGATCTTTTGAACCGTCTTGCTCCGCAAGAGTATTGGGATATGTATGATGACTTTCACACCAAGAAATCTGCCAAGGGAAAAAATTCTTTGCGGGTAGAGGGAATGGAATATACAAAAACCGCTTTGCCGATGGGCGTGTAATGCTTTCCAATCATCATGGCGAGCGGCATTAGTAATTGGAGCCATGATGACGTAATTGAGTTTTTGGAATACCACGGCTTTTCTTTCGGAAAAGAGCTCGGTGGTTCTCATAGCGCATGGATAAGCCACGATAGCAAATGTGTGGTTGATGTAAATCTAACGAAATCGTCCTATCCAGAATTAACTATGCTGACAATAATAAGCAACTCTGGGTTGAGTAAAGAACATTGGCGAAAGTGGACCACGCTCAGTAAAAGCCTGAAAAAGAAGCTGGTTTGTTGCCGCTAAGAAGGTCTTATGCTAAAGCAATTCTCCTATCAATTTATCGCGGGTCCGTTCCCGACTCGTGAAGAGCTCCAAGGGGACTGGCAGATAGGCAATTGCCGTCGTGCCCTGCAGTACTATGTTTTGCAATCAAAAGGATTATTTCTAAAGCCAGACGAGGTATTGTCTCCGGGTGCTTATCATAAAACAGGGACTTTCGTATTTAAGAAGGGTGAGAAGATAGACCTTGGCGCGCTCAAAACCGGCGATATAATTTATGCCGAACGGATCAGGAGTAAAGCCGGAGAGCTTGTTGATAAGAGCGAGCAGGGATTCCCAACCGAAGATGATTATATTACTTCACTGCACACCGCGATTTGGATCGGTGAACCCGGCAAGGAAATTTGGCATTCAACTGCGGTTGAGGGCAGTAGCTGTTCTTGGGTACTAGGACGCTTCCAATATTTTTATCGCATCGTTGCGGCGAAGAGAATCACGACCTAGTTTGTGAAATTGTTCGAAGGCCATCCAGCCCCGCTCAAAATTAAAAAAGGCCCCGCTGCAACAGCTGAAGCGGGGCCTCTGGCTGGCGGCGGGGCGAGCGCGGCTACTTCCAGCCGCGGCATTCCTTCACGACGTGTGCGAGGGCTCTCAATTCCGCGGCGAGCGCAAAGTCATCGCTGAGCTCCATCTCGTCCGCTTGGTATTCCAGTGAACGGACGAGGCCTCGCGAGATGTTCATGTCGCCGGTTCGTGCTACTGAGCACAAAATGGAGAAGCGGAGCATTTCGGTTTCCTCGGGAGATCTGTCCACTCTCGCGGTCAGACCATCGAGAAAGCTGTCGACTATCCGCCTCGTGGTTTGTGGAAGCGCCTCGTGCAGGAATTGAAGCAGGTTTTCCTTCTCTTCCTTTGAGAAGTGAACAGGTTTTCTTCGTATCTTCATAAGGCCCTACCTCCGCAGAGCTAACTACTTATTAACAAATAGGCGGGGGTAATGTCAAATACGTTTATCCGCCGTGTCCAGTCCTCCCTACAAATGAAAAAGAGGCGGATTGTTCCGCCTCCCTGGCTGACGATTTTGCGGTCGCGCAATGGGGGCTATCGGTAGACGGTCATCGACCTTACCTTGACGCTCCGAACTGCGCACTCGGGAACGTCAGCGTTCCGTCCGGCGGCGATGTGCTCTGCATAGCCCTGGTCAGTGAATAAACTCTCTTCGCCGCTCAACTCCTGTTCGTTGTCGGCGAATACAATTGCATACACAGTCGTAGACATGAGTTGTTCCCTTCCTGAGTAGGTTTATAGCACGCAGGGATTCGTTGCGTCAACCGCCGCGCAAAAGTGATACTATATAGTAAATGGAAAAAGAGGTAGTGAAGGTATCGGTTGTGGCGGGCGTCGTCCTTAAGAATGACGGGAAATATCTTCTCGTTCAAGAAAAACAGCCTCGTGCCTATAAGCTCTGGAATCTTCCTGCGGGTCGTGTTGACGTTGGCGATACCATAGAACAAACCGCCATCAAAGAAGCAAAAGAAGAATGCGGTTTTGATGTTCGCTTGGGGCGCAAGATCGGCATTTTTCAAAACACAGCGACCGAGCCATCGAGGCATATCTTTGAGGCAGAGATTATCGGGGGCACGCTTCAGTTTCCAGACGATGAGCTTCTCGACGCGAGGTGGTTCACCATTGAAGAATTAAAAGTCATGGAAGGCGAACTTCGTGGGGGATGGATACTTGAGGCTATCAATGAAGCTTTATCCAAACCATGAAACTGCTAAAAATACTTAACCCTCAAAACGCGACCGAGGATGAGATTGCAAAATATCCCGTGAGGAATGCGGCGAGGGCGATCTTGTGCGACAAAGAGGGGAACATAGGTATTTTAAATGTCACGAAGAGAGGCTACCACAAATTACCCGGCGGAGGGATTGAGGAAGGCGAAAACGTTCTTGATGCGCTCAAGCGGGAATGCAAAGAAGAGCTCGGCTGTGATGTTGAGGCGCTCGGCGAAGTCGGGCAAATAATTGAATATCGGAAAATTTTCGAGCTCACCCAGAACTCCTTTTGTTATTTGGCGAATCTCGTTGGGGAAAAGGGGACGCCTTCCCTTACGCAAGAGGAGGTTGAGAGTGGATTCGTGGTCCAATGGTTCCCCGTAAAAAAAGTGATGTCTGTTCTTGCTTCAGATCGGCCGCAAAACGACGAGGGTAGTCTTTATATTGTTCCACGAGACAGAATTTTCCTTGAGGCAGCAAAAGAGCAACTAGATAGGCTCTTATAAAAAAGACCCCGCAACCATCGCGGGGCCATCGGAACGGGGGTTGGCGTTGCTACCAGCAAGGATCGCCCCCCGGAAGCTCAACGAGGCTTTCTTCGCGCATGCCTTGCTGCGCTATCCGCTCGCGCGCATCGAGTATCTTGCGGCACTCCGCACAGTTCACGTCTTCCTGGGAAAGGGCGTAAACGTGATTGCTCGGCCACTCCTCGGGAGGCTTGCCCTCAAAGAAACCGCACTCCGCCTGATATGTGCGGGTTATAGCGTGAATGCATGATGCCATCTGGAACTCCTTTCACTAATCACTTTATACGACACTAGGATTAGTAAGTCAAAACCGTTCGAGCATCGTCCAGCTCCGTGCGTTTATGAAAATGAAAGCCCCGCACCACGTGAAGGTTTGGGGCCTTCGGTGAATGCGGGGTTGTGCTGCGCTTACTTTGCGGTTGCTTCCGCGTCGATCTCGGCAAGCGCTGCCGAGAGCTTCTCTTTCTCGCGGCGGATCTGTCCGTTGAGCCAGCCGCTCAGCGTGAATCCTTTCGGGGGTTTGTAGAGGGTCACGGAGTAACCCCCTACGCTGTGATGATCTTTCACGATGTAGCCTTCACGGATTTCCACCGCATAGGCCACCCGGTCCGGCTGGCCGAGACGGAGTAGTGCCTCGCCAACGGTCTCGCCGTCCTCGTATTCGTTGTCCCAGTTTGCCTCGTTGTGGGTGATGTCGATGGTCTGGCGCACCTCAGCGAGCAATTTCCCGCTGGCACTGAGGAGAAAAATCTTCGCGTCGTCCGCGATGTCGACCAGGTTGCCGGTCGCGCCATCGTGGAGAGCCCGCTTCTCCATGAACTCATGGGAGATGCGGCTCACCCTTGTCTCCATGTCCTCTTTCCACTCGACTGGGAGAATCCACAGCAAACTCTCAAACTCCTGCCGAAACACGTGAATTCCAAAGCGATTCATAGGTCTCTCCTTCCGCTTCTCGCGGATGTCTATGGAGCCAGCATCTCGCTATCGGCTCCGGAGTGATGATATGAGGCGTTATTGCTTCTCGTGCCATATCGCACGCTTTCCGGATGGGGAAAGGAACGATGCCAAAATACTAACTATATTGTAGCATATTCATAAATCCTGTCAAGCTCCAGTAAAACAGCAACAAAAAAGAAGGGTGGTCAGCCCCTTCTTGTTTTACGACCGTTGCTGCGCCCGCTGCGCCTACTGGAGGAACTGAGCGATCTTTTCCCCCATGGTGTCGTCGTCTTTGTACTTGGCGAACACCATGTTCGCCCCGGCCTGCCGCGCAGCTTCAAGGTAGCCCTTGGCTTTGGACCATGCCACAATGACAATGTTGGGGCAGAGCACTCTGATCGAGCGGATCAGATTGACGCCCGCTTCCGGATAGCCGCCATCCTGGAACATCAAGTTGGTTACGATGACGCGCGGGAGCCGCCCTTCGGTCTTGTCCATTCTCAAGCGGGCGAGAACCAGGCCCGGCGTTGATAGCGTGTCGGGGTCCACTTCGAACTGGTCTCCTAAGAGCCGCTGGGCGCGCCGAGCGCCGATAGTTGTATCTTCGGCTAACAACAGTTTAATCCTTTCCATTACTGCCCCCTAACTAATCGGGATTATATGAATATGACACTAGAAAGTCAATTCCACTTGCATTTTCCCTAGCTCGCGTATAAAATATATCTGTGGTGTTCGTGAGGGCTTTGGCTCTCCCGCGGTTCAATAAAGGAATTCCTTTAAACCGCAGACGATCGCCACGTTTAAGGACCGAAGCTACTGCGTCTCCATGTCCCCGTCATGGAGAATTTTTTTTGGCGCTCCATTCACCATCTTGGTTTTCCAATGAGGGTAAATGCTCCAAAAAAATTTATTGCCGCCTTTGATTTGTTTGACTACTATTTTCACTCGCACCTCGTCTACGATGGCAACGAACCCAAAATAATTGACACGGACCATCCTGTTTTCCCAGCGCGAATTAATTTTCTGGCGTTCAAAATGACTTTGCTCTCTGAATTCTTGCAGGGTGTGACTGGCATGAATTATAACGGGCGCGAGATATAATAACTTTAGTCGTCGATATTGGTCTTCTATCAACCTCGTTTTATTCCAATCCTTAAACTTTATATGATCAAGACCCTTTGTGTTGAAAGCTACCACCTCTTTAAAATAAGGACAGCTAACTTCACCTATTTTTTTATATAATTCTTCCGCCTGATCTTTCACCCTTTGCAATTCCTCGGGAGTTATCACCATTTTATTACCGAATTATAATTGTCCAATTCCAATGCGCAAGCTTCCTTTAATGATTTTTTAATCTTTCATTTTTTGCCTCACTCAAAAATTGACACCTCCTTCCGTGCGAGCTACTCTTTTCGTAGCGGAGGCCACATGTTGACTATCAATAGCATCATCCGAAGCATGCGCTTAACCGAGCAGTCTGGAAGAGGCAGAGACACGGGAGGCGTTCTTCGTCGTAAGCCGCTCCCGCCCGCCAAGCAGCACCCGCAGCGGAAGTCCCGTGCCCTTGCACGTTTCAAGCCGGGGCTTTCGATTGAGCTCGGGTGTTACAAAAAGGGATGCGGCGCGGTCCGCATTCCTGTGACCCTCGGAGAAGACGAAACAAAGCTTCTCCATCCCACCTTCCACGGCCCCGACGAAATTCGATGGAAGCCGGGGACGCCCGTCAAGGCGTTTCTCCTCGCAAAGCGGGTCCACTGCCCGCACTGCACGACGCTGTTCGAGAGTGCGATCATCGTTTCGAACGGCTGGGGCCGGCGGCCGACCATCTTCGGGTATGAGCCCGAGCCCATATAGAATCAAGATCGGAAGCCAGTTCGGGAGTTGCTTGAAAAAGCACTCCCTTTTTTTGTATTGATTTTCATATAAATACGTCATAGTATGTGCATAGCCATCGAGGCAGATCGTTAGGAGGTGTTTATGGTCATTAGACAGATTGCTCCGGGCGTTACGGTAATTGAAGAGGGCGAGATCGGAGTGGAGATTTCCATTCCGCATCCCGACCCGTGCTGGGTCGTTGAGATGCGAGACGGCAGGGTGATCGGGAGCCGCGAATCGCTTCTGGTTTTTTCGAGCGACGAAAAAGCAGCCGCCTTCATCACTACTGCATCGGCTAAGAAAGCTCTGAACGACGATTGCGTTCCTCGGCAGTATCCATGGAACGAAGTCGTCGATCAGTTCGCTGGCCAGTTCGAAGCGGCTACGCTCGACCATCGCGGCGTGGCAGGCTGTTACCGGTCCATCCCACTGCAGAAGGAACTGAGCTGGGGAGGCGGCAGTGACCAAGCGAAATCGGCCGGCCCATCGCAATAAGAGTGAGACGAACGCAGCCCGCGCCAAACGTGTGGGCGAGCGTGAGTACGAAGCGGCAGTGGAGGCCGGTTTAAGCAAGAAGGCCGCCAGAAAGTTGAGGAAGGCCTAGTCGGCAAGATCAGTGGTGGGCGTCAGTTCGAAAGAA
This sequence comes from uncultured Candidatus Saccharibacteria bacterium, assembly GCA_964577245.1. Taxonomy (GTDB): domain Bacteria; phylum Patescibacteriota; class Minisyncoccia; order UBA6257; family 2-01-FULL-56-20; genus CAVYIK01. The sequence goes on from CAZNYI010000003.1 coordinate 12,088, forward strand.
CGGCGCCTCTTTTATTTTTCAAATTCCGATTTCGGCAATTTTGACTGCTTGATTATTTGATGCAGGGTCCCCATTGGTATGGATCTATTGCTATGCACCGGTACTATGACAATATTCCCGGATTGTATGTGCCGATATATCTGATGACTGCCGTTTTGGCGGACAAGGAAAAACCAGTTGCGGCGCAGAATTGCCGCAACCTCCTTGGCGGTATGTGGACGCATGCTATTTTTTTGCGACCGTAATTGTTATCTTCGCAACGCCGGTATCGGCGGATGGAATTTTCTTTTTCCGGTGCAACAATTCTTCGATCCACAACGTAAGCGCTTCTTTCGCCATGCGCTTTGCATGGGAGAGATTGTTCCCGAAGGTTACGCATCCAGGGAGGGCAGGGAATGAAACATTGAATCCGCCTTCTTTGGCGGGATCAAGCACGGCCACGTAGTTGTATACGGTTTCGCGGGGCATTTTTTTATTTTTGTTGACCTTTTTCTTCCCCATGATAACAAATAGTACATTAAAACTATCTTAAACACTACGCGGTAGAAAAACTTGACAAAAAACGCAGAACGGTGTTATAATTAACCCGTTCGTTGAGAACTGAATATTTGAGAGGATGCCATGAAAAACATCTATTTTGCTCTGCTGATTTCGCTGGGTCTCGCTCTCACGAGCTTTGCCCAGGATACTGCAATCACCACCGACAACGACCCAGCGACCACGATCGTTCTGGCTCGTACTGGCGTGCGTACCGACGCACCGCATGTGGGAACGTACCACATGGTTGAAGCGTTTCAGGTGCGCGGCAAGTGGATCGTTCCCGACGTGTGCTACATCGACTACGGTACCGGGAATTATCACGAGTTGTGCATCGGCGCCGGCAGGACGTTCTATGACGGCAAGCGGGCGATGGTAGCAAGCGAGTTGTACTTCGCTCAGGCCACCGGCCCCGCCGCCAAAAGCGCCAGATACCTCTGGCCGTGGACAATCGTCCAGTTTCACTTCACCAAAAAGTGGAACAGTGAGGCCGTCTACTTTCCGTATCTGCCCTTGAACTCGTCCGCTCGGATCCAACATGTCATTGAGCGGGCGAAAGTAGAATACACCATCAACAAGACATTCAAGGTTGGTGGCGGCTACGCGGGATACAGGTACGGCGACGACACGTGGCAGAGCAAGCCGATGCTCACTACGACGATTTCGACAAAGCGAACGGGTGCGTTTGAGTTCTGGCTGCAAAAGATGCCAGGCGGCGGGCAAATCCAGTTTCGCTACGTACTGGCGTACGCCAAAAAGTAATTCGCGCGCATTCTCTCGCATCAGATTTCCCATGGATCGGGGGGGGGCAACCGATCCGCAATGAGCCCACTACCTACACGACGGAGTGGGCTCGATCATTTTTATATTTCCATTTCCACATTAAAAAATTATTAAAAAACTTTTGACTAAGTGGAAATTTTCTCTACACTTGAAGCATGGCTCTCACGGATTTTCTCTATTCAATAATTATCTTCCTGCTCGGCGGGTTGGGTTATTTTGCTAAGCGAACCTATGATGACGTGGGCGTGCTTAAGATTGACGTCGCCGACATGAAGCCAAAAGTATCCATCATGTGGGAATTATTGCGTGAGCGGGCATTCTCGCTTTCTTCATCGCCGACTGTTTTAAATGAGAAAGGAAAACAGTTACTTTATGAGGGCGGTGTAAAAGAAATAGTTGATGCCAACGTGGGACGTCTTATGCGAGCATTGGCTGATCTCGGCCCACAAAACGCTTATCAGGTTCAAGAAGGTTCTCATAAAGCAATGAGGACTATTTTGGATGATACTGTTTTTGTTGCACGGCTGGAGAAAATAGCTTTTAAGAACGGGGTTAACGTTGACGCCCTTCTTTTCGTCGGGGCGATTTATCTTAGGGATTTAGCGCTGTCGAAATGTGAAATGTAAAAAGCGGGAGGGGACGGTGTTGATGCCGTCGGTCCCTCCCGCTGTCCGGTTCGCGACCGCGCTCGCGAAGCGGAGTATGCCGCCCTGATTGGGCGTATGAAGCTTATCAACAACCCGAACCCGTTCCGATCCGGGAAGCTTGATGCGGCCAATCTTCCGCGGCGTTAGTCGCCGGTGGCTTCGTCTTTGTCGCGATCTCCGTGCTCTGGGTCGCTTTCACACGTGATGCACGTGTTGGCCTCGGGAGTTTTCAGGAGCCGATTCGGATCAATCGGGCCCCTGCAGGTCGAGCAGTCGAAGTACGTGCCCATTTCTATCTTCCGCTGCGCCATGATCGCGAGCGTGCGGCGCAGCCCCTGATTCTGGAGCCGGATCGACGCGATACTCCCCAAGAGGTTTTCCACCGCGGCGTCGATGTTGTCGGACGATTGTTCTGGTGTTCGGATTGCCTCCACGTCCGTGGCACTAAAGCCCTCGGCAATGATCTTTTCCAGCTTTTCTTTCTGCTTGGCCAAGTCAATTTTTTTGACCTGGTCCGTTTTCGTTCCCATATAGTTTTCCCTTCCTCCCTCCCATCGGGTATTCCGATAGAAGCTGGTTGCAGAGTACTATAAAAATGCCGATATGGCAATAGGCCGTAAAAATTTAAAAGGCCATGGATTGAATCCATGGCCTGCGGGGTTGCCCCCGAATATCTAGACGAGCACGATCTGGCCGATCTCCGCCGCCGCGCGGAGCTTCTTGTAGGCGATGTCGTTTGCCCACGCCGGCAGTGTCCGCAGGAACGGTTTCTGCAAACTCAAGCTCTCGAGCTGCCGCCACATCTCCTGCCACAGCGGATTGTTGTCTTGCCCGCGGTGCAGAATGCGGCACACGAAGCCCGTGAATGGCGGAACCTCCTGCCGCTTGGCGAGCGCGGCGAAGAGATCGTCGTTGCTCATTCCAATAGCGGCCGCTGTCTGATGAATATGACTCAGAAAGAACTGCGCATCGGGCGCCCGCTTTGCCATGGCGACAAGCCCGAACCCGCGCCCAACGCAGACGGCGCTGCCATATATGGCAACCGCTCCGTCTTTGCAGCTGGCCAGTAGGCTGAACCCCGCTCGGTCTCGCCGTTCCTCGTTCCGAAACGCAACGATGACGCCGCGCTTGTCGGCCTCTTCTGCCATAGCGCGTTGCACCCGCTGGAATGCCTCGTCTTTTATTTGAATCAAATTCTTTCTCCTGGATGAGATAACTACTATAAAATAAGATACTGTTTTTGTGCGATCCCGTCAAATAATTTCCTCAACATGGTAAGATTTTAGTATGAAGAAGTTATTGGTTGCGAATTGGAAGGAGAACCCACGCACGGAGGCGGCGGCAGTAAAACTGTTCCGCGACGTCGCGAAAATAAAACCGGTCAAAAACGTTGAAGTGGCAGTGTGCCCACCACTCCTTTATTTGGGGCGAATCGCGGCCTTGCGTATGCGGCGCGGGAAGAGCGCTCGGCACGTCGCGCTTGGCGCGCAGGATGTTTTCTGGGAAGAGAAGGGCGCTTATACAAGCGAGATCGGCCCCAAAATGCTTCGGGCGCAGGGCGTGCGCTACGTGATCGTCGGCCATTCGGAGCGGCGCCGCTGGCTTAAAGAGACCGACGCGATGATCAATAAAAAAATAAAGCGCGTGTTGCGCGACGGCTTACGCGTGATCCTGTGCGTGGGTGAACCGCTTGCGGTTCGCAAAAGGGGGATCGTTGCCGCAAAGAATTTTGTCGTTGGCCAGCTCAAAAAAGATCTTGTGGGGGTTTCGAGCGCCGCGCGAGCGCACCTCATAGTGGCATACGAACCGATCTGGGCGATCGGCACCGGCCGATATGATGCGCCGGAAGATGCTGCGGCAGTGGCCGCCGTTATTAAGCGTTTCGCCCCACGCGTGCTCTATGGCGGTTCCGTAGACGGCAGAAACATCCGCGATTATGTACAATATAAAGGAATAGACGGCGCTTTGATCGGGGGCGCCAGTTTGCGCGCAGCGGAATTCAAAAAAATGGTCGCCGCGAGTGCGCAGGTGCGAATAAAAAAGTAAAAATAACAATAATAAAAATATGAATAGTGCAAAAACATGGTTTTGGATCGTGTTGGACGTGTTTATCGCGGTGCTGGTCGTGAATGTGGTGTTCTTTGTGATACCGGCAGTTGGAAGGTTGGGCGGCAGTTTCTACCCGGCACGGGTGATCACGGTCTCGGCGCTCGGGAAAACAACGGCGGCGCCGGACCTTGCCGAAATAACTTTTTCGGTGCTGACGCAGGGCCAGAATCCGCAGACGCTTTCGGATAACAACAACCAAAAGATGACGGCGGTGCTCGCGTTCGTGAAGGGGCAGGGGATTGCGGACGCAGACCTCACGACGACCGGTTACGACCTTTCGCCGAATTATGAGTGGGATAAGAACACCATGCGCAACTACATCACGGGCTATACGCTTACGCAGACGGTTGAGGTGAAAGTGCGCGATTTGAGCAAGGTGGCGTCGGTGTTGGGCGGGCTTGCGCCGCTTGGCGTGAACCAGGTGAGCGGCGTTTCATTCACGTTTGCCGATCAAGAAAAAGTGCTCGCCGTGGCGCGCGCCGATGCGTTCGCGAAGGTGGCAGCGAAAGCAAAAGAGATGACGGGAGCGGCAGGGGTGTCGCTTGGGAAGGTGGTGAATATTTCGGAGAATAATTATTTCCCCGAGACGCGGGTGGCGTATTCAGCGGCGAACTCCATGGGCGCGGGCGCGGTGCCCGCACCGGTCGCACCGACGATCCAGCCGGGGACGCAGGATATTACCGACACGGTCAGCATCACCTACGAACTTAATTAGCCATGAAAAAAAGCGATTGGTGGGCGATCGTCGTTATCGGTGCGGCGGTAGGATTGCTTTCGCAGCCGATTTTGGCGAACGTGGCTGGTTCGTTTAATATCAATCTTAGCTATACACTGCGCATTGTGGTGTTCCTTGCCTTTACGATTCTTGCGCCACTCGCGCTCTTCATCCTCTATTATTTGGGGAAGATAGTGCCGGTGCTCTATCAATTCGGCAAGTTCGCGGCGGTGGGGGTGTTGAATACCTTTGTGGATGTGGGCATCTTGAACCTCGAAATCCTCGCGTTCGGCACGCCCGCGGCATGGCCCTATCGGATCATGAAGGCGGTCTCGTTCCTGGCGGCGACCACGAACAGTTTCTTTTGGAACAAGTTCTGGACGTTCGGTTCACATGACCCGGCCAACTCATCGGAAACCATAAAGTTCTATCTGGTGGCCGTTGGGGGGTTCCTCATCAATGTCGGTGTGGCGTCATACGTCTTTAGCGGCGTTGTGCGGCCGGAATCCATCTCGCCGAACCTTTGGGCGAACGTTGGCGCGATCGCCGGCGTGGCAGCGGGATTCCTGTGGGACTTCCTGGGCTACAAATATGTAGTGTTCAAAAAGTAAGTTGTCCCCAGGGCGGACTTGCGCTTTCTGTGGATATCTGCTATAATGGCTTGGAATGGGTGCGAGTTTTCCTTAACGACGACGTCGACTAAGGAAAATCCCACACGATTCTTTTTGGCCAAAGGCTCCCGCAAGGGGGCTTTTGGTTTAATTGAGTTTTAATGTATGTATCGTATACTGATAGCGGAGCCGGCTGGAGAGCACTCGTTCAATCACAAAAAGAATCGGAGGTCACCACAGCCGCTCCGCCCAGTCCTTTTAAGAAAGAGGATTGAGCGGAGCGGGATCTGCGGCAGTGCCGCGTACGCGGCAGCTGTTTCCGGTGCGCGGCTTAAAAATAAATATCATGCAAAAATTTAAAGAGAACGTACTGCTTGCGCGGTACAGTAATTATAATATCGGCGGTCCGGCAAGATTTTTTTTTGCGCCTAAGACCGAAAAAGAAATAGCGTGGGCGATCCGCGAGGCAAAAAAGAAAAAGGTGTCTATTTTTATTTTGGGTGGCGGGACGAATCTTCTGATCGACGACCGTGGTTTTAAAGGACTCGTGCTCCATCCGAATTTAAAAACTCTCACCGCGCACGGAACGGAACTCACCGTGGGCGCTGGTGTTTTAATGAGCGATCTGCTGAATGCGTGCGTCAAAAAATCCCTTTCCGGCTTGGAATGGGCGGGCGGGTTGCCGGGGAGCGTGGGTGGCGCTATCCGCGGGAATGCCGGCTGTTTTGGCGGCGAAACAAAAGATGCGATTGTTGCGGTACGCAGCTTTGATATAAAGACAATGAAGATAATAGAACGCACTACGCGGCAGTGCAGTTTTGGCTATCGTATGAGCATATTCAAGAAGAAGCGCGGGCAAGAGATTATTCTTTCGGCTACACTCCGTCTCGCGAAAGGGGAGAAGAAGGCGATTGCCGCTTCGATCCGCGAAAAAATAGCGCACCGCACAAAGGCGCACCCGCTGGATTATCCGAACATCGGCAGTATTTTCAAGAATATCCCATTGCATACGATCCACAAAAAAGACAGCGCGCACTATAAGAAGGCGGTGCGCGATGGCGTGCTTAGTTTTCGCAAATCGCGCTTTTCCGTAAAGACCGATCCGTTCCCGGTGATCTCTGCCGCAAAGTTGATCTCCGAGTCCGGCCTGCGGGGCGTTTCCGCCGGGGGCGCCATGATCTCGCCGAAGCATACGAACTTTATCGTAAATGCCTTAGACGCCCGGTCGCCGGAGGTGATGGAGCTTATAGAGCTCGCCAAAGTGGCAGTAAAACAGAAATTCGGTGTAGTATTAGAGGAAGAGATACAAATCGTCTAAATATAAAAATGAAAATAAATATCAAAAAAAATCTAGATATGACGCCGTCGCTGCAGACGTATATTGATGAGAAGCTGGCGCCACTCGCAAGGTTCATAAAAAAGTTTGACGAGACCGGCGAGGCCGAGATCTGGTTGGAGCTCTCTCGCACGACGCGGCATCATGGGAAGGGCGAAGAAGTGTTTCTTGCGGCTGCCGATCTGCGTTTGCCGGGTAAGATCCTCCGCGCAGAGGAACACGCCGAAGACGTTCGCAAAGCGATCGACATGGTGAAAGATACGCTGCGGCTGGAGATTGAAAAGTATAAAACGAAGTTTGTAAAACCGAAACGGGGAGCGAAAGAAGGGGTATAAAAATGAATATCCCCGGGGCGCTGCTAGTGTTGCAACGTCCCGGGGGATCTGTAGAAGCATCAGTCATGGTTGAGGAATGAACATTGCTCGGCTTAGGGCCCGGGCAAGAAACCACGGCTAACGCTATCTGTAAGCAGTATACCAGGGCATCCCCCAAAAAGTCAAGGGGTTGACGTGGTTCACTGCTTTACGGCTTATTACACTGAAAAAAGGTGCAGGTGGCCAGGGCACTACCCCCGGCCACCGCCAAAAGGCCGAAGCCAAAGAGGGTCTCGATTACAAGGTCGAATCCCTAGGGCGCTAATTCGCCCAGGAGAAACTTCCCCCGTAACCGGTAGAAGCCCTTAGTCGCTCATTAATCCCCGATCCGAACCGGATGTTGCCAGCTCCCGCGGTCAAACTGCCCTCGGCTTTTGCCGAGACCAGAAATATGGCGGCGAGCCGTTGCCAACGTCCCCCCTGGCGGTAAAGAGCTCGGGCGACCAGATCGACGCCGATATTCAGAGCAACGTTCGCGGCAACAACACCGCTCGTGTTCCGTCTACCGACAATCGGACCAGCCCACCCAATCTCCTCGCCGTTGAAGCGGCCCAAGACGGAATGATCCGCCCTGTATGCCACTCTGGGGTGATCCAGCACCGCTGCGGTGCTGGAGGCGTCCAACAGTGTTCCCGCGAAGAGACATATCTCAGAAGCCCTGAAGAGCCGATCCAGTTTCCTGGGCCGATCTCCTTTGGTGGGTCTCTGTAGTATGTTGCTCAGCTGGAATTGCCGGACTTGCGCGTTAGCAAACGATGGGAACAGCCCCATCAGCAACAAGACGAGCCCGGTCGAAGTCTTTGAGTTTACCCTAAGTTTCAATTAGCACCTCCTCAGGTACTGTTTGCAATTTTACCATACTATATTTATTTTGTCCAGCCCCCCCAACGTGTGCCACGTCGTGTGCGGTAAAATCTGGCTTTTTTCGCCCGAAACGCCTATAATCCTTACACAATAACCATGTTTGGAGGCATTGAACAATTCTTTAAGAAGCGCTCGCTTGCGGGGTTTGAGGCGGGGGTGGTTTTGATAAACGAACTTGAATCGGAAGTCGCAAAATTGACAGACGACGAGGTGAAAGCTGAGAGCGCAAAGTTGAAAGAGCAAGTGACCGCGGCGGTGGCCGCAACGGCCGCGACAACGGATGCGCCCGATGCGGCAACCGAGGCGGCGGCGCTCGCTGGCATTTTGCCGCGCGCGTTCGCGCTCGCGCGTGAGGCGGCGAAGCGCGCGCTCGACCAGCGGCCATTTGACGTGCAACTTTTGGGCGGGCAAGTGCTGCACCAAGGCGCCGTGGCAGAAATGATGACGGGTGAGGGGAAAACGCTCGCGGCCGTGGCGCCTGCGTATCTGAACGCGCTTGCGGGCCGCGGCGTGCACGTGGTCACGGTAAACGAATATCTTGCACGGCGCGATGCGGTGTGGATGGGAAAGGTGTACCGCATGTTGGGGCTAACCGTCGCATGTCTCATTCCGAACGCCGCATTCATTTATGATCCTGAATGGAAGGTGCCGGAAGATGCGGAGCAATTGGCCGAAAAAGAAATAGAAGCGACGGGCAGCTTCTTGGTGCAGCAGGATTTTTTGCGGCCGTGCGCGCGGCGCGAAGCATATGCCGCGGACATCACCTATGGCACGAACCACGAGTTCGGCTTTGATTATTTGCGCGACAATTTGGTGTATCGTTTGGAGGATCGCGTGCAGCGCGGCCACCACTTTGCGATCATAGACGAGGTAGACAGCATTTTAATAGACGAGGCGCGGACGCCGCTTATCATCGCCGCGGCGGATTCGCAATCAAGCGATGCCTATAAAGCCTTTGCGCGCATTGCGGCGCTGCTCGAAAAAGATAAGGACTATGAGGTGGATGAAAAGCGAAAAACGGCGTCAATTTTGGACGCCGGCGTGGAAAAAGTGGAAAAAGTGCTCGGCATGAAGAATATTTATGCGCCGGAAAATATCCGCCTGGTGCACTATCTTGAAGAAAGTTTGAAGGCAAAGGCGCTCTTTTTCCGCGACCGCGATTATGTAGTGAAGAACGGCGAAGTGATCATCGTGGACGAGTTCACGGGCCGCATGTTGATCGGCCGGCGCTACCAGGCAGGCCTGCACCAAGCGATTGAGGCAAAAGAGGGAGTGAACGTGAAAGACGAATCGCGCACCTATGCCAAGATTTCCATTCAGAATTATTTCCGCATGTACAAAAAGATCTCCGGCATGACGGGAACGGCACAGACGTCCGCCGAGGAATTCCATAAAGTATATAAGCTGGAAGTGGTGAGCGTTCCGCCGAACAAGCCGCTCGCGCGCCGCGACCTGAACGATCTTATCTATAAGAATTTCAAAGCGAAGGTGGACGCGGTGGTGCACGAGGTGGGGGAGCGGCAAAAGAAAGGCCAGCCGGTGCTTTTGGGCACCACGTCCATCGCAAAGAATGAGATCTTTTCGGCGGCGCTGTCGCAGGCGAACATCCCACACGAAGTGTTGAATGCAAAGAATAACGAGCGCGAGGGCGCGATCATTGCGCAGGCCGGGCGGCCAGGCGCGGTAACGGTCGCAACAAACGTGGCCGGCCGTGGCGTAGACATTCTTTTCGGCGGCAACCCGCCGAAGCCGGAGGACGCGGCGAAGGTGCGCGAATTGGGCGGATTGCACGTAATCGGCACCGAGCGGCACGAGGCCCGGCGTATAGACAACCAGCTCCGCGGCCGCGCGGGCCGGCAAGGCGATCCGGGTTCCACGCAATTTTTCCTTTCCGCGGAAGACGACCTATTGCGCATCTTCGGCGGTGAGCGGATGGGCAACATGATGAAGCGGCTGGATCTGCCGGACGACCAACCAATAGAGTTCAAGTTTGTGTCTAAGGCCGTGGCGCAGGCGCAAGAAAAAGTGGAAGGTGCGAACTTCGATATGCGCAAGCACTTGCTTGAATATGACGACGTACTGAACCGCCAGCGCTCGGCGGTCTATAAACGCCGCACTGATTTTTTGGAGCTATTCACGAAAGAAGCGGTTACAAAAACGATCACTGACGCCGTCCTTGCGCATTTTGATGTGGCATTCGCGCCGGTATTTCACGAGATCGAGACGGGATCTGCCGGGCCAGAAGCCACCGCAACGCGTCGCGATGAATTGGTGCGCTATTTCAAAGAATCACAGTTGATCCCGAATGGCGCTGAAGGTGATGCCGTGTTCGCCACTTTAAAGACCGCTGACGACGCGCGAAAATTGGTTGAAGAAAAAGCGGCACAGGCGGGGGAGAACGAAAACGCGAAGGGCCAGCTTCTTGGCATTTTAGACATGCTTTGGATGACGAACCTTGAAGACCTTGAGGCGCTCTCCGAGTCTGTCGGCCTCCGTGCCTATGGCCAACGCGACCCGCTCGTGGAGTATCGGCACGAAGCCAGCCATCTCTTCAAAGATTTTTGGAACAACTTCAATGGAATGGTGTTTGCGAACGCGTTCAAGCTTGTGGGGCAAGCGGGTGGCGCGGGTGGCGGCGGGAACACCAACCAAAATCGCGCCGTGCTTCAATCGGGCGGCGGCGCTGTGCAATCAAACAGGGTCGGAAGGAATGATCCATGTTTCTGTGGGTCTGGCAAAAAATTTAAAAAGTGCGGGTTGATCAACACCGAAGAGCATCAGCGATTAATGAAAGAAGGACCAAAACAAAAGCCGAAGCACGAAGTGACGGGAGGATAAAACATGACCAAAGAGTCAATCGGAAAGCCGTCGATCGCCGAGCAACCCGCATTCCAGCAATTTATAGCAGACCGCGGGATTGCTCCCGCTGATTTCCATTTGATCGATGCATTAGCTACTTTCCCAAAAGATATGATCAATGAGGGGTTGCATAATATATTCAACACCTATCACGAGGAAAGTGCGGAAGAATTGGAGCGGATGGCTGAAAATGCTACGGGCGAACGCAAGGAACTCTATGCTGCGGCGTTGCAGTTCTGTCGGGTGTATGGTTGGGCGGCAAGTTGGAACCTTGAGCGGCTATTGGAAAGACCGTGACGTGAAAGTAATACAGCGTTGTATAATTATTATATGTTTGAACAACCCCCGCGAGAAGAAGAAACGCAACGAACCGGATCGCCGGAACGCTTAATGAAGGCGCTGAAGGTTTTGGTTGAGATGGGGGTAAAAAACGTAAAGGTGGAAGGGGAAGAAAACCTGAACGACCTCCCGCCCGATGCAAAAGTGATCGTGGTGACATCGCACATATCAGATGTCGACGTTCCACTCGCGGCCTATGGGGTTGGGGAGAAATTGAACGTTGCCATCACCACCGATTCGTTCCAGCATCATCTTACGGAAAATCCGATTTCGAAGATTGGTTTTCAAATTGCGGGTCAGGATAATTTTTTGCCTATCCAATATGATCGGAAAACCGGGCACGGACGTTTCAATCCGTCGGATTTTGATGCTATGCAGACGGAACTGAATGAGGGTAAGGCTATCGTTATGGCGGGGCATGCTCCAAGCATTGAAAAGGATCCGGACAAGGTGGCGTGGCACCTGCCGGACAAGGGGACGATCGGGTCGGCGTATTTGGCGGAACTTTCCGGCGCCGTTCTTGTGCCGGTTGCGGTTGATATAGAATCAGAAACGCCAACCGGCATGGGGGCCGATTCGGTGATGCGAGGACTTAAAAATATGGTTCAAACCATGCGACACAAACCGGACGCCCGCGTGATCATTGGGAAACCAATAATCCTGCCCCACATCGAGGGAATAGAAGGATTCGGAAATCTTTCGAGCAATAAAGACGCGCCGGCAGAAAATCGTCGTGCAGAGTTTCGAAGGATACGGACTGAATTGGAAACGGCATCCGATGAAATTATGGGGCAGTTGGCCTCTCTTCTGCCTCCTTCAAAACGGGGCGTGTGGGGCGAGAGCGAAGCGGAGGGCGTCGCTGCATGAAGACAAAAAGCAAGCGGGCAATCGAGCAGCTGTATCATTTTTCCTGCGCCAAGTGCGAAAAATGGTGGAGTGTTGGTGATGCGCCGAAATCAAAAACGATCTGGTATTGTCCGTGGTGCGGCGCAGTGAACGAATATAAAACGAGGCACCCACGCGCGCGGCGGGGCACCTCTTAGTTTTGGTGTGAATTCGGCGGAGGATCAACTGATCGGTTTTAAGACCCGCACCTGAGCAGGTCTTATTGCTCGCAGTTTCCCCTTTATTGGCCGCGCGTTGTCCACGAACCATAGGCACACAAGGCACATGATGAAGAGGGCCGTGTCGCCAGCCATGGTGGCCTGCATGCGCAGCGTCCGTCGCTCGTTCGCCGCTTGGATGGCGGCCTGCATGCGCAATACCCTTTGTTCGTTCGCCGCTTGAATGGCGGCCAGTGCAAGGCGTTCTCGTGTAGCTTGTCGTGCCAACTCGTCTTGAGTTTTAATGAGCTCGCCGAGCAGGTCCGAAATCGTCACGGTATTCCGCGCATCAGCTCTTTTTCTCTCTGCCGTCTCTGCCTTCATTGCTGCTTCCAGTTTTCTTACGGTTTCTCGTAACTGTTTCTGAGTTATGCCGGAAGCAACTTCGGGTTGCGGTGGAATTTTTCCGTCGGCGCTCGCGCCGATAAGAAAAGAAGCTAACAACATCGACACGACGCCGAATGTTCGCATGGTGTTTCCCCCCCCTGACGGCCTAAGCCGTGTTTTTCAAGCATTTCCTGTATATATACTACAAAAAGCACCCATTTTTACGTACAAACGCGGCGTTTCCACACAACCTGCTATAATAGAGAGGTGCCTAAGAAAGTAATTTTGTTTGACTTTGACGGTACGATCGCACCCACCATTGCCGTGGGCGTTTCTGTTTTTAACGAGCTGGCGCGTGAGCACGGCTTTTTGGAGATCACGCCGAAGAATGCTGTGGATTTGCGGAAAAAAGGGCCGTGGCAGGTTATGCAGGCGCTCCACATTCCAAAGATGAAAGTGCCGCTCGTCGTCGCGCGGTTGCGCAAAGGGGTGCAGTTGAAGATCGGTGCGCTTGCGGTGGGGGAAGACATGCGCAAAGTGCTGCTCACCTTAAAACAGAAAGGATACGGCCTCGGCATCGTCACCTCCAGTTCAAAAGCGAACGTGCTTGAATTTTTGAAAAAGAACCAGTTGGAAATTTTTGATTATATTGAAGCGGGCTCCGGACTTTTCTTCAAGGCGCGCGCGATCAAAAAAGTTATTGCGCGTCATCATTTACAAAAGACGGACATCGCTTTTGTGGGGGACGAGATCCGTGACGTGGCGGCGGCGCGCAAGAATAATATCACGGCCGTGGCGGTCGTGTGGGGCGCCAACTCGCGTGAGGGACTTGCCTCCGAGCACCCTGATTTTATTGCCGACACCCCGCCCGCACTCGCGACGATTTTATCCCGCGTCTCTCGTGGCGAGCACCACGTCGTCGCGAATGCCGTAGATCGTTAAGTGGATTTTTGGGAACGATAGCTGCCTGCCGGTTTTTCGTATTATGTTTTTCATCTCGCGCAACGAGGGGAGCGTGGTGTCGGTACGCCGCAGTGTTGGCCGTGCCTCACTGCCAAAAATATTCGGATAGATCTTTGGGATGTCGGTATTGATCTCTGCCGGGTATGCCGCGAGTGGGGCAAGCTTGGCGCCGTATTTTCCGGGCACCTTACGATACCACGGCCCGAACTCGCGCCGAACGAGTTTCTCCCACGCTTCGTACCATGTGTCATACCGCACCTGATTTTCATACATGGTTCCCGTGCAGATCTTACTCCCACAATGGCACGCGCGCTCACCGCATGTCATGTCTTTCTCCTCCGCCACATAAAGGCTGTAATTCACGGTGATCTCTTCTCCTTTGAATATTTTGCGGATGGCAACGTAGAGAATATGCCCCTGGTAAGGGTATGCGTCACAGTTATTGGCGCATGAATGGTTGACGAGATGAACGCCATCGTGTTTCGGGTTCGCGAGGATGTCATAGCGCAGCCCGCCGCGCATATCATAAAGGCCATCTATAGATTCGTCGCTGCTATCGGGACGGATGATCGTGCCAAGATAATCGCCAAGCACGGTGCCGGCGTCTATGTCGTGGGTCGCGAACACGCCGCGACCGGTGTTCCGCAGCGTTTTGATCCGATAATATGATTTCGGAATGATGAACATGGGAAGTAAATATAGTATACCGTTTCATTTGCGTTCTTGCATGGCGGGTGGTAATTTTTGTATATGAAGGAAAAACTGATCCCATCGGAACCGCACTTGCGGAGTGTTGAAAAAACCCTGCTCCTTTTGGGATCGGAAGAACTTCCAGACGGCACTTCGGTCAACTGGAAAGATCTCCACGATAAAGTGAAGCCATATCATTCAATGTATGAACTTACGGAGAATGTGCGGGAAGCAGTGCGTGAGTATGTAGCGAGAAAGATACCGAAACTGAAAGATGCCGTTCCTGCAATTGGGGAATTGGGGGAAGAAGAATTATTGGATGCGCTGACGCACAATTGGTACGAAACCGTAGAAGAGGAAACGGGCGGGCAGCGCCGCGAAGTTTTGCTTGCGGAGGCGGCGCATGTGGTGAAGCGGATAGAAACACTCGCAGAGCGAAAACTATTGCAAAGTGCTTCTCCTGAACAACTTCGCGAATTAGACGTAGAGCCTTCCATGCGAGACCTGCTTGTTGATGTTCTGGAAATTTCGGCAAAAGCAGATCCGCTTTTCGTAAGATTTCTGGCGTTTTCGCAATTGAGCAAAAAACCTCCGGAGGGGGTTCAAATGACGGGAATCCGGCTTGAGAACGATCCCACCGCGCATACCATTGCGGAACTTTTTCCGCACGAGACGCAATTTATTTCGGAGCGGCTTCGTGTACTTTCCCAAAAAGAAGCGGATTGGAAAAAATATCCGGGCGGCGATGTCTTTGCGCACTATTTAGAGACGCTCGGTAAATTTTTCGGTACCGCGGACACAACGGAAGCCGCAAAGCTTTACGATGAGCTTATTGGATATTACAAAGAAGTCGTTGCGAGCGGCTTCCCGGTGCTTCTTACGCCGACGACCGAAGGTCATTATAAGCCACCGTATTTGGATCCGGAGCTTAAGGTGTTGGTGTCAAATTCAGAAACAAAGACCGAAGAAGCGGCGTTTATGAGGGCGCAAGGAATGCTTGCGGAAAGCTTGGGAGAGATTGACGAAGAAGGGTTCAAAAAGGACGTGCTGGACCACGACGTGAGGGTTTCTTTGGTGCTTGGTGGTTTTGGATCAAATCTGATGTTCCCCGGAGTGGCGCAAGAGGAGCCGGCATACCTTCTTTTCCTCAATGAGCAGGTCCGTGTCTATGATTCCCGATTCCCTTCGTACCTTGATTTTATTGGGAACGCAAAGGGTTCATTTGCGGAACTTCCGGAACAGGAAAAGAAAGAATATATAGAACGGATGTCGCGCATGGCAACCATGCTCCATGAGTTCGGCCATCCGGTGCACGCACGGAAGTCGGAAGAGAGCCAGCGTTTGGGGGATGCGCCGCTCATCGCGATAGACGAAGTAAAGGCAGAAACGCTTTGGCGCGCCCTTGTTCCTTCGATGATCGAGAAAGGTCTTGTGGGCACGCGGGAGCAGTGGGCGGAGGCGATGCTCGCCGTGTCGCTTTTGTATGTGAACGACCAGCCCGATGGCGATTCCTATTATTCCGCCGGCGTTTATAACTTGAACACGCTTTTTGAAAAAGGGATCGTAACTTTTGAGAACAATAAAGTGGTAATAACCGATTTTGACGCGTACTATGTTGCGATGAAAGAAGATGCGGTCGGCGTGCTTGCGCTGTTTAGCGACGAAACCATGACGGAACGCAAAGCGTCCGCGTGGATCAAGGCGCAATGCGCGCCAAACGAAACGGTCCAAAAAGTTATTGACTTTGTGCGGAAGGCGTCCGGTTAGCCCAAAGATAAATTTTCGTGATATATTACTAAAGTATGAAGCGCGACTTTACGCATGCTCTCGTGAGGGATCTCGAAGAGAATGTCTATTGCCGTCTGCGCCCATCAAAGGTGCACGGCGTTGGTATTTTTGCGATCCGCGATATTCCAAAGGGAAAGGATCCGTTCAAAAGTTTTTTGCCGTATAAATTCGTCGCGGTTCCGGCCGCTTCGGTATTTGATAATCCCCATATTGATCCGGCGGTGAAGGAGTTTGCGAGCGATATGTATTCGGTCATGAAAGGCAAGCTCTACCTTTATAAAGGAGGCATGAACGGCATCGACATCAGCTTTTTCCTGAACCATTCCAAAAAACCAAATCTGACCGTACGGAAAGGCGGAGAGGCCTTTGTTACCGCGCGGAAAATAAAGAAAGGGGAGGAGCTTTTTTCCGATCAGAGCACCTATTCGGAGAATTTTGTTGATACGCGAAGAAGCTAACGGCAATGGAGCAATTTAACGACACGCTTGCGGAGCAATCACGGATAGAGCGGGCGATCCAGAAATATGGTTATGCGTCCGAGCATAATTTTTGGTGGTATCAATATTATCAATATTGGTATAACCCGCCGCAGCGCAATATTTTCGTGGAAACGGATCACGGTGCGCTCTTCACGGCGTATAACGAGCGCGACAACGAATATTTTGTTGTATTTGATCCGATGGCGCCGGAGCAGTTCCGCGTCCCACTTCTTATGGAATATATAACATGGGTATTTTCAAACACTTCCGCGAAGAAGATCTGGTTTCAGCTTGAAAAAGGCGCGCGGCCGGCATTCTTGCGCGCCCTGCCGCCGTCATGCGCTTCCCGCCGTATCTATTACACTATGGAATCGCCGATCTACGACCTCCGAAAGTTCGACCCGGCGCTTCCGGGCGGTCACTACAAGACCCTGCGCAAAGAAATGCACAAATTCTACCGCGAACATACGGTTACCGTAGCGGACGCGAAAACGTATGAAGATCGCGAAAGTCTGCACGCCATCGTGAACCATTGGAAGAAGAAGCGCCCCAACCACGAGCGGGGAATGATGGGGGTGTATCACCAGATGATAGACGGCAATTTTGAAGGTACGAAGGAGGCGCGCGTTTTTTTGGTGGATGGGGTTCCCGCCGGCATCAACGCCGGATGGATGATCCCGAATAGCGACCGCTTTTACGGTGCGGTCGGCGTCCACGATTATTCGGTTGATGATCTTGGCGCGATGCTGTATCTCGAAGATTTAGTGTGGTTGAAGGCACACGGTTACCGCGAAGCGGACATGGGCGGCGGCGAACGATCGCTCACGGCATTCAAAAGTAAATTCCAACCGCAATCTTTTTATGAGACGGTGGTCTTTTCTGTCGCAAAGAAATGAGGTATGGTAGTTATATAGGATAACGATATGGAAAAAGAGAAAGAGGGTGCGACGATAGTGAAAGAAGCGATTGTTGAAACAACTGCGCCAGTGGCGGTTGTTTCGGCTCCGGTGGTTGCGCCCGTCGTTGCCCCCGCTCCCGCCGAACCGGAAAAGTTCTGCAAGAAGTTTCTTTTCGTGACCGACGAAGCGCTCGTGGTGGATTTAGCATGGAAGGTAAAAGAGGAGGGCAACGAAGTGAAGATGTATATCGGCAATGAAGACGACCAGGATATCGGCGACGGTTTTTTTGAAAAAGTGGATGACTGGAAAACGTGCGTTGACTGGGCGGACGTGATCGTGTTTGACGATGTGATCGCCGGCGACGACGGCTTCGGGAAAGTGGCGGACGAGCTGCGCGCGAAGGGCAAATTGGTGGTGGGCGGGAGCGACTATACCGACCGGCTGGAGATAGACCGCGAGTTCGGTCAGCAAGAGATGAAGGCTGCGGGCATGCTTGTTTTGGCGCACTGGGACTTTGATAACTTCGGTGATGCGATAGAATTTTTGAAAGGAAATCCGGGGCGCTATGTCTTCAAGCCGTCCGAGGGCGACCTGGATTGGCACATGAAGAATCTTCTCTTTATTGGCCAGGAAGAAGATGGCAAAGACCTGCTTGAAGTGTTAGAGCACAACCGCAAAAGCTGGTCGCGCAAGATCAAGCGGTTCCAGCTGCAAAAGGTGGCCACGGGCGTTGAGATCGCGGTCGGCGCGTTCTTCAATGGCACCGATTTTATCACGCCCGTCAATATCAACTTTGAACACAAAAAATTATTCCCGGGCGACATCGGTCCGCCGACCGGCGAGATGGGCACGCTCATGTTTTGGGCAGACCCAAATAGTTTTTTCCAGGCGACCCTCGGCAAAATGTTGGAAAAACTGCGCGCGAGCAAATATGTGGGCTATATCGACGTAAATTGCATCGCGAACGCTCGCGGCGTGTATCCGTTGGAATTCACCTCGCGCTTCGGATATCCCACGATCAGCATCCACATGGAAGGTATCTTGAGCCCGATGGGAGAGTTCCTTTATGCGCTTGCAAAAGGGGAGCAGTATCCCTTGAAAACCCAAAAAGGATTCCAGGTGGGCGTGGTGATCGCAACGCCGCCGTTCCCGTATCGCGACGACAAAATGTTCCAGGTCTATAAAGATATTTCCATCCTGTTCAAAAAATCCAATCTGGACGGCGTCCATCTTGGTGATGTAAAAATGGTGGACGGCGACTGGAAGCTTGCCGGCAAGAGCGGCTATGTGCTCGTCGTGACCGGTTCAAACACCACCGTGGAGGATGCGCGCCGTCAGGCCTACCGCCGCATAGAAAACATAATGCTTCAAAATATGTTCTATCGCACGGATATCGGCGCGAAGTGGTCGGGAGAAAGCGACGAGTTGCACACGTGGGGCGTCTTGTAATACACTATTCCGATGACCATTGATGAATTTTTGGCGAACGATCTGCGGGTGGGGAAAATTGTGGCGGCGGAGCGTGTGGAAGGTTCGGAAAAACTTTTGAAGCTGCAGGTGGACCTTGGCGAGGGCGGTGCCGAAGGCGCGCCCGCGGATGCAGCACCCGTGCTGCGGCAGATCGTGTCAGGGATCGCGAAGGCCTATGCGCCGGAAGCGCTCGTGGGCCGCGAAGTGGTGATCATCGCAAATCTTGAGCCGCGCACCATTATGGGCCTGCCGAGCCAAGGGATGATCCTTGCCGCACACGGCGAAGGCGGCGTGCCGGTTTTGCTTAAGCCGTGGGCTGCTGTTCCGCCCGGCTCCAAAATAACATGAACAAAACAATCTCTATAATCCTCTTTGTGGTGCTCGCGGTCGCGGTGGTCGGCGCGGCGATGTGGTACAACAATAAATCCGATCAAGCGATGCAGCAGGCGCAGACGCAGGCGGCGATCATTGCTCAGCAGGAACAAGCACAAACCTTAGCAAAAATTATGCAAAACTTTAAAATAACCGACACAGTGGTGGGGACGGGCGCGGTAGTGAATAACGGCGACACGGTGAACGTGCTCTACACGGGCACGCTTCCCGACGGCACAGTGTTTGACGCATCGTCAAAGCACGGGAACCAACCATTCAGCTTTACGGTGGGCGCGCAAAACGTTATTCAAGGATGGGATCTCGGCGTGGTCGGCATGAAGGTAGGCGGCACGCGCGAACTTACGATCCCGCCGGAACTTGGTTACGGCGCAGGTGGCTATCCGCCGATCATTCCGGGGAACACAACGTTGCACTTCACGATCCAGCTTCTTTCCATTGCGACGAGCTCGCCGACGAGCACGCAGTAGGTTTGCAATAAACGGGGTATATAAAAAGCACATGGGTGTCCGTAAGGACACCCGTTTGTGTTAGTGGCTCGGCATTGATTGGATCAATACCGTCGCCTTGTCTAAGAACGCCAAGAGAAAGGCGCTCAGGGCTCGCAGCACGTCTGGCATAAAAATACCGAAGACGATGATGAGTGCTGCGAAACCGATGGCTTTCGACATAGCCTTGGTGCAGGGAGGGGTTGGTTTATAGCAGCCCGACCACACTGCCGGCCATGTCTTGGCCTTCCTCCTGCGGAAAACGTCTGATCGCTTAGGCGATCGTTTGGCGATCGGTCGGTGCCGCTTCCCGCAAGAGGAAGGTTGTTTTGGATGTGCTACCCTTATTTTATGGCAAAAACTTGACGCAGGTCAAGCTTTGGGGCTTAATCCCATTTTAGAATTTTTTAATGTTTGTTTGGCATAATGAAAATAAAAAACATGCGCGTACTACTTTTAGAAGACGAAAAAGACATTGCAGATTACGTCACGACCAGCCTCAAGGCCCAGAACTTTGCGGTGGATTGTGCGATCACGGGTGAAAAAGGCCTTATGTGGGCCAAAGTGAATTCATATGACGTGGGAATTTTTGATATCAAGCTGGCCGGCGAACAAACTGGCTTGCAAGTGTGCAAAAACCTACGCGAGAACGGGAAAACATTTCCCATTATTATTCTTTCAGTGACGGGTGACGTGACAACGAAAATCGAAGCACTCAATCTTGGCGCGGACGATTATCTAGCGAAGCCATTCTCATTCGCGGAACTTTTGGCACGCGTGAATGCACTCATGCGACGCGAGAAAAAGCTCACGGGGCCGCTTTTGAGTGTGAACGGCCTTACGATGGATACGCAGGGGCGCATCGTGATGCGCGAGGGCAAGCGCATTGAGCTGAACCGCAAAGAATTCGCGTTGCTTGAATATTTAATGCGGAATCCAGGAATCACCTTAACGCGCGCGATGATCTTGGAGCACGTGTGGGATATGAATGCCGACCCATTCACGAATACGGTGGATGTCCATATTCGCTTTCTGCGCGAGAAGGTAGATGTCGGCTACACAAAAAAGCTTTTGAAAACCGTGCACGGGTTCGGGTATCGGCTAGAGGACCAGTAGCTTTACGTTTTGAGTTTTTTGCCAACTTCCGACGGAGCGTCATAAAAAATGACGCTTTTCGTTATCCCCATCATGGTTTCAGAAATATCGGATCCGGTTTTTGCTATAACGACGATCGGTATGTTTTTGGCAAACGCATAGCCGGCTTCTATCCCGAGTCCAACCCCTTTTTCGCTAAGTTCAACGATCAACACGTCAGCGCTGTCGATTTCTTTGAAAGTGATGCTCATAAGCTCCTCGGGCGAAAATTTTTGTTCACCCCATTTTTCATAATCGCGAACCATGACTCGCGTTTCAATGCCGACGGCGCGTAACGAGTCCGACAGTTGTTCGATCCGTTCCCTATTGCTAAAATCCGGATGGAATTTGATTGCAAGATATGCCTTCATTTACTTATCAATGGTAACAAATGCGCTATAATGAAGCCAATGATCGCTAAGAGTGACCTGCCGCGGCTGCGGCGCCGTGCGGCACGCATCATCACCATTTTAAAAAAGCTTTTCCCAAACGCGAAGATCGCGCTTCGTTATCGCACCGATTGGGAGTTGCTGGTCGCGGTGCAGCTTTCCGCACAATGCACCGATAAAAAAGTGAACGAGGTGACGCCGGCGCTTTTCAAGAAATATCAGAAGCTGGACGATTACGTGCGCGCGAAGCCCCGCGAATTTGAGCGTGCCATTCATGCCTGCGGTTTTTATCGTGCAAAGACGCGCAATATTTTGGCGGCGGC
>CAZNYI010000004.1:0-33634 GCA_964577245.1 uncultured Candidatus Saccharibacteria bacterium
CCGGCATTTTACGGGATGAGTTAAAAGAGCTATATAAGAAAGTGGGGAAGGGATAAAAAATTGTTATATAAAAACGGAACGGCGCGGACTGGTTAAAGAGCGCCCTACTAAACGAGCATCTGCGGCAGATTAAAAAATTATTAAAAGCTATTTGACGAACGATATGTGCGTGCTATCATATTTTTGAAAGCAAGGATCCGCTGGATGGCGGACCACATACTCTTGTTTGGTATGCAAACGGCCACTTCGGTGGCCGTTTGCATTTAAGATAGTTTTAATCATGTTTGTGGTAGATTAGTTTCGCCCGTGGTCTTGGGCCCGTCGTTCATATAAGTAGGATCTTGCTTTTACCAAACAAGAGAAGCGGGTGCAAATCCCGCCGGGTCCACGGGTACGGCCGTGTTGAGTAATTGCTTTTTTGAGTCGCCAAGGTATAGGATGATGGCAGCAGTACGGGGTTCGCCCCAATCACACATAAGGAGAGTCTCAAATGGGTACGCCCGAGACAAAAGCAAAGAGAAAGCAGAATTTTCAGCCGGTGGTACGGCCTCCGAGCGTGGCGCAGAAGATCGATCTGCTCGACTTCATGCGCAAAGCCGGCTCGTTGTTGGACACTCAAAACCTGACCGGCGTTTTGGATGGAGTCAAGATGATCCTCTCGCCGATGGTCCAGTGGCTCGACAAGCCGCTTTGCGAACTGAGTGGTTTCTCGCAAGGTGGGGCGGCGACCGCTCGCAATCGCCGTGCCATGCTGGTCTATGATGGCTGCGGAAAGGGAAACGGAAGGTTCTTGAGTTTCGCCCTGGAGCGGTCCGGCGCGTGGTATGTCAACCTCTTCGACGTTGAAGAGAAGAGAGCGATTCGAAAAGTGGGGTCGTTCGATTTGGCCAAGCTCATGCTGGCGCGGATCGACTCGCTGATTGAATATCCGATGGACGAGCTTATGGCATCGGAGGGAGAAGAGGCCTTCGGCGCCGGGCTGGGTTTGGCTCGCCGCGTGTTGTGTTCCACTGCTCTCGTGGGAGCTCTCATGGAGTGCAAGAAGACGGTTCAGAAGACGTTCAAAGAACGAGAAGAGCGGGAACGCATATTGCGTGCCTGGTTCGACCTGCTGAGCGATTACACGCAGGCGGCGGATCCTCTTCTTGCTCGCGGGATCGCCATAAGCACCCCTGGTTGCTGCATTTTCCATGAGGCGAGCCGCTCGACCAATACGTATCTCTCCGCCGAAGCGTTGCAGGTTTTTTGGGACGTTCTCGCGAAACGGACGAGCAAGGACGGCTATCACGCGCAAGACGAGAGTCGTTCGCGCAGGTCCCTTGAGGAATTCGTCGATTTCCTTACCTACTTACTTGGCGATATCAAGAAGGGGCGTGAGGTGGTCGCCGGGTACGACAAGAAAGAATGGGCACAGAGGCTGTTCGGGTTTTCTAGTGGCCGATTGCCTCTTACGTCGGAAGAGAAAGCGCTACTCGGCGAGCTCATCGGCGGCGTCGTCAAAATCACGTAGCACACATATCCTGCCCGGCGGGGGAACAACTTCCCGCCGGGCAATACCTGAGTTTACGATTTGGAATCGCGGCTTCAGGTATTTAAACAACATTCGCTGTTTTGTAACTATGTCACCGGTAGCTCGGCATAAAGATATATGAGGCGCTCCATGTGTTATGTGGTGATGGCGCTCGAGGTCGCACTTGCCGTGCTGCCTATCGTAGTGGCGGCGCAGACCACGAGAACACCATTCAGAACTGCCTCTTCTTCATACGGCCGGTTATATTTTGATGGATCAAACACGCCGAGTAGCACGCTTCAGCAACAAATACGGGGATATCGGCAGCAATCAAACGATCTGCAGCAAAAGATGAGCGCGCTGCCGAGTGTGGCAAACGCCGCAGTGTTCATGCCGGTCCTCTTTGGCGTCGGGGTTAAAGATATTTCGCCGAATTTTGGCGACCCGCGATCCGGCGGTCGCACGCACGAAGGCGAAGACATCATGGCGGTGAAGGGGACGCCGATCGTTTCCCCGACTCCCGCGGTTGTTTTACATACCGAGACGGGCGTGGACGAAGGGAATGCGGTCTATACCGCGAATCCGGGCGGCGAGACGTTCGTCTATATGCATCTTGATCATTTTGGCGAGGGCGTAGTGTCGGGACTAGTTCTCACGCAAGGATCGCTTATCGGTTACGTGGGCAATACCGGGAATGCATCCAGTGGGCCAGCACACCTTCACTTCGAAATACATAACAGTACCGGCGTGCCGACCGATCCGTTCCCGCGCCTAACGGCCGAATTTACACCGGCGCAGAAAATTTTGTTTCTCACGACGATATTGACGCAAACCGCCGATCCAATATCGCTTTCTCGATTTCTTGTGACGAACTTTCGCAGCACTTTTGTTGTCGCACTCGCTGCCGGTGTCGTTTTGCCGGCGCAGGTGAGTGATGCGCTCGCGCTCATTCCAGCGACCGTTGTTTCAGTGAGCGTACCGAGTGCGCAAGGCCCCCTTCCCGCTGGCGATTTAGACGTCGGTTCATCTGGTGCCGCAGTGGTCACGCTCCAAAAATATTTGATCCAAGCGGCTTCGGGCGCTGCGGCAACGCGCCTCGCGGGCGCAGGAGCCACCGGCGCTTTTGGAGCGATCACGGAAGCGGCGCTCGTAGAATATCAAGCGGCGGTCGGCATTTCTCCTGCGAGTGGCTACTATGGGCCAATAACGCGAGCGTTCATCGCGGCACATCCTGCGGTAGCGGCGCAGTTATCCGCGGCCGCGGGTAGTTCTACGAATAACTCCACTTCTAGCGGCGTTGTGATGCTCTCGCGCGATCTCTACCGCGGCGCGAGCGGCGAGGACGTGCGCACGCTCCAAAAATTATTGAATACCGACGGGTTTTTGGTTGCGACGATCGGCTCCGGCGCTCCGGGAAGCGAGACGATCTATTTTGGCGCGGCGACGGAAACCGCGGTCATTAAATTCCAGATCGCACGCGGCATTGTGCCCGCGGTCGGTTATGTTGGCCCGCTTACCCGCGCGGCACTTTAAGTTTGTTATGCTTATATTATGTTGCTTGATATCGGCGTCGGTATTCTTGCCTCGATCTTTTTAAGCCGGTTTATTGGCATTACTTTAACCCCTCTATTCCTTGGGGCGGGGATAGTGTTCGCATTGCTTCCGGATGCCGACTCCCTTTTTGCGATTAAAAAAACTGCCACCGCGAAAGGGCACGAGCACCGGAGCGTTCTGCATTCTCCGCTTCTTTTTATCCCAATCGGCACGGTCATCCTCTTATTTTTTAACTATCAACTTGCCGCGCTTTTTGCCATAACAACCTTTCTGCATTTTTTGCACGATTCCATCGGGATAGGATGGGGCGTTCGGTGGTTATATCCTTTTTCCAGAAATCATTATTCGTTTTTCTACCAATACGACATTACAAAGAATCACTTGCCTCAAAAAATGATTTACGCATGGAGTCCGGCTGAAGTCGACCGGCTTTCTGATCAATACGGAGATGAGTTCTGGGTCAAAAATATTTATTTGAAATTTCACCCATATGCTATTGCGGAATTACTTGTTTTTATTCTTGCTCTAATAGTTTTGTGTTTCTATCACTAGCGGCATAGATTAAAAAATCATTAAACAATTCTTGACAGACGGCGTGTGTCGGCTATCATTCTTATGAAAGCAAGATCCGCTACGAATGGCGGAACAAAATCCTTGTTTGGCGTACCAACGACCACTTCCGTGGCCGTTTGTATTTAAGATAGTTTTAATGCTCTTTATGGTAGATTGGTTTCGCCCGTGGCGCATGGGGCCGTCATTCATGTTAGTAGGACCTTGCTTTTGCCAAACAAGGAAAGTGGGTGCAAATCCCTCCGGTTCCACGGGCATGGCCATGAGTTGTTTCACAAAATATTCGTAGGGCGATATACTGATATCTATGGCGACTCCGGAAGATAGAGAAAAAAGAATAAAAAGGCTAAAAAGGGTTCGCAAGAAAATCAGCGGGAAATTTGTTGGTTATGTAAGTGCCGCCCTTGCGCTTGTGGCGGGCCTTGCATGGAACGATGCTATCGGCAGTGTGATCAAATATTATTTCCCCCTTGATTCAAACACCCTGCTCGCGAAGCTTATTTATGCCGCCGTTCTGACGATCATTATTACGCTCGTTCTTGTGTATCTGGAATCGCTCGTGGAAGATAACGAGGAGTGACTTATATTGTAGTAACCTTATATGCGGCTCCTCTTTAGTTATCTCAAGCGGTACAAAGGCGTGTTGGGGCTCACGCTCGTTTTGGCTACGATCAATCAATTCTTCTCTTTGCTTGACCCGCAGATATTCCGGATCATTATTGATAACTACGCAACAAAGGCGGCCACGCTTTCGCACGATGTGTTCCTGTGGGGCGTCGTCCTGTTGCTCCTTGCGGATGTGGGCGTAGCGTTCGTTTCGCGTGTGGCGAAGAACTTTCAGACGTATTACGAGAACGTGGTGGCCCAGCGTGTGGGAACACAGCTGTATGCACATAGCGTTTCACATTCGTTCTCTTTGCCGTACGCGATTTTTGAGGATCAGCGCTCCGGCGAGTTGCTCCAGAAATTGCAAAAAGCGCGTCTTGATGCCCAACAGCTTATTTTGAGTTCCGTTGATATCGTGTTTGTGTCGCTGGTCGGCATTGTGCTCGTCTTGGCCTATGCCTTTTTTGTGAGTTGGATCATCGGCCTCTTATATTTTTTGATCATCCCGATCCTCGGCGGCGCACTGTTTACAATAGGGCGGAAGATCAAGGCGGTGCAGAAGAATATTGTGGTTGAATCGGCGAACCTCGCCGGTTCCACTACGGAGACCCTGCGGAACGTGGAGCTGGTGAAAAGCTTGGGGTTAGAAGAGCAGGAGACCACGCGCTTGAATGCCGTGAACGATAAAGTGCTCCAGTTGGAGCTTTCCAAACAAACGCTCATCCGCAAATTGAGCTTCACGCAGGGCACGCTCGTGAACGGCATGCGCTCGCTCATCATGTTTGCAATGCTCTGGCTGGTGTTCCAAGGATCGATCACGCTTGGTGAATTTTTTAGCCTGCTTTTCTATTCGTTCGCCATCTTCAATCCGCTGGGCGACATTGGCACGGTGGCGGCGCAATACCAAGAAGCGAAGGGGAGCATGGAAAAACTGGAAGAGATCCTTTCTATTCCGTCGGAAGAAAAACCGGCGCGGCCCATCATGACCGGTCCGCTCAATTCCATAAAATTCAAGAACGTCGGGTTTTCGTATCAAGAAAAACAAGCCGTGGCACTCAAAAATATAAATCTGGAGATCAAGAGCGGGCAGACGGTGGCGTTTGCCGGGTATTCCGGTTCGGGGAAGACCACGCTTGTGAAGTTGCTCGTGGGGCTCTACCGGCCGACGAAGGGCATGCTCACTTTGAACGGAACGGACGCGCGCACGGTGGATTATGATGCGGTGCGGCGTAAGATCGGTTATGTCTCGCAAGAGACACAGCTCTTTGCGGGCACCTTGCGCGAAAATCTTTTGTTTGTGAATCCGGCGGCGACCGACGAGGACTGCTGGCAGGCCTTGCGGAACGCATCGGTCACAAGCATCGCTGAGCGCGGTACGCCAAATGCGGCGCCAGGCGCTAGCGGCGCCGCGGCCACCGGCTTGGACACGCGCATCGGCGAGGGCGGCATAAAGATCTCCGGCGGCGAGCGTCAGCGCCTTGCGATCGCCCGCGCGCTCTTGCGCAATCCCGACCTCATCATTTTTGATGAGGCGACCTCGAGCTTGGATTCGCTCACGGAGCGGTCTATTACGGACACCGTAAAAGAGATCGCAAAGTCCCGGCCGAATTTAATAACGGTGATGGTTGCCCACCGGCTCTCCACGATCGCGCACGCAGACACGATCTATGTTTTGCAAAAAGGCAGCATCATAGAATCAGGCACGCACGCAGCGCTCCTGCGCAATCACAACGGTCTTTATGCGGCGCTATGGAAGGAACAGAGCGGGAGCGGAGACGAGGAGGTGCTGCCGGCATTTGCGGTTGCGAGGAGGTAGAGGCGGTGGCCTGGTGCTACGACTGCAAGCTCAGGTCCCGTAACTCAAATCCGGCGTTATCCATGCAGAGGTCGCGGAAATAAATGCCCCCAATCCTCCGGAGGTTGTTCATTTCGATTCCATTCTGGAATGCGCATGTCTTGAGGTTTTCTTCCAAGTTTGGCGGAAACACGATTTTGTCAAAAAACGTAAAAACGGCGGTCTGGATGTCGTAAGGATTTCTCATGGCGCTTCGTTTTCTGCATTGCCCAAGCAACGCGGTTCTGTTCTCATCTATCCATCTCCTTAGCCCGCTTTCCTCAAGGATCTTTGCGCCTTTGGACAAGAGCCGCACAGGGGAACGCCCGGCGTAAAGATCGTCAACGCGGCCCCGGAGCGCCGCAACGCTGGTATCAAGCGTTTCCACTTTCGTTTCGACTTTGCCCAGGCGATATGCCGTATACCACGTCCACGCAACAATCGTGGCCACAATAGTCAAAAACCTCCACGTCCCGATGTATATGATTATATTTTGTTCCATGGTTTTATACGTTAAGCATAAGGATGATTTGCAAAGAGTCAAACGTTCTTTAATAAAAATTTAATCTTCTGCTAGAATATAGATAATGCAAGCGGAAACGCGTACGTGTCAGAATTGCAAGGCCCAGTTCACGATAGCACCGGAAGATTTTGATTTCTGCTCAAAGATGGGGGTTAACGCTCCTGATCTTTGTTATGGGTGCGGAATTTCGCGGTTGATGGTGCTGCGCAACGAGAGAACGCTATACAAGGGGGAATGTGCGCGATGCAAGAGGGCGACCATCTCTCTCTATCGGTCGAATTCTCCCTATGTGGCGTATTGTCACGATTGCTGGTGGAGCGATGAATGGGCAGGGGAGGAATATGCGGCGGAATATGATCCGGCGGAACCGTTATTCGAACAACTCAAGAAGCTACAGCTGAAAGTTCCTCGCGAGGCGCTTATCATCCTCAATTCCACAAATTCAGATTACGGGAACAACATTCGGGATTCAAAGGATTGCTATTTTAATTTCCAGGTTGCCAACTGCGAGAACATGATGTATTCCTGGTGGATGGTGGGAAGCCGTGATTGTATTAATTGCCACAAGATAATGAATAGCGAGTTGCTTTTCTCGTGCTTCGACATTATTAACTGCTATTCGAGCGCGTTTTTGAAAAACTGTATTGATTGCTCAAGTTGCTATTTTTCATACGATCTTCGTGGGTGTAATAATTGTATTTTTTCATATAATCTTCGCAATAAGTCTTATTGCATCGGCAATCGTCAATATGCAAAGGAAGAATACGAAGAGGAAGCAGCGAAGATTATCGATGGAAGCTATAAAACATTGCAAGTATCGCTCAAAAAATTCGAGGAGCTTCAAAGCGAGGCGATGCATCGGTTTGCGGATACTTACAAATGTGTTGATGTAACGGGTAATTATATGGAAGAGTGCAAGGAAAGCTATTTTTCGTTTGATTCCGTAAAAACAGAGAAGGTGAAGAACGCCTCTCTTATCCTTAACTCAAAGAACTCTTTCTATGGCTATTCGATAGGCCCACAGCCAACAGAATTGCTCTATGGAACCTGCGTAATAAAGGGAGGATCAAATCTAAAGTTTTGCTTCAATCTTTTCGCTTCAAACGATTGTGCATGGGGTGATAGTTTGATCTCCTGCTCCAATTGCATCGCTTGCGTTGGCCTCAAGAAAAAAGAATATTGCATTCTGAACAAACAATATTCAAAGGACGCATTTCTTAAGATAAAAACAGCGCTCGCGGGAAAAGGTGAACTATCCGGATATGTTCCACCTACTTTTTCTACATTTGCATATAACGAAACCGCGGCGCAAGATAAATACCCGTTATCAAAAGAAGATGCGGTACGGCAGGGATATGAGTGGGCAGAAGAAGCGCTGATGACCACCGGCCAGGAAACGTTGATGCCTGAAAAAATATCAGACAACGTGCAGGACGTGGGCGATTCCATTTTGAAGGAAATATTGAAATGCGTTGATTGCGGGAGAAATTACAGAGTGGTTGAGCGCGAGCTACAGATGTACAAAAAGTTTAATTTTCCAATATCACGGACCTGTCCGCAGTGCCGCCTTGAATATGGGCGGCTTCAGCGGCTGCCGTTTCTTCTTTGGAGCCGACCGTGTGGCTGTGAAAAAGATCACTCGCATCACAAAGGAAGGTGTCCGAATAGATTCGAGACCCCGTATGCGCCGGATCGTCCCGAGATTGTTTATTGCGAACAGTGTTACAACGCGGAGGTCGCATAGGTGTAACAGAATACGGCCATCCTCACGCAATGTTCTGCGGGGGCTCCCGGAACCCCGATTGGCTTGGTCCGAAATGCCATTGAGTGCATTTCGGCAATCGGGGTGAGGGAGCAGGGTGCGGCTCGCCGCAGGAGCGAGCCGACACCCGTACCCGCAGAACATTGCGTGAGGATGGCTTTTTTGTTTGACCAATGCGTATTCCATCGCTATACTTCTTTTGATATACCCCTACAGAGCTTGGCTCGGGGGCAATTTCCGTATTGCAAACACATGCCACAAGACAAAATCATCATTAAGGGCGCGCGCGAGCACAATCTGAAGAACATCAACCTGGAAATTCCACGGGATAAGATGGTGGTTTTTACGGGTCTCTCGGGGTCAGGGAAGTCCAGTTTGGCGTTTGATACGATCTTCGCCGAGGGTCAGCGTCGCTACATCGAATCGCTTTCCGCCTATGCGCGGCAGTTTTTGGGCCGTTTGGATAAGCCGGACGTGGATGACATTGAGGGCCTTTCGCCCGCGATCTCCATCGACCAAAAGAGCCATTCGGCGAATCCGCGCTCAACGGTCGCGACTATCACAGAGATCTATGACTATCTGCGCGTGCTGTTTGCCCGTGCCGGGAAGCCATATTGCCCAACGTGTGGCCGCGAGATCAAGAAACTTACCAACGAAGAGATCGTTGATGTGGCGATAGACATTGCGAACGAAAATAGCGGCGAGAAGGGCGCGAAAAAGAATATGGTTATTTTGGCGCCCGTGGTGCGCGGCAGAAAAGGGGAGTATTACCAGATGCTTTATGATTTCTTGAATGCGGGGTTCAGCGAAGTGCGCATTGACGGTAAATACCATTCACTCCGCGAGCGCGTGGAGCTTAGCCGTTACAAAGTGCACTCAATTGATCTTGTGGTGGACCGCATGCCGACCGGCATCAACTTCAAAGAAAAAGATAATCGTCTGCGGCTTTCCGAAGCGATCGAGCACGGCCTTAAATATGGCAACGATGTGGTGACGATCATTGCGGATAAAGAAGTTTCGCTTTCGGCAAAGTTTACGTGTCCGCACGACGGTTTTTCGTTTCCCGAAATTGAGCCGCGCCTCTTTTCGTTCAATAGCCCCTATGGCGCGTGCCCGGAATGCCATGGGCTTGGCACAAAAGATCTGTGGTCCGAAGAGATCTGCCCGGTCTGTGCCGGCAAACGGCTGCGCGTGGAAAGTTTGAACGTTTTGATAGACGGGAAAAGCATCCAGACCGTGACGGCGTTCTCGATTGAAGCGGCATACAAATTTTTTGACAAGATGAAGTTCAAAAACGCTTCGCTTATTGAAGTAGCCGAGGCGCCGCTCCGCGAGATCAAGAGCCGACTGAAGTTCATGGCTGACGTCGGTTTGGAGTATCTAACGCTGGATCGCAAGGCGGGAACGCTTTCCGGCGGTGAGGCACAGCGGATACGGCTCGCATCGCAGATCGGTTCGCGGCTCGTTGGCACGCTCTACATATTAGACGAGCCCACGATCGGTCTTCATCAGCGCGACAATGCGAAGCTCATCAAGACCCTACAGGATCTGCGCGACCTTGGGAATACTATCATCGTGGTGGAACACGACGAAGAGACGATCCGCGAGTCGGATTACCTCGTGGATATCGGCCCAGCGGCGGGCATCCATGGCGGGCAAGTGGTGGCGGAAGGGCCGATCCCCGAGATATTAAAAGACATGAAAAAGGATTCGCTCACGCTGCAATATCTGCGCGGCAAAAAATTCATTGAAGTGCCCGAGAAACGGCGGAAGGTTATAGCGGCGGGCGAGAAGGGCAGTGGTGCGCAGGAGTCCTTGAAAATTCGCGGCGCGCACGCGAACAACTTAAAGAATCTCAATGTTGATATTCCGTTGCGCCGGCTCGTGGCGGTGACGGGCGTTTCGGGTTCGGGAAAATCCAGTTTGGTCTATGACGTTTTGTATAAGGCGGTGGCAGACAAACTGAATCGCGCGAATTACAAAGCGGGTGGCTATACGCAGCTGCTCGGCTTGGAATATATCAACCGCATCATCAATATTGACCAGGCAGCGATCGGCCGCACGCCGCGTTCCAATCCGGCCACTTACGTTGGCGCGTGGACGCACATTCGCGATCTTTTTGCGGCGACCGAAGACGCGCGTGTGCGCGGCTACAAACCGGGCCGGTTCAGCTTCAACGTGGCGGGCGGGCGCTGCGAGAACTGCGAAGGGCACGGCACGATCGCGATTGAAATGCACTTTTTGCCGACGGTCTATGTGACGTGCGACGTGTGCAAGGGCAAGCGCTTTGATCGCGAAACATTGGAGGTGGAATATCGCGGCAAGAGTATTTATGACATTTTGAAGATGACGATAGAGGAGGCCGTGAAATTCTTTGAAGACATTCCGTGGCTCTACGAAAAATTGACGATCCTTGAAGAGGTCGGGTTGGGATATCTTGAACTCGGCCAGTCGGCGACCACTTTGTCTGGCGGCGAGGCGCAGCGCATCAAACTCTCCGCAGAGCTCGGCAAGCGCGATACGCGCCGCACGCTTTACCTGCTTGATGAGCCGACGACCGGTCTGCACTTTGCGGACATTGATCAATTGCTGAAAGTTTTGCAGCGGCTTGTTGATAAGGGAAACACGGTGGTTGTGATTGAGCACAATCTGGACGTCATCAAGACCGCCGATTGGGTGATAGACCTCGGTCCCGAAGGCGGCGAGCGCGGCGGCCGCGTGATCGCGGAGGGCACGCCGGAGGAGATAGCGCGGAAGGCAGGGAGCGCGACGGGGGAATATTTAAGAAAGGTGCTGTAGGGCGGGTGCATGCGTTGCGGTTTTGAAGCCTGGCTTCGGGAGAGATGGATGTTTGCTTTTTGCTGCTTGGCACTCTCCTTCTGATTTATAATCACGTCTATCGCTGATGGCCCTCTCGCACGGCTTCAAAACCGCAACGCATGCACCCGCCCCCACAACCCTTATTTTATTGGCTATTTGCGGCTATTGACAATTATGCCTATTATAGTGTATACTATAGTCAGTGCGGTAAGCTGGGTACCGAAATTCCCAGCCCGCTTCGGCGGAATCAGCTATTAACAAGGAGAAGTATATATGGCTACGTGGAAGCTCGTTTGCATGGGTTTGGCGGCTGTGGTGGCCCTGTTCGCGATCTGGAACTGGATCTGCCTCCGCAAAAAGAGACAGGAAGAAGAAAAGGAACGCCGCCGCGCTGAACTCATAAAGCAAGCGGATGACGCCGGTCGCAAGACCAACGATCACCGGATGAACGTAAGCAATCGCATCTTCAACGCGTTGACCGATGCGGCGATGCTAAACTCCCACTGCAGGATTGCTGTCAAGCGGTGGGACGACGACAACCCTTACTGCGTGAGGGTCGGCATCTACGAGCCGGCGCGGGGCGCGGAATACGCCCATTTCCCTGGATTGCAAATCCTCGAGGTGCGTGTCGGCGTCTGCCTTCCACTCGGTGAGTATAAGGGCTCATCCATTAAGCCGCTCACCATCTTCTTCGGTCCCGCTAAGTTGCAGATGTTCAACAATGGCAAAGAAGAAGAGCTCACGTCGCTCCTTTTCTTCCTTGCTCGTTACGTCAGCGACTACGGCGTGCGCGAGGAAGCGACCATCTCCTAGATTCAAGAGGGGAATCCGCATGGAGGCCAACAAGCCCCACGGATTCCCCGATTACCTAAGTTCGATATTCAAAATAGCGAGTTTAGGTGATGACGACAAATTTGCTATAATTAACCTATGATCAAAATCATTGGCAACGACCTGTATCGCGCGGGGGAAAAGATCGGCTATATGGATACTAAGCATGTGTGGGGGCACGATGGCAAGAAGCTCGGCTACTTTGACGACCGCACGGTGTGGGGTGAGGACGGCCGCAAACTTGCCTTCATTGACGGCGATTTTCTTATCTCCTATGGCGCGAGCGGCGAAGAATCAAAAGTGCGCCTGGAAACAATGAACGAGCAAGTGGAGGGCGGCGTGATGCCCGGCATCCAAAAATGCGCGGTGTATGTGCTGCTCGGGGAGTAGTGTAAAAATTTATGGGGAATCAGCAGGAAAAGATAGGCCCAATTGAATCAGATGCCCAAGAGCGCGCTCTTAGTGCTGGCTTGGAAATTGAAAAAAAATTGGAACTCTCCGAGCGAGTCGTCTCCGGTTTAAGGGGAAAGGGTTTATATATTACTACGATTGAATCTTGTACGGGCGGCGGATTGGCATATTCAATCACTAATACTCCGGGAGCAAGCGAGGTTATGAAGGATTCATTTGTAACTTATTCAAACGAAGCGAAAATAGCATTGGGGGTTCCGGCAGAAATTATTGATAAATATACGGTTTATTCTCAAGAAACCGCTCAGGCAATGGCCGCAGCGGGACTAAAAAAATCAATACGTGCTGACGTTGCGGTCGGTATTACCGGAAGCATCTCGCGCGCCGATCCTGCGAATGAGAACTCGGTTCCCGGGGTTATCTATTTTGCGGTGAAATATGGGGACAACGTTGTCAGCAAGGAACTTAATATCTCCGCCGATCGTCGCTTTGATGTCCAAGAGAAGATTATAGAAGAGGCATTGCTTACTGTTTTAGAAGTCATAAAATAAGCTTTATGGAGAAGCTTATTAGCCAGGGTGGTTACAAAAAACTTCCCGAAACCCCGGGCGTCTATATCATGCGGGACGCCGCCGGCCGCGTGCTCTATGTGGGCAAGGCGGGGAATTTGCGCCGGCGGGTTTCGAGTTATTTTGAGCGGCCGCACGATGTGCGGATTGAGGCACTCGTGGCAAAAATTAAAAAGATAGATCACGAGAAAACGGATACGGCGCTTGAGGCGTTGATCCGCGAGGCAGAGCTGATACGCGAATATATGCCGCCCTATAATGTGCGCGAGAAAGACGACAAAAGTTTTTTGTATATTGAGATCACAAAAGAAAAGTTCCCGCGCGTGCTTTTGGCGCGCGGCCCATCCGCGGGCGGCTCGGGGAAGCGTTTCGGGCCGTTCACGTCGGCGTCGAGTGTGCGTGAAGCGTTGAAGATCTTGCGGCGGATATTTCCGTGGAGCGCGCATGATCCGGAGCGCATAGGCAAATTTGCGCGGCCCTGTTTTGATTATGAGATCGGGCTTTGCCCGGGAACGTGCGTGGGCATGTGCGTGCGCGAGGAATATTTGAAGAACATTGCGCGCCTGGAACTTTTTTTGGAAGGCAAGAAAAAACGGTTGCTGGGGTCACTCACAAAAGAAATGACTGCGGCAGGCCGCACGCTTGAATTTGAAACTGCCGAGAAGTTGCGGCGGCAGATCTTTGCACTACGGCACATCCGCGATACGGCGCTTATTCACGATGCGGAGGTGCTTGCACCGGGAACGCCGGACGGGCGGGACGGTCCTGCGGGGCGCGACGCGGGTGGGCACGGCTACCGCATAGAGGGCTATGACATTTCAAATATTTCCGGCACTGCGGCGGTCGGTTCGATGGTGGTGTTTGAAAACGGCGAGCCGAACAAAGATGAATATCGTAAATTTAAGATCCGCAGTATTTTCAAACCGAACGATGTGGGCATGCTCACGGAAGTGCTTGAGCGCCGATTCCATCACGGTACGGGCGGTACGAGTAGCACGAAAGACGTGGCGCGCGCGGCCATGCGCGGCGAGCGATGGCGCATGCCCGATCTTGTTTTAATAGACGGCGGTCTTGCGCAGGCGAACGCCGCGCATCGCGTGCTTTTGCGCGCCGGGTTGCGCATCCCGATCGTGGGCATTGCGAAAGGCCCCGAGCGTAAACGGAACGACATTATTGGAGCTATCCCGAAAGGTGTTACGAAACTTACGCTGATCCGCGTGCGCGACGAAGCGCACCGGTTCGCGATCGGCTATCACAAAGCGCTCCGCAAGCGCACGTTTATTGAGCGGCCGCTACGATCGTAACGGTCGGACTCGTGATGGGCGAAAGATGATTGCCGTCAAAAGAAATCCGGACGACATAACTGCCTGGCACCACCGTGATTTTTGCGGGGCTGGTGCGGCTCATAAGAAGGTCGCGCGTGTTCCATGTGTAAGAAGTCTGACGTGCGTCGATTTGGTTCAATATCACTCCGACCAGTTTATAAGTGGCGGCGTCGAGTAATTCTATCTGTCCTGTTACCCCGCCTGCCCGATCCCAACTGATAAGATTTTGACGCGTGATCGTCCACACGTTGTTTGCCGTCGGCGTGACAAGATGGATGCTTTGGGTGGTTGGCGTGGGCGCCGGCGATGGCGTTACCGGTTTGGAAACGGTGTTGGTGGTAGTGGCAAGCGCGATAGCCGCGGTCGCGGAAGTGGTGGATGACGAGACGATAACAGTGGTCACGGGTCCCGGCGTTCCACTCCAGCTTTTTCCGACGAAAAACGCAGTGCCCGCGACGACGATGGCCAAGAGCGCGACAATAGCAACCCAGTCATATTTGTTTATAATAGGCATACCATAATGATACTATAAAGCTATGAAGGGCAACACTGCATATAATATGGCGCGCGAAATGCTTATGGCGGGTGGCGTTGGCGTAATGCCCACTGATACACTCTATGGCATTGTTGGTTCTGCGCTGCGATCGCGCACGGTAGCGCGCATTTACCGCTTGCGGCGGCGCAGTCCAAAAAAACCGATGATCATTTTGATAGGGGACGTGCGTGATGTTTCCCGTTTCGGCGTGCACCTTGACCGCGCCACCTCGAAGCTTTTAAAAAAAGTGTGGCCGGGGAAAGTGAGCGTTGTTTTGCCGATCGCGGAGGGGCGCGCATCGGTGCTAAAAAAATTCAAATATCTCCATCGTGGCGGCGGTTCGCTTGCGTTCCGTTTGCCCCGCCCGGCGTGGCTTCGCGCGATGCTCCAAAAAACCGGGCCGCTCGTGGCGCCCAGCGCGAACTTTGAAGGTGCGCTGCCAGCCAAAACGATCGCTGCGGCAAAGAAATATTTTGGCGACCGGGCGGACTTCTATATAGACGCTGGCCGATTAAATGCGAAGCCCTCAACCCTTATTGAGATCAAGCATGGTGCCGCGAATATTCTCCGACGCGGCGCAGGAAAGATTCCCAAGCATCTTGCGTGATCTTTCGTAATTTTGTATAACGAACGCAGGAGGTGGGCTTATGTCTAAGCTCGCTCGGCTTAAACAGATTGTGGTGGCGTTTGCTGCGGGCATCTTTGTGGCGACGCTTGCGGCTTTGCTCTCATACTGGGGGCTGATGAGAATCGCACTCACCTTTCTCCCCGTCGAGGCCCTGCTGATACCAGTCGTGGTGTGGGTTCCTGCCGTTCTTATGTTTTTGGCGAGCCTCGTCTTGGGGGTGCTGGCATTTCTCCGTGTTTGGCAGAAGCTTGGCCCTCAGCCAGCGGGGTGGTGAGCGAGTATGCGTACTGCGGCATCGCGCGGCGGTCGGGTTCACCCGGCCCCCGCGCTTTCTTTTTATGATCTTTTAATGCTCGGCGTGGTATGCTCTCACGGTATATAATTTTCATATGCCTATATTCGGAAGATCGCTCAAGCTTTCTTGGACGCATCACGCCCAGGCAAAGATGCAGTTCTATAGATTGTCGCCTATGCGGGTGCGGCGCGTGTTGAACGCGCCGAAACGTGTGGAAGAAGGCGTGGCGCCCAAAACGGTGGCGGTGATGCAACCGGCGGCGATCAAGGCGTCTGGCGGGCGCGCAGGCGCGCAGAAAGAAGAGCGGTGGACACAAGAGATCTGGGTGATGATCCAAGACGTAGGGAAGGAGCGCCGCGTGATCAGTGCGTGGCGCTACCCGGGCGTAACGAAGCCCAGGAGCACGGTGCTGTTGAATATCGCTCGCGGCGAATATGAAGAGTTTTTAGCCAAAGAACAGTAGTATATATCATGATCCTCATCAGTCCTTCATTTGATAACAATGGGGCGATCCCGAAAAAGTTCACGTGCGACGGCGGGGGTATCAATCCGGAATTGCGGATAGAGAACGTGCCGGCGGAGGCGGAAGGCCTGGCGTTGGTGCTTCACGACCCCGACGCGCCAACGCCCGGTGGTTTTACGCACTGGGTACTGTGGAACATTCCACCGTCTACCACGCTTATCAAAGAAGAGAGCGTCCCGCCGCGCGCTATGGAGGGAAGAAACTCGGATGGGGTGGGGTATGCGGCTCCGTGCCCGCCGCCGGGGCATGGCGTGCATCATTACGAATTTTATCTCTATGCCCTTGATACCACCCTTGATCTTCCCGTGACCGCGGGCCGCGCGGAGCTCACGGACGCATTAAAGGGCCATGTGCTTGAGGTAGCGAAGCTGTCGGGCATGTATGAGCGAAAAAAAGAATTGTGATATACTTAAGTGGCTAAACTAATGGAACAAACTGATCTTGAAATAATTCAATCCGTGCTGCGCGGGGACAAAGAGGCCTTTGCCATGCTGGTGGACCGCCATGCGGGCACGGTCTATAAATTCGCATACCGCTATGTGCGGAACGGCGATGACGCGCAGGATGTGTCGCAGGAAGCGTTTGTCCGCGCCTGGAAGAATATAAAAAAATTCGACGAAACGAGGAATTTTAAAACGTGGCTTTTTGCGATCGCAAAGAATGCCGCGCTCGACCTTATTAAAAAGAAAAAGCCACTGCTCTTTTCGCAGATCGCCGAAGAGGACGACCAACTGGATACTTTTTTTGCTCCTTTTCTTGCCGCGCCCGAACTCCCTGACGCCATTTTTGCGCACAAGATGGAAAAGGCGGACATCGCTCGCTCGCTCGCCACGCTCCCGCCGAATTACCGGATGGTGCTTGCGATGCGGTATAACGACCATTTGAAGTTTCGGGAGATCGCGGAGACCCTTGGCGAACCTATCGATACCGTAAAAAGCAAGCATCGGAGGGGGCTTGCCCTGCTTCGGCGGATCGTTACGGGCGAGGGCCCCGACTCAAGTTTCGCCTAGCGGCGTGACGGGCGCGCACCTAAAAGCGCCGCCCCGTCGTATTCTTATTAATGGAAGACGGCATTTTTAACGAAATCATTCCTGAGCCGCCGGCGGAGCTTGTGAAAAACATCCTGCTTCGCATTGAACGGGAAGAGCATCGTCGGCTCGCGATGAATACCGCGGCATTCGGCGCGGTACTTTTAGGATCGCTCGTGCTCGCGGGATACGGCTGGATGGCAGCGGCGGGCGAGGCGTCGCGCTCGGGACTTTTGTCGTTCATCTCGCTTTTCTTGTCGGACTTTTCGGTCGCCACGGCGAACCTTTCCGACTTTATGCTTTCCGTCGTGGAATCATTCCCGGTGTTTCCTGTTGCGCTGTTTCTCTCGGGCATTTTCTTCGCCATCTGGTCCGCGGCCCGCTTTGTACGCGAGATAGTGCTTACGCGGACGCATGTTTTTTCGGCCTTTTCGTAGATTAAAAAAATATGAAAGACCTCTTGCATTCTTCACCTTTAAAAGCGATTCTTTGGATATTGGGAGCGATCATCGTCTTACTCCTCGTCTTCGGATTGGGCGTCACGATCGGCGCGCGTCGGACGGTGTTCACGGGGCGGTTCGAAGAAAATTATTATAGGAATTTTTACGGCGCGCCGGGAGGGCCGATGCCATTCAACCAACACGGGGTGGCCGGCGAGGTGATAGACGTTTCAAGCTCAACGATCTCTGTAAAAGATACCGATGGCGATGAACATTCGGTGGCGGTACTTTCGGATACCGCGATCCGCGAAGGAGGCGCCGCAATCATGATCGGCGGGGTCGTGCCGGGCGATATGATCACCGTGATCGGAGCGCCGAACTCGCAGGGGCAGGTTGAGGCACGATTCATCCGCGTGTTTGCCGCGTCGTCGTCATCGCCGCCGGTGTTGCCGCCGTTGCCGGGGACTAA
The DNA here is from genome assembly GCA_964577245.1 of uncultured Candidatus Saccharibacteria bacterium. GTDB lineage: Bacteria > Patescibacteriota > Minisyncoccia > UBA6257 > 2-01-FULL-56-20 > CAVYIK01. Next base: position 18,234 of record CAZNYI010000004.1, read on the forward strand.
TATGAACTAACCAATCAATACAAAACTATGTTTTCAAAAATAGGACACTGGATGCGAGCGCATAAGATAATTACCATCATCATCGTTCTGGTTATCGCCGCGGGCGGCTATTATTGGTATACCTCGACGCATGCGACCACTACGGTCACTAAGTACGTTATCCAGAACGCCACGCAGGGGACGGTGGTCTCGTCGGTGACGGGGAGTGGGCAGGTGCAGGCGGTCACTTCGATTGACCTCAAGCCGCAGATCTCCGAAAACGTGACGAGGGTATATGTAAAGGTGGGCGATCACGTGGCGGCCGGACAGACGCTGGTGCAGCTTGATACTACGAACGAGCAGAAGGCGGTGAATCAAGCGCAATTATCGCTCCAGTCGGCGCAGCTTTCTCTTGCGCAGATGCAGCAGGTTTCGACCAGCACCCTGCTTCAGGACCAGAGTGCAGTGATCAAGGGCCAGCAGAGCGTGGTCGATGCCTCAACGACGCTCGTTACGGATTATCAGAGCGGGTTTGATACGCTCTCTTCCGTGTTTGTAAATTTACAGACCGTCATGACGGATGCGGGCAACTTCGTGGTCGGGACCAACGTCAACAAGTCCCAAGCGAATCCCGACGCATACGTGAGCATTATGCCGACCTACCTTCAGACGGGGACGCAGTCATATAGCACCCCCGTTGCGCCAAGCTATAATAGTGCCCTCGTGAGCTATCAGCAAACGCTTGCGGACTATCATGCTGCCAACCGGAATTCCGACCGGGTGGCGCTCGACGCACTTTTCGCGGAGACCTATCACACGACGCAACTGGTGAGCGCAAGTATGAAATCGATCAACGATCTTTTGAATTACGTCATAAATAATTATCCAAAGGATAGTCGACTTGCGCCGCTTCCTGCGATCACGACTACGTTCCAAACGACGTTCGGCAATGATATTACGACGGTCAACAATAATGTGACGAGCGTGCAGAATGCCATCACTGGCATCGCGAACGACAAAAACACGTTCCAAAATAACCAGCTTTCACTTGCTCAGGCAAGCGAAACACTTGCGGAACTCACGGCAGGTCCGACGCCGTTGAATGTGCTTTCCCAGCAGATCAGTATCCAAAGTGCGCAGAATTCGCTTGCGACGGCGGAGCAGAACCTCGCGTATGATTCCATCCGCGCGCCACTTGCGGGGGTGATCTCCGCGGTACCCGCGGTCGTGGGCACCACGGTGCCGTCGCCTGCGGTGAGCATGGTGACGCAAGGGGAGCTCGCGCAAGTGACCTTGAACGAGGTGGATGCCGCGAAAGTGATGATTGGCAACAAAGCAACGCTTACCTTCGACGCGCTGCCCGATCTTTCGCTCGCGGGCCAGGTGACAGAGATAGATACGGTGGGTACGGTGAGCCAGGGCGTGGTGAACTACAACGTGCAAGTGGCATTTCAGGAAGCTTCGGGTGCGCCCCAGGTGAAACCCGGCATGAGTGTGACGGCGAGCATCGTTACGGCGGCGCATCAAAACGTGATCGCGGTTCCGAATGCGGCGGTCACGACGCAGGGCGGTGCGAGCTATGTGCTTGAGCCGGCCGCACCGGTTCCTTCCTCAACGCTTGCGGCAAGTGCGAATGGCGGCGTCACGCTTTCCGCGACCACGCGCGTGCCGGTTGTGATCGGATTGGCAAACGATACGCTCACGGAAATAACGTCCGGCGTGAATGTGGGAGACCAGATCGTTACGCAGACAATAAAATCAACGGCAAGTGCGGCGTCTGCCGCATCCACTGGCGCGGGCGGGTTACGCATCGGCGGCGGACTTTTTGGCGGTGGGGGAGGCGGCGGCACTACCGGACGATGAACACTATTATTGAATGCAAAGACATACGGAAGGTCTATAACACCGGCGGCATAGAAACCGAAGTTTTGAAAGGAATCACGTTCTCAGTGAACGAGGGGGAGTTTGTGGCGATCATGGGGCCGTCCGGATCGGGCAAATCCACCCTTATGCATATTTTGGGTGCACTTGATACGCCGACGAGCGGCGAATATTTTTTGGACGGGAAGGACGTCTCCAAACTTTCCGACGACGAACTTGCCGACATCCGGCGTGAGAAGATCGGCTTCGTGTTCCAGGCCTTCAATCTTTTGCCACGCACCACGGTAATGCGGAACGTTTCGTTGCCACTCATCTATGAAGGCGTGAGTAAGGAGCGGCGCGAAGTGATCGCGGCGAAGGCATTGAATGACTCGGCGTTCCCTGAGCAATTCTGGCAGCATCATTCAAACCAGCTTTCGGGCGGCATGATGCAGCGCGTGGCGGTGGCGCGCTCGCTCGTGAACGATCCGGCGCTCATTTTGGCCGACGAGCCGACGGGCAATCTTGATTCCAAAACCGGCGAGATGGTATTGCACACCTTCCAAACGCTCAATGCGCAACAGGGCAAAACCATTATTTTGATCACCCACGAAGAAGATATTGCGAAGCACACCGATCGGATCATCCACATCCGCGATGGGAATATTTTGAGCGACGAAAAGAATCAGCACAAGGTCGTCGCGCGGCATGAAAAAGAAATACCATAATTTTCCCTATGACCACAAGAGATCTTTTTGACGAAACCTATAGCGCGGTGACCGTAAACAAAGTGCGGTCGGGCCTTACCATGCTCGGCATTGTGATCGGCATTGCGTCCGTGATCGCCCTGCAGGCGATTGGCACGGGTGCGCAGAGTTCCATCCAATCCAGTATTCAATCCATAGGGTCCAACTTGTTGCTTGTGATGCCGGGAGCCACGCGCTCATTTGGCTCTACGGTGAGTGCGGGACGGGGGAGTGCGCAAACGCTTACGCCGGAAGATTCGGCCGCGATTGGCCAGCTTTCGGGGGTCGCTGCGGTCTCACCCAGTGTGACCGGCCGCTACCAGGTGCTGTATAAGGGCACGAACACTAACACGAGCGTGCTCGGCGTGGTTCCCGCATACACGTCGGTGCGGAACATTCAAGTGGACCAAGGGGCGTTCATCACGGATGCGGATGTTTCCGCTTCGAACCGCGTGGCGGTGATCGGTCCTACCGTGTTGCAGGACCTTTTTGGCAATGCGAATGCTACGGCAACGCCGGACATGGCGATCGGGCAAACGATCCGCATCAAAAATATTGATTTCAAAGTGGCGGGCGTTACGGTGTCCAAGGGTGGGAGCGGGTTCAATAACCAAGACAACATGATCTATGTGCCGCTCGCGACAGCGCAACATTTTCTGGTGGGCAATGTTTCATACGTGACCGAAATTGATATTGAAGCGACCGACCAGTCGGTTATGACGCAAGTACAGAACGATGTCACGAATTTGCTGCTTGCTCGTCATAATATTTCCGACCCGACCCTCGCTGATTTCAATGTGCTGAACCAGGCAGACATCGTGGCGGCCGCATCCTCGGTGACAGGCACGTTCACCACGCTCCTCGCCGCGATCGCGGGGATTTCACTCGTGGTCGGTGGCATCGGCATCATGAACATGATGCTCACCACGGTCACCGAGCGCACGCGTGAGATTGGTCTGCGCAAGGCGATCGGTGCCAAGCGCAAAGACATCACGCTTCAGTTCCTCGCCGAGTCGGTCATGCTCACTTTTACCGGCGGGGTTGCGGGAATTATTCTTGGATGGCTTATTGCCCTAGCGGTCACTTACCTTACTTCCATCGCCACCAGTATCTCCGTAAGTTCCATCGTCCTTGCGTTTGGCGTATCTGCGGTCATCGGTATTATTTTCGGCTATTATCCCGCGCGTCGTGCGGCGGGATTAAGTCCCATAGAAGCGCTACGGTACGAATAACATGTACATACTCCCGCGCACAGTAATGTTTTTGCCTCGTGGCATAAGAATGAATTCGGCAAAAACATTACTGTGCGCGGGAGTATGTAAAAGGTCGTTTAAATAACAATCAATTCTTAAAAACGATGAAAAAATATACGGTGCACATTGTTTGGTTAGTAGTGGCGATCGTTGCGTTCGTCGGTGGTATGTATTACGGAAAGGGAACGGCATCGCCAACCCTCGCTATGCGTACGGGTAATTTTGCGAGTTCTACGCGTGGAGGATTTGGCGGCGCCCGTGGCGGCGGATTCGTGACGGGCAGTATCCTTTCAAAAGACGCACAAAGCTTGACAGTGCAGCTTGCGAATGGAAATTCCGAAGTGGTGTTCTATTCCAGTTCCACTTCGGTTATCAAGCCGATGCCCGCATCGGTTGGTGATCTCGCGGTCGGAACGAACGTGATAGTGGATGGTGCGCAGAACCCTGATGGCAGCGTGACGGCGCAGACTATCCAGGTACGGCAACCCGGCACGCCGGGCGGCGGTGCAGGCGGGGGAGGAACGCTGGGTGGAGGCGCACAATAAAACGTGAGAAGCTCGGCTCTGTCTGCCGAGCTTTTTATTTATGCTCAGGTTTCCAAACGACAAGAAGCATTTCTATAAGAAGGAGGCCGGCAAGCGTTACTCCCCATGCGGCAAAAACCATCAGTTCGAGCCGCCATTCACGTATTTCCACTTCGCGAAGCGAGCGGCCGGCCATCACGAATCCCGGCTGCGGGCCTGGTATGCGCACAACGACGATCGCCTGGCGCACACCGGGTTCCGGTTGCCACGTGACGCGGGTTTCCCCCGCGGCGCGGACGTAATCAAAAATGCCGGGCGGGAGCAGGGGAGCGAGTCCGTGCAAAAAACCGTTGCCGCCCGAAGGGACACCCGCGTCGCTATAAAAAACAAGATAGGGCGATAAGCTTTGTTCGATATTGATTGTTCCCGTGGCATTGCCCGAAATGGCTGCGGCGGCATCTTCCGCCATCTGGATCTGTGGATCGTTCGCCGACTGGCGATACGACTGCTGCACGGCACCATACACGAGACCGCACAACATCGTCGCGACGAACGCGAGCGGCAGCCAACGTTTAAAGATAATAATTGAAGCATTCATAACTATCATTGTAATTTACGGGACACCATATTACAATACTTAAGTACTCTAACTATCATCACTACTTCATGAAGACATCTTCCGATCGCGTGAAGATCATTTCCCTGCTTTTCAACATCGGCCGTCGGATGCGGGACGAGAAAAGCAAATATTCCATGTTGCATTTTCAAACCCTGCGCTACGTGCAGGAAGAAGGGCGTCCACTGATGCATGGGGTAGCCGCTTTTCTTCGTGTGACGCCACCGGCAGCCACCTTGCTTATCGACGGTCTTGCGAAAGACGGGCTGCTGATACGGTCGTTAGACAAAAAGGACCGCCGGACGGTGCGGGTATCGCTCACGCCCCGGGGTAAGAAGTTTATCGGACAGTGCATTCTGAAGAAAATGAGCAAGCTTAAGAAAACGTTTGGGGTGCTCACCCCTAAAGAGCGCAGCGCACTCGTCGCTTTACTTGAGAAGGTTTCAAAACAGAACCGCTAAGCATGGCTATTGTCCTTATCGTGAGCGTGCTTGTGCTACAGATACTTCTCGTTTTTACGCACCTTACGCTCTATGTGGTCGTGGCAATGGTGTTCGGCATTGGCGGGACGGTGTTAAAAACGATATTCATCATTTTGGCGTTTTTGTTCCTCTCCGCATCGCTCCTGGCGCACCAATACCGATGGAAGTGGCTTGATTGGTATTACACCGTCGCCGCGTATTGGTTCGGCCTGTCAAGCTTCCTTTTTATCGGTGCGCTCGCGTTCTATTTCGCGAGTGATGTACTCTATGCTTTCAATATATATGTCCCTCCGGCGCCCTTCGCCGGCGTTCTTTTCGCTCTGGCGTTCCTTCTTCATCTTTATGGGACATGGCAGAGTTCCCGCGCGCAGATAACCCCCGTTACGGTTACGATACCAGAATTGCCTGCGGCGTGGCATGGGAAAAAGATCGCGTTTGTGAGCGATCTTCATCTTGGAAAGGTGTGGCGTGAGGGATTTGCAGCGAAAGTGGCGGGGAAGATTATGGCGCTTGCGCCCGACGCGATCTTGATCGGCGGAGATCTTTTTGATGGCATGACGTGCGATGTTCGGAAGATGGTTGAGCCATTGCGAGCACTGCGTGCCCCGCGCGGCGTATTCTTTGTCACTGGCAATCATGAATATTTTTTGCCTGACGTCACGGCCGCGCTCACGGCACTCCGCGCCGTAGGCATTCGCATATTGGACGATGAACGGGTGGATATTGGCGGCCTATCGCTCATTGGCGTGAACGACAAGAGCGACAAGGGTCCGCACCGCGACGATCATTTCAAAAAAGTACTCGGCCTCAAGCGGCCAGAAATATTGGACCATGAAGAGGCGCATTTTGAAAAGAGGCTGAATGGCGCAGGCACCCGTGACGGCCAGCCGATCATCCTTTTGAAGCACGAACCGGATCATCTTGAGATCGCGAGCGAAGCCGGCGTCTCGCTCGGTCTGTTTGGGCACACGCATCACGGCCAGATTTTCCCCCTTAATTATTTCACCTGGAAGATCTACCACGGTTTTGACCATGGTCTGCACCGCATGGGCGACATGCAGGTCTATACCTCAAGCGGTGTAGGTACGTGGGGGCCACCCCTGCGCCTCGGCACGAAATCGGAGATTGTGCTTATTACGCTCCATTAATCATTTTTGCTATACTAACTTTATGAGAATGATGCGCCAATTTGCGTTCATAGTTCTTTTTTGTGTGACGCTCGGTTACGGCGTCATACCTTCCGTTTCTTTCGCATCAGCGCCGTGGTATAACGCGAGTTGGCCGTACCGCACCCAAATAACTATTGACCATACGAAGGTTGCTTCATCAACCGGCGCCGAGTCCTACACCAATTTCCCTCTCCTCGTAAACGTAACAAGCACGAATTTAAGATTTGCGAGCAGCAGCGGTTACGTTGGCAATACGGACGGCTCCGATATCGTTTTTACGGCGGCCGACGGTACGACCAAGCTCAATCATGAGATAGAAAAATATTCCTCAAGCACGGGTAACTTGGTGGCGTGGGTGCAGATGCCGAACATTTCGACTTCCAGCGACACGAATCTCTATCTTTATTATGGGAATGTTGGGGCCGCGAACCAGCAGAATGTGACGGGCACGTGGGATCCGACGTATAAGGCGGTGTGGCATTTCGCCGACGCCTCGGGAAATTTTAAGGACTCAACGGCTAACGGCAATACCGGAGTCGCTGCTACTACTACCCATTTGGTAGTGGGGCAAATCGACGGAGCAGCGGGTTTTGATGGGGCCACCTCAAGTGTGATCGCCGCCGATAATGCCGGGTTGCGGCCTACGGCGCAAATGACCGCCTCCATTTGGGCCAACCAATCTTCGTTGGCGGTCACTAAGATGCTGATTGATAAATATGGCTCTCTCCAGGCGTGCTGGACCATACGTGTCGATTCTACGAGCACTACGCGGCTGGTAAGCTACATCGCTACCAGCAGCAACGACGCGTCCAATTTTGCGCAGACTCCTGTTGGTTCTTGGTCAACGGGGTGGCATTATGTGGTCCTTCGTTACTATGGGGCAGGGGCGGCCGCTTCAGATAGGCAACAGGTTTATATTGACGGGGTGAACCAAGCTCTTACGTTTACCGGGATCGTACCGGCTGCATTGCTTACTACCACGGGTCCACTTGCGGTGGGATGGCAAACTGGGTTGAGCCGGGATTTTAACGGCACTCTTGACGAAGTCCGCTTTTCGAATATCGCCCATTCCGCCGACTGGATAGCGACTGAATATAATAACCAGGCGACCACTTCACTGCTTGCGTATAATACGCAGGAGAATTATCAAACGTCGCCCACTGTTCAATTTTCCCAAGCGACCACCACCATAGGGGAGACCTCCTCGTCCATCGCTATCGTCCTCGCACTCTCTGCCACTTCCACGGCCACTTCCACGGCCACTTTTTCCATTGCGGGAAACGCCACTTCCGGCATTGACTATACGCTCTCTTCAACGACGGTTACCGTCTTGCCCGGAGCGACGACTTCAAGTGTCACGTTCACGCCGCTCAGTGATGGCGTCTATGGCCCTACGAAAACGTTGACCCTCACTCTCACGACCACTACGAACGCGACGATCGGCGTCCAAGCTACTTCTACCGTCACGATACTTGAGGGAGGCGCCCCTCCCGTGCTCCAATTCGCCGCCACCTCCTCGTCGGGCGCCGCTGCTACCACTACCGTTCCCGTCACGGTTGTTCTGGCCCCGACTTCCTCCATCCCTGCGGCTGCGAACTATGCCGTGACCGGCGGCACGGCAGTAAATGGCGCTGATTTCTCTCTTGCTTCCGGCACTGCGACTGTGGCCGCCGGCGCCACTTCCACCAGTTTCAACCTGCAGGTCAATAACGTGGCTTCCACCTCCGCACGTACCATCGTGATCACGCTTTCTGCGCCGGCCTCTTCAACGCTCGGGGCGAACACGACGTATACCTACACGATTGCGGCTTCAACTGATGCCATCCCGCCCGCCGTTGCATGGGTCGCTCCCGCTCAAAACGTCACGGTTTCCGGAACGGTCACGCTCACTGCTTCTTCTACGGACAACGTCAATGTTGCAAGCGTTGCTTTCTATCGTGGCAGCTTTGGAGGCGCGTTCGCCTCAAGCACGCTCATCGGGTCCAGTTCCGCTCCGAGCGGCACGCTTTTCTCGATACCCTGGAGCACCACCTCTACGACGAACGGCTCCACTACGCTCTGGGCCCTCGCAACCGATACCTCGAACAATACTTCCACTGCCACCACCACGGTGAACGTGGAAAATCCGCCGGTGATCACGAGTCCCGCAGTGGCTGTCGGTGCAACATCCACTGCCACCGTTAGTTGGACGACCAATGCGAACGCAAATTCCGTCGTGAACTACGGCCTCACCGCGGCCTATGGTTCTTCAACCACGAGCCCAACCCTCACCACCACTCACGCCATGCTCCTTACCAGCCTTGCGGTATCGAGCACGTATCACTATCAGATCAGCTCGACTGATGGGCAGGGCAACGCCGCTACCACCACGGACGCGACTTTCAATACAAATCCGTCATTACCTGTTGCAAATGCGGGACAAGATCAGGCGCTGACGCTTCCTGCGCACACGATCACTTTAACCGGTTCGGCAACGGATGCCGGCGGGACTATCTCTTCGTATGCGTGGAGCGAGATCGATTTGCTTGGCGCGACCATACTTTCGCCGAGTAGTGCATCAACGACCGTGACCGATCTTGCCGTTGGAACCTATACCTTCCGTTTATTGGTAACTGACAGCAATAATGTAACCAGCACCGACGACATGTCTACGGTCATGACAAGCCCGAGCTATGTGGTCGGTGCCCCCGCAAAGAAAATCGTTATTCTCGGGTCTTCAACGGCCGCCGGAACCGGCGCAAGCCCGGTCAGTGATTCATGGGTCAATCTTTATGCGGCATATTTACAAACACTGAACGCAAGTAATGTCGTCGTTAATTTGGCAGTGGGCGGATATACCACCTACCAGGAATTACCAACAGGTACGTTGCCGCCAAACGGGCGGCCAAATCCTGACACTTCGCATAACATTACGGCAGCGATTGCGCAGAATCCAAATGCGATCATCGTCAGTCTTCCCACGAACGATACGGCGGATGGTTACACGCTTGCCGAAACGGAGGCGAATTTCGCCACTATCGCTGCGGCTGCGGCTGCGGCTCATATTCCAATATGGGTTTCAACTTCGCAACCGAGAAACTTAGGCACCACGGGACAAAATGGTTTGATAACCTTGCGGGATTGGATCAATACTACCTATGGCAGGCATGCGCTCGATTTTTGGACTACGGTTGCAAATTCCGACGGTTCTATTAATACGCCATACGGTTATGGCGACGGCATCCACTTAAATAACGCTGGCCACCAGAAGCTTTATAACCGGGTGGTTGATAGCGGATTAATAGAGGAGCTTGACGATACTCAGGTGCCGAGCGTTTCCATCATCGCTCCCGCGCCCGGTGCCATGGTGCAAGGGACGGCGGTCACGGTGTCCGCGAGCGCGACCGATAATTATGCGATGGGGTCGGTGCAATTCATATTGGATGGCAGCAATTTAGGGTCGGCAATCACTGCCACGTCTTCTCCGAATACCTATAGTTACTCATGGAATACCGTTACGGCTTCCAATGCCACCCACACCTTGACGGCCATAGCGACGGACGTGTCGGGCAACGCTACCACTTCTCCCGGGATTGTCATTACGGTGAATAACACATTGCCCGTGCTCCAATTCGCCGCCACCTCCTCGTCGGGCGCCGCTGCTACCACTACCGTTCCCGTCACGGTTGTTCTGGCCCCGACTTCCTCCATCCCTGCGGCTGCGAACTATGCCGTGACCGGCGGCACGGCAGTAAATGGCGCTGATTTCTCTCTTGCTTCCGGCACTGCGACTGTGGCCGCCGGCGCCACTTCCACCAGTTTCAACCTGCAGGTCAATAACGTGGCTTCCACCTCCGCACGTACCATCGTGATCACGCTTTCTGCGCCGGCCTCTTCAACGCTCGGGGCGAACACGACGTATACCTACACGATCTTACTGACCGCCACCACTTCCACTGCGCCGCAGAGCTTTGCGGCTGCGCCCGGCAACGCGCAAGCCGCCCTCACCTGGCTGGCGCCCTCTTCTAATGGCGGCTCAAATGTCACCGGGTATCTAGTAAGTGACAAACTCTCTGCCTCTTCCACCTATGCCCAAGCGACGACGACGGGTGCCACTGCTACTTCTGCGGTCATAACCGGTCTCACGAACGGCGCAAGCTATGACTTTCAGATTGTTGCGCAGAACAGTGTAGGCACTTCGAGCCCCGCAACGGCAACCAACGTCGTGCCGTTCACCGTGCCCAATGCACCCGTAATCGGCACGGCGATTGCGGGCAATGCCCAAGCAACTGTTACGTTTACGCCTGGTTTCAACGGAGGATCACAAGTGCTGTATTATACTGCGGCGGCAAATACCGGCGGAGTATTCGCCACGAGCACCGGGAGCAGTTCGATCACTGTGTCCGGTCTCACGAACAATCAGGCCTATAGCTTTACGGTGACCGCGACGAATGCTGCGGGCACTTCCGCTTCGTCTTCGCCATCCAATACCGTGACGCCCTTGGCCGCCATTCCCCAGATCTTGGGCGTCACTTCTTCTACGGCGTCCACTACCGCGGTGATTGCTTGGACCACCGATCTTCCCGCCGATGCTACGGTGAACTACGGCTTGACTGCGGGTTATGGTTCGTCTACTACCAATTCCGTCGCGACCACGTCCCATAGCATATTCCTTTCCGGTCTTGCTCCGCTTACGACCTATCACTTCAAAGTTTTGAGTTCCAATGGCACGGTGGCGTCATCGTCCGACGCTCTTTTTACCACTCTCTCTGCCGGCGCGCCCACGGCGAGCAATGTGACAACGACCGGCATCACGGCGGTTGGCCAGATGCTGACCGGGCATTATACCTTTTTCGATCCGAATAATTATTCCGAGGGCGCTTCCACGTATCGGTGGCTTTCGGCAACTTCTACGGGCGGCACCTATGTACCGATCGGCGGGGCGGTGAATGCAACCCGCACATTGGTCGCTGCCGATGCCGGTACCTATCTGGAATTTGAAGCGACGCCGGTTTCTACGGCCACAGCCGGCGCGCCAGTGCGGAGCGGTCCAACGGCGCAGATCCAGGGGACAACCACCATACCGAATTTCTTATCGATCGCCGCTTCTTCCGTGACCGATGCTGCGGCCACGATCACTTGGACCACGGATATTGCTGCTTCCTCGTTCGTGAATTACGGCATGACCGTTGCGTATGGCGCGTCGACCGCCGAAGTCGATACTGCCCCACGCGTCTTGTCTCATGGCGTGGCATTGTCTGGGCTTTCCGCGTGCACTGCGTATCATGTCCAAGCCGAATCCACCGGATATGTTGGGAATACGGGGACAAGCACCGACATTGCCTTCACGACGACTGGCTGTATCGCGCCCACCCCCACGTCTACCTCTGGTAGCGGGGAAATTTCCGTCGGTGTTGCCGCGAGCTATGCGCCGTCCGGGTTCACGCCGGGTGCGCCCACCCCCGTTGCCGTTACCCTCGCCCCCTCCACGACCGGCACCGGCACGGCCACATCCCCAACCAATGCTTCTTTGCTGGCTCAACTCCTATCGCTCTATCAATCCTTGCAATCGTTAGAGCGGACTGCTGGTCTTACGATCACGCCGGCTCCGGCGGAGCTCAGCAGCTTTTCAACTTATATTTTTTCCCGCAATCTCTCGTTACGTGACGCCGGCGCCGACGTTCAAGAGCTCCAGAAATTTTTGATTGCCCACGCGGCTGGTCCCGCCGCACAAAAACTCAAGGTGCACGGCACAACGACCGTTTTTGGCGCGCTCACGTATAACGCCCTGGTTGAATTTCAAAAATATGCCGGCATCACGCCGGCCTCGGGGTACTTTGGCGCGAAGACGCGCGCGTGGGCGAACGCACAATAGAGAGTATCCTCAATGCTCGCCGAGACCTCTTGGGGCCCGGCCAATGGTTGAGCCGTTGCGTGCGCTCCATGCTCCGCGCGGCGTATTCTTTGTCACTGGCAATCACGAATATTTTTTGCCGGATATGGTGCCCGCCCTTGCGGCTCTTCGTGCGGCGGGTATTCGCATATTGGACGATGAACGGGTGGATATTGGCGGCCTATCGCTCATTGGCGTGAACGACAAGAGCGACAAGGGTCCGCACCGCGAAGATCATTTCAAAAAGGTGCTTGGTCTCAAGCGTCCGGAAGTATTGGATCATGAAGAAGATCATTTTGAAAAACGGCTGAACGGCACGGGGACCAATCACGGTCAACCGGTCATTCTTTTGAAGCACGAGCCGGATCATCTTGAGATTGCGAGCGAGGCCGGCGTTTCGCTTGGTCTGTTTGGCCACACGCACCACGGCCAGATCTATCCGCTGAATTATTTCACCTGGAAGATCTATCACGGTTTTGACCATGGCTTGCACCGTATGGGCACCATGCAGGTCTATACCTCAAGCGGCGTTGGCACGTGGGGCCCGCCGCTGCGCCTCGGCACGAAATCGGAGATTGTATTGATCACGTTGCAGTAGCTTTCCGCATACACAAAAGAGCTTTTGAAAGCAGCTTGAGATTTACTGCTTTCAAAAGCTCTTTTGTGTATGCGGACAACCGCGCGTGATTGATACGATTTTACTTTTTTCCAAAATGGTGTATAACAGTGCTAGCTCGCCAAACCTTGGGAGCGGGAGGTTTCTGTGTCGTTTGCGCTGTATCTGACGAGCGTTTTCACTATTGCCCTGCCTCTTGCGCTCTTTGAGATTTGGTTGGAGCGCTTCAAGACGGGGTGGGGAGGGAATTTCACGAGCGAGTTCTGGGGACGCAAGATCCAGTTCGGATTGGCAAAAAAGCTACTCGGGAGCGGTGTGGAGCTGGGAACGCGGTATCACATTCTGATGTTCCCGGTCGTTGTCCCAACGCTCTTCTTCCTCTGCGCTCGCTTCCTCGGCCGGCACGTGGCGCACGCGCCCGTGTTCTGGCCACTCTTTGTTATTGCGGGCATGTTGGGGATCATGGTGGCGGAGGACGCTCTGTGGTTCGTCCTCAATACCACCTTTCGCCTGCGATTCCCCGACGCACTCCAGCGCCTCCTTCGCGGAGACGTTTCATGGCACCCGCGTTGGATTCGGTTGGGGTCCGTGAAACTTCCGGACTTTTACGTCTGGATGCCGGTGCTCGTAACGGCGCTGCTCTATCTGCAGGCGCAGATCGCCAAATGATCAATCATCGGTCCCGTGCGGGAAGCAATCCATTTGCTTTGTCCGCTCGGGACCTTTTTCATATGCTTTGGTGCACGGGTCTGGACGATCTTTGAATGATTGTATAATACCAACCTCAAAATTATTGAATCAGCCCCATTAATGTAATGCCATACGACAAGGGGATGTTGGAATCTAAAAATCCCATCGCGCTAGTCGTCGCAATAAGCGACATCCATGAAAAAACGAACGTATCCCCTTTGATTTCGAGTTGTTGATTATTTCCGAGTGTGAACGTTCCAGTTGCCATGCTATCGGCCGATATAACCTGAGCATATCCCGTAGAATGATCGATGAGATAGGTGGTCGTCGCATCATCAATGTCGTACGCTCCCAATACCGCTTTCGTTTCCATGCTCCGAAGGAGAACATACTTACTATGAGGGGACCACATATATTCATCTCCGGGGAGGAGGGTCACCGGCTCATAAGTTGTGGAACCATTTTTCAGTACTACTTTATCTAATCGTAGGAATTCCAATGCCCCCGATTCTTGTGGGTTGATTTCAACACTGGCGCCGCGCTCAAGGTTTATTTCATATTTTCCGTCAGGCGATAAGCCTCCGCCATTCGCACTCCAATACCAGAAATTTGCTTCAGGAACCATGGGGACAGATCGATCAATGGTATGTCCTTGAATATAGGAAGAAATATCCATGATACTTGGCGCAGAGGAGAAATCGTAATCGTGCACAGAGATTCTTGCTTGATCGGATAGTACGTACCCATTCGCGCCGCCATAAATCGCCGTTATGTAATTTGGTTGGCCCCACCCATTTTCCCCAAGGTCTTTTGCATAAAGAAGAATTTTTTCTCCGGTCGCCTTTACGATCCAAACAGATTCATTATTTGGTTGATAAACCTTATCAATAACTGCCGCTTGTAAACTATTTTCTTTAAGGTAGGAAACAAGACCAGAAATTTCAGAATTATTCAGGGTTGCCGTTAGAGATGCCACTTTTTGTCTTATGGAGAGCCAAATTCCACCAGCAACCAATAAGATCACAACGACAATCAATGTGATTGCAAGCGTTGCAACCCCTTTTCTCTTCATGGGTTAAGTATAGCAAAACTGCGCGGGACCGGACAATCCTCGAATAACAATACTATGCCCTCAGGAAGATGACAGCGGCGTGGTATACTTAAACGATGCACAAGTTAACCAGCCGTGCGATTGTTCTGATACTTGCGGCGGGTTTGTTCTTGCCGGGCATTTCGTCCGCGCAGACGACCGACCAGTTGCAGGCAAAGATTAACGCGCTTCTTGCGCAACTCCAGACGCTCCAGCAGGAATTGTCCGCCCACGGGCAGGTTTTGGGTGCCAGCACCTCAACCGCACATTCTTTCACTCAAGACCTCAGGATTGGGTCCGGTGGTGCCGAAGTAACGGCATTGCAGCAGTTTTTAATCAGCGACGGCGATCTAAAGATCAGCGTGCCGACCGGTTACTTTGGTTCTCTCACCCAGACGGCGGTGGCCGCGTTCCAGACGGCGAATAATATCTCTCCTGCCGCCGGTTACTTCGGTTCCCAAACAAGGGCATTCATAAATTCCACGTCGTCATCTGCGGCGGCTC
>CAZNYI010000005.1:0-22181 GCA_964577245.1 uncultured Candidatus Saccharibacteria bacterium
GCGCCGCGGTGACCGCCTTCACGGCTCGATCGGGCCCCACGGCCGTGCCCACACCAATGATCGTTACGCCCGCATCCTGCATAATGTTTTTCACATCCGCAAAATCAACATTGATAATGCCCGGCATTGCAATGAGCTCCACAAGACCCTTCAATGCGTTCCGTAAAATTTCGTCAATCGCCTCAAACGCTTTTATGATCGGCGTGTCTTTGCCGATGACGGTAAAAATCCGGTCG
This sequence comes from uncultured Candidatus Saccharibacteria bacterium, assembly GCA_964577245.1. GTDB lineage: Bacteria > Patescibacteriota > Minisyncoccia > UBA6257 > 2-01-FULL-56-20 > CAVYIK01. The sequence continues at coordinate 237 of CAZNYI010000005.1, forward strand.
TTCGGCACCACGATCAACGCATCAACCTTATCTTTCAGTTTCATCAAACCCTCGGTCGCAATGCGCTCGCGCTGGCTTCCTTCAAAGGTGAATGGCCTTGTGACGACGGCGATCGTGAGCGCTCCCGCCTGCTTTGCGGCCTCCGCAACCACGGGCGTTGCGCCCGTGCCCGTGCCGCCACCCATCCCCGCCGAGAGAAACACCAGGTCGGCACCCTTCACCATTTCACTGATCTCCGAACGGTTCTCTTCTGCCGCCTGCCGGCCAAGGTCCGGATTCATGCCGGTGCCCAAGCCCTTCGTGAGTCCCTTCCCTATATATAACTTATGTTTGACATCGCAGTGGTCAAGATCCTGATGGTCGGTGTTGATGGCAACAAAATCCACGCCGCGGATAAAATCGCGCGCCATCCGCGCCACCGCGTTTCCCCCTCCCCCGCCGATACCGATCACCTTAACGTTTGTTGCAAGCGGCTGGAATTTTTCTTTTGGTCTGGATGCCATATGACACAATGATAGCAAACCTTCCGTCCATATGCCACCTGTGGATATACACGTGAGCACCCAACGCCCACCCGCAGACAGGAGAGCCCCTGCGGGCTCTCCTGTGCCGTGGAGCCGTCGGGATTTGCGCCCGATTCCCCGCGTTTCAATGACGGGATCCTAACTGTAATGGACGACAGCCCCACAAAGGTGGTTAAAACTATCTTAAAGGATGCTTGACACGCGGAACGCAAAACGGCCACTTCAGTGGCCGTTTTGCGTGAAACGCGGGGGCTAGTCTGCCGTCTATTACAAACCATCCCGTCTTGATTGCATTATACCGCACCACCTAATAACGTCAAGAAACGTTTTAGAATTTTTTAATGAAAATAGGGGGTGTTTCTGACTCTAATTCCCCCATCCATTGGGACCAAATTTGCCAAGAGATTCTACGAACCAAGGGTCATATCCGCCGCAAAATTCACGCTTACATTTCCACTGATCCAAATTGCGAATCAATAATATCGGATAATCCCCTGTCACCTTTCGCCTCCTTCTCTGGATTTCTTCTTTTAACTGCCGTGTTTAATTCAAATCCGAAGCCAAGCAAGCCGTTTCGAAATCCCAACAAATCATTTTTCCCATCGCTTGTATGATAATTCTTACCAACGTCATCTAATAATCTAAAATATCCATAAACTTCTTTGGGATATTTTTCGATTAATTCAATAATGGAACTTAGCGTCTCTGGCGGTATCGTGAATCGTGCATCTTCTAAATATCCATTAGTTCGAGCAATCATAAAATCAATCACCCGCCGTCTTTCGTCTTCACTTAAATCGGGAAATAGTGAAGCGATATTTCTTTCGGTAAAATTTGTAGCAACATATGCAATTGAAAATTCCGGGCGTAGGAATTGATAGTCAGGATTTTCCAAAACTTTATTAATTTTTACTCCCGCAGCTTGCAAAACTCCTCTCGAATTATAATCGCCCAATAAAACAACCGGATGATCTATGGGTAAAAGGGCTTTTCTCCAAAGCCCCGCTGACGTTTCGAAATAAAAATCGTACGACGTTTGACCCTTCTCGGTAAATTTTTTATTCCATTCGCTGAGCGATTCTTCAAGAGCATTGTCCAATTCTGCTTTTAGAGTCTCTACGCCTTCGTTAGGGGCGGGAGAATTTGGGGCTTTTTCGGAAAAATTATCCATGTTGCATATCAATGCTACGGCGTAAAGTACCGCACGATCTTCCGCAAGCTGAAGCTCGCGGACGATCCTTCCCTACTCCACCCTTCGCCATCTACGCCCCAGAGCACAAGGCCGAACGCGCTCACAAATTCGGGGTCTTCGAGGAATTCCTTATAGGCGTTGCCGCCGGATTCCCATTCGTCGGTAAGCGAGAAGCCGATCTGCGCGGAAAGCTTCATTTCTTGCTTGGCGAGGTCGGTGATGCCGGGGAGTTTTGCGCCGCCGCCCACAATAACCACGCCGCCGGGTAGTTCGCCGAACTTCTGGAGGAGCTTCAACTCGTCGTTCACGAGGTCAAAAATCTCTTCAAGGCGCGATTCCATTATCTCGGCTGCAAAGCGGCGAGAAACTACATTCCGCGCATCGGGCAAGAATTTTTTCATCTCGATCGCCTCCTTCGTGCTTACCTCTTTTGAAAACGCGTAGCCGTAGTGCAATTTTATTTCTTCTGCCGCATCAACCGGGATTTTGAGGCCCACCGCAAGATCGTTCGAAATATTTCCAGCGCCGACCGGGAACTTTGCAACGCCAATGAGTTTCCCTTCTTCATAAACGGAAACACCCGTGGTACCAAAACCGAGATCAACGAGTACCGTGCCGAGGTCGCGCTGCCGTTTGCTCAAAGCCGCGCGTGCGGCAACGAGTGGTCCGAAAACGAGGCCGCTCACCTCCCCGCTCGCAAGCTCCACCACACGGATCAGATTCTTGATGTGCGGAGAGAATGCATCAATGATCAAACTTTGCACTTCGAGGCGGCTACCAGAAAGACCGAGCGGATCCGCAATGTCGCCAACGCCATCCACTATATATTCTTTCGTGAGCGTGTGGATGATCGTGCGGTTTTGCGGAAGATTCACGGCCTGCGATGCCCGCACCGCGCGATCAATATCGTCTTGATAGATCTCTGCATCGGCGCGCGAGACCGCAACGATCCCCCGCGAGGACTGCATCTTTGCCTGCGGCGTACCGATGGAAATATATATATTCCTAAGGGCCGCCTTTGATATCTTTTTCACTCCCGCGAGTGCGCGGTTCACCGCCTGCGAAACTTCGCTCATTTCAACGATTGCGCCCTTCCGCATGCCGTAGCACGGCACCTTCTGAACATGCACGAGCGCCGGCTTTCCGTCGCGCCGTTCCGCCACCACTACCTTCACGGAAGAAGTGCCAATATCCAAGCCCGTCACAAAGTTACCGCCCGAAAGCCCTTTGAGCTTCATATACCCTTATTTTATGGGATGCGGCGGGCAACCGCAACTGTGCATTAAAACTTCCTTAAAGGAATTTCTCTTCCAGACGCTCTTCTAACCGCTCCATCTTGACAGCATCGTCCTTCTTTATGTGATCATAGCCAAGCAAATGGAGTATTCCATGCAACAAAAGCGGTGCGGCACGATCGGGACTCCGGCGCAGAATATCGCTATTCAGATAGATTTCGCCGAGGTAGCGCTTCTTGGTTTCTGGGTGTGGAAAACGCAACGGCTCAACAAAAGAAAGCACATTCGGCTCGGTTTGCTTTTTGAAAAAACGGCGCTTGAGCGACGTCATCTCCCGATTCGGCAAAAGAAAAATATCCACGGCCGCCGTGCGTATCGATGTGTTGCGTGCCCCGAGGAATTTCAGTATTTTTCGCGCAAGCCGGTCCAGTTTCTTATCCACAATAGCAAAACGCCCACGGGGCGCTACGCAAGTTTTTTCTTGATAACCTCGCCGACCGCTTTCCCGTCCGCGCGGCCCTTCATCAATTTCATTGTTTCGCGCATCAAAGCATTGAAGTCGTTAAAGCCTTGCGTCTTAAGCCCGTCCACCACCGTTTCAATCTCCGTTTCGGAAAGCCCTTTCGGGATATATTCCGAAACGATCGCGAGCTCCGCCTCTTCTTTCTTCACAAGATCGTCCCGCTTTCCCTGCCGAAAAAGCTCTATCGACTCCCTGCGCCGCTTTGCTTCTTTTTGCAAAATCCCAATCGTCTCATCGTCCGTAAGGGCAACGCCGGGCTGCTTCATATTCTTTTCTTTCTGTGCACCCTGCACGCCCGCAAGCGCGAACCGCAAAACGTCAACGCGCTCTTTTTGACCGCCCTTCATTGCGGTCTTCAGATCGTCGTTCAGTTTTTGGAGCAGTGCCATGCGATTAGCTCAAAAGGCCGAGCTTCTTCTGCCGTTCCACGTCTACCCGCTTTGCTTCGCGATGGATCGCCGATGCGCGCCGCTTGATGCGACTCACCGGCCGGGTGCGGAACTTTCGCGCGCGGACCTCCCGCAAAATGCCGCTCCGCTTCACTTTCTTCGTGAACGCAAAAAGCAGGTTGTTCGGCGAGTCCCCTTCCCGTTTCTTTGATTCAATTGCCATACCGAACAGTATAGCGGAAATCACGAATTCGTCAACTTTGGCTAAGCTTTTGCCTTCTGGAACCTGGCTTCGGGAGAGATAGATCTTAGCCCGTTATTTTTTTAAGAATCGCTTCTGGCGTTTCCTTCGGCTTGTTGTGCACCACCGACTGCACCGCACTCCCGCCGTCGCCTTTCCAACGCGGGATGATATGTACGTGCACGTGGTCTACAAACTGCCCGCTTGCGCGGCCCTGGTTCATGCCCACCGTCGCCCCGTCCGCGCCGAGCTTGCGCACCAAAAGTTCCGCCACCTTTTTTACTGCCCCGAAAAGCGGTCCAACCTCGGCATCCGGCAACTCAAGAAAATTCGGCGCGTGCACTTTCGGAATCACCATGGTGTGCCCGGGCGCACTGGGCGTGATCTCAAAAAATGCGAAGGCGTGCTCGTCTTCATAGACCACCCGCGCGGGACTTTTTCGGGCGACTATTTTACAAAAGAGGCAGTCTTCCATTTGATAGGCGCGCCGCGCCTGCGGCACCATCAGCTATTGCCGTTTCTTTATCTCCTCCACCGCCCGCGCCTGCGGGACGGCTTCCTGTAATCCGGTCTTTAAATCACGCACAATAACGCTTTTTTCATAGATTTCTTTTTGACCAAGAATCAAAGCGAGCCCGATCCCTTCTTTATCTGCAACCTTAAGTTGAGCTCCCAACGATTCCTTGGCGAGCGATTCAACAACGAAGACGCCGCGCGCGCGAAGCTCTTTTAAGAGCCCGAATGCCTTCTGTTTTGCAAGGTCACCCGCGTGCACGAGGAATACTTTTTTCTGGGTCCGCACGGCAAGCGCAACCTCCTTCGCCTTCATCACGCCGATCAAGCGTTCCACGCCGGAAGCCATGCCTACTGCGGGCGTAAGATGGCCGCCGATCGTCTCCATTAAATAATCGTAGCGGCCGCCGCCCAAAAGCGCACCGATCGTGGCCTCCGCACCCTCGGCAAACATCTCAAACACCGTCCGGCTGTAATAATCCAAGCCACGCACGAGATGATTATCGAGTTCATACGGAATCGCCACTTCTTCTAAATATTCCAAAACGGACTTGAAGTGCTCCGTGCACATCACGCAGAGCTTGTCCAAAAAGTTCGGCGCTTTTTCCCGAAGCTTCACGCATCCCGGCTCTTTGCAGTCCAAAAGTCGGAGCGGATTCGTGGCGAGCCGTTTTACGCAATCCGGACAAAGCTCTTTTTCGTGGTTCTTATAATAATTGACGAGCTGCTTCTTATAGATCGGGCGGCACACGCGGCAGCCGATGGAGTTGATCTTCATCGTCGGATTTTTTATCTTGAGCTCGTTCAAAAGATCCCACGAAAGCGAGATGATCTCTGCGTCATAGATGGGATCGTTCGGACCGGCAAGCGTTTCAAACCCGATCTGCGTGAATTGCCGGTAACGCCCAAGCTGCGGACGGTCATGCCGAAAGACCGGGCCGGAATAGAACAGTTTTTGCGGCTGACCCAGGCGGCTTAAACTGTGCTCAAGATAGGCGCGCGCAATGCCGGGCGTGTATTCCGGCCGGAGCGCGAGCGTGTCCCCGCCGCGCGTGCGGAGCGTATACATCTCTTTTTGCACCACATCGCTCTCCTCGCCGGAGGTCTTATTATAGAGCTCCGCGAATTCCAAAACCGGCGTCTCTATCCGCGCAAATCCATACGCGCGCGCAAGATCCTTCGCAACGCACTCTACCCGCTCCCAATACGCCTGGTCGGCCGGCAAAACATCATGCATCCCCTTCACTGCCTGGAAGGAACGCGGGTGCGTATTCTCTTTCGGTTTGTCGTTCATTATTAGTACTTCGGCGCCGCGAACGCGGTCATCTCATTCAATGGCCACAAACGCACCCGCACGAGTCCCACAATATTCGCCGCCGGCAGCGGCCCCCAACTCCGCGAGTCGTAACTGAAGGGCCGATTATCGCCGAGCATAAGATAGGTGCTTGAAGAAAGATCATAGGTGCTGCTGCCGGAGGTGTCGACATTACTCGGAAGATAGGATTCATCCAACGCAAATCCCTGCGGATGGGCGGCATTATAGACGGTGATCGTATCGTTCTTAACCGTCACGCGCTCACCCGGCAAACCGATGACGCGCTTGATAAAATAGGTAGAAAAATCCTGCGGGTCGTGGAACACCACCACTTCGCCGCGTTCCGGCCCGCGAAGGTGATAGGTCAATTCGTCCACCAAAACATAATCGCCATTTGAGAAATTCGGCGACATACTGGAACCGGAGACAAGGAACGGCTGAACAAGGAACGTTCGCACGATAAAAACGGCGACCACCGCAATGACCGCCACCTCCAATACCTCCAAGAAGGATGCGAAGAACTTTCTCATGTAGACTCATTATATCCGCGCAATATGGTAAAATCAAGCCAATGAAGCCGAAGCGAACTATTATAGTGGGACTCGGTAATCCCGGCGAGGAATATGCGACGACGTATCACAACGTGGGGGCGTTAGCGCTCCGCACAATCGCGGGCGCTGCCGAGTTCAAAACGCACAAGGCGCTCTTTCTCTTCGCAACCACGGGCGAGGCCGTATTTATCCTCCCGCTCACTTTTATGAACGAATCAGGGGTGGCGGTGCGGGAAGCGATGAAAAAGTTAGACGCGAAACCGAACGATCTTATTGTGATCCACGACGAGAGCGACCTTTCGGTCGGCACGTACAAGATCTCCGTCGGAAAAAATTCAGCGGGGCACCGGGGCGTCCAGTCCATTATGGACGCGCTCCACGCGAAGGACTTCACCCGCGTGCGAATCGGCATCCGCCCCGCGAATGAGCGGCGGCGGGAAAAAGCGGGAGTCTTTGTCCTTAAAAATATCACCGCGAAGGACCGGAAGGTGTTTGAAAAAATCTTTAACGAAATCGCGGCCCAACTTCCCGGCTTAGCGCGCGTATAAAAAGGTTACCGAGAACGAAACGCTGCCGTGGCCCGTTTGGATGCCGGTCAACGGAAGATTTATATCTATGAATGCAGCATCGTTCTCTAAGGCGGTCTTGAACGCCAGCACCGCATCTTCCGCCGCCGCGGTTCCGGAAAGTGTTATGGGTACGGCAAACGACTGGAGAGAAAGATGGGAGATGGCCACATGGGTGGCAGCGGCGAAACCAACGACCTTCTTCAGAAAAACACCCTTGGTGCTTGTTGCGCTCTCGGCGGCAGTAATGAGCGTCACCTCATGGTTAAAATCCCCTGCCGTCGCTTGAAGCGTTACGATCTCCGACGATGCTTCGCTGCCAAGATTGGAGCCGGAATTCGATTCGATGCCTTGTTTTGTGTTCGCAAGAAAAACGTCGACCGCAACAAACGTGAGCACCAGGAACGCAAGCACCACCGGGAGTGCCGTGCGCCAAAAATGAATAAAATTGGTGAATTGTTCTTCGTGGAACCGGTCTTCCGAGTCCGCGCCCAAAAGATTTATTTCGCGGTCTTTTGATTCAAGGTCCGACCCGCGCAAATTGCTTCCGAGCGCAGTGAGCCATTCCGAAGAAATGGGTTGCCCCATAATAAGCGTGAGTCGTACCACGGGAACGGGGGTACTTTTTGCGATCACCTGTTCCGCTTGCGCTTCAAACGCCACGGCAGAAAGAATGATGGCACCCAAGGGTTCTGTCCAGTGCTGCCCATAGAAATTAACGACCTGCCGCACGCTTGCGGCAAGCGTCGTCTCAAACTTCGCGAGGGCGATCTCTCCTTTTTCATCCATCAGATCGCCCCACCGGTCGGCATATTCAAAATAAAGCACCCCGTTGCGGATGATGAGGAATTCGATCCCGGCATTATCGATACCTACAAACACATATGATTTTGATGCATCAATGCCAGCGCCTTTTTTATGGAGCATTCTCGCCAACGCAAGTGCGCGCGACTCCACTGCCATCACCACCAGCCCCGCTTCAAAAAGCGCATCCACCATTTCATCTACCACCTTCCGTTCCATGAACGCAGAGAGCACCTGGAACTGCGGCTTGTCTTTATCCCGTTCCACGAACTGCCATCCATAATATGCCTCACCGGGCGGAAGCGGAGATGCCATTTGAAGATTCAACTCCACCGCCCCCAACAGATCTTCGCCCTGTACGAATGGCAACGAAAACAGTTGCGTGTATGCCTCGACGGAGCTCGGGCACAAAACGACGTTCATTTTCTTTGCCGTCCCCTTTCTTCCTACCTTCACCCTGAGCGCTACGAGTGCCGTGACAAATGCCGCACGGTCGATTATTCTGCCGCGCGCAATCACGCCGGGCGCCAAACGGACCGCATTCATCTGCCACGCACCTCGCTCGAAGGTGACCAATCGCAATACCTGGTCGCTCACTTCAAGTCCAGCTGCTGGCGTGCGCACTCGCAAGAAAGAGAGTAATTTTTGGAAAAAAGTTCCCATGTTATTGAATGGTCTGCCACGAAACCACACTTACCTGGCTCGTAGAAGCATTGACGGTCACAACGACGTTTATCTTCCTTGTGCGACCCGAAACGGTCGCGGCGGAAAGAATGGTCGCGAAACCAGCAGCGGGAACCCCGGAAGAGACCGTGACCGTTGCAGTGTTCGTTCCTACGGCAACCGTACTGGTTCCCGTAACCGATGAAGTCGGCAAACGATCGAGCCGAAGCAAAGCATCCTGCACCCCGGAAACCGCCACTGCTTCCGCCCGTACCGATGCTTGATAGCCATATCCCGTGTCAATAAATGAATTGGCAAGAAAGGCAAGGGTAAGACCGATCAAGAGCACCAAGCCGCCGATCAAAAAAACAAGGGCGAAAAAAGTTTGGCCGCGCTTCATCTCATTTATTATACCACCAGGGAGTCCCATAGGCATTTAAAATAATACCCGTAGCCCCGCCACGCTTTTGTTTTTGGAAGCCTTGTGGAGGACGAGCAGGAAATCCGCGAGCGAATAGGGAAAATGCCGGGTACCCCCGTGCTTGTCGCGGTAGGGTGGCATTTTCCCGTCGTGAGCGAGCTGGATTTCCGCGAATCCGAAACCATGCTTCCAAAAGCAAAAGCGTGGCGGGGCTATGGGCTCCAGTTCACGATCACATTATCTACCGACGGACCGAGTGTTCGCGCCGCATTGGAAAGCAGGGTCACGCAGTAGGAGAAATAACGATAGCCATTGAAGGGCGCGTAGCTAAGGCCAACCGGCACTCCTGGATTCGGCGTGACAAAATACGTATTTCCCGTTCCGTCGGAGCCGACATAGTTCCACGGTCCCCCCGAAGAACTGCTCACCGCCAATTGGAACTCTACCGTGGTATTCACCGGCCGCGTGCCCTGCCACAGCAACGAGTTCAATTGAACGCCCGAAGCGACCTTGGTGTCGAACGGCGCGGAGCAGAGCGTGCCACTCGGCGCATACGACGCCATCATCGGCGATTTGAAAATCGAAAGGATGGCGCTATAGCTCGTGGAAGCGACGGCCGCCCACGTAGCCGCCGTCGTCAGGGTGTTCACGGAAATAGTATCTTCGTCATATAACGCCTGCAGCGAATTGTTATTGGTATTCCCCGTCCTCGCGGTCCATCCGCCCCCTGAAGACGCGGTGGTTGAAGCCGCAAGCGTCATGGCGCCAAAATAGACCTCGTTCTGCGACTGGCCGGTGAGAGAAAACGAAGTGAGCGCGGTAACATTCCCGCTCGTATCGGTATTTACGATCGCATTATCAAACGTGGAAGAGGGGGCAATGCCCGTATATTCAAACGCCGAAGCGGAAAGATACGCACCACCACCACCCGCACCGTTTGCCGTAACCGTAAAAGTTTGCGACGGAGTACTCGTGACATTTTTTGCATAATAAACGCTTAGCGCATAGTTCGAAAAGGTTGAGGAAGCGGCAAGATAATAGGTATTCCCCGCAGTGTCAGTGGGAGCAGAAATATTCTGGCTCCGCGCCGACGTTACCACTACGATCAAGTCGCCGGACTTTGGCCAAAATCCGAAGGACAAAGGGACTTGCGTGGTGCCGCTTCCCCCGTTTGCGGTAACGCTTTGAATGAACTGCGGTATGGGCCCTGTGCCGAACGTCCAGTTCGCTCCGTTGTTCCCACTATCCAAACCGTTCGCAACGGCAATGGCCGCCGTTCCCGCTTGGTCCTTTACGTCCACCGAACGCATGATAAAAGTACCGGCCCCCGACCACGACCGCTGGGTTCCCGTAGCGGTCGAACGAAGCATGACGTCGTTCGGACCAGTCGTGCCGCAATTCCCGGTACCACCGTCAAAAAGGATAACGCCGCTATTAGTAGTGGACGACCCTAACTTTATCGTACTTGAGACCACCGCATAGTCCGAAAGCATTCCCCCGGCGCTCACGGTCACGGGGCCGTCCACCTCGAACGTCGTCGTGGTCGCGGTGGTGGAACTCAATCGAAGCTCGCCGGCAGCCACAATAAGCGCATTCCCAATTACGGCGTTCGTCGTCACCATCGCGACTCCTGCGGTTTTATTAACAGTGACATTCGGGAGTTCACCGCCCTTCGAAGTGATATTTTGCTGCGTACTCGTACCGGTTAAGAGAATTATGTTGGTACCGGGAGAGCCACTCGTGCCAAAATCGGTGGAACTTACATTCACATCCCCACGCGCCACGATCGCGCCTCCCATCATTGAAGAATTTACGTCAGAGCCGATCGTAAGGGTGTGCGTCACATAGGTCGTGGAGCCTATCCCCGTCGGCATAGTAAGCGCGGTTGATTTATTTTCAATATCAATATTGTAATATTGGTTTGCATTCTGTGCGCTTGAGGTGCCGGGAGAAAAATTTTGCGTCCCGCCGATTCCCACAAACTTCAACGTGGAAGTGTTCGCTGTGACGCTTGCCCCATCGCTCGTGCCAGTCGTCGTTGCCACGGTCCAGTTGCCGCCGACCGGAATGGTACCGTTCAGCGTAAGGACGGTGCTGGTAGCAATAAAAACATTCGGGAACACCCCGCCATTTGAAGAGATCCCCGCACTCAAGCCATGAAGCACAATAGTGCCATTGCCCGGCCCAGAAGCTCCTGTGCCAAAATTGGCAGAGGTCATTTTAACCAATCCGCTCGGAGAAATCGATCCGCCCGTTATCTGTGAATTTTGGTCGGCATTTATGTAGAGGTTACACATGCCGCTTCCACAAGGAGTAAATTGGGTCATGTTCACCGTTGCGCCGGCAGAGATAGAGAGGGTGGAGTTTGTACCTTTAAATTCAATATCGGGATAACTTTGCGCGCCGGGGGTAAACACGTGCGTGGTACTGGTCCCCACGAACATTATCCGGTAATTGCCATAAGAACAATTCGCGGCAAAAGCAAGCGTACCACTGATATAGGTCCAGTTCCCGCTGACGCTTATGCAATTATCCCCCGCGGTGCCGATCGTTACCGTTCCCGCGCCGCCGAAGGTGAGGTTAGGATAGGTCGCAACGTTGGGGTTAACAGAAGTAAGCGACTGTGCGCCGGCTCCATTCAAATAAATAATGCCGTTGCCCGACACGGCCCCCCCCGAGCTATAAATAACATCTTTTGCGACCTTGACCGTCCCATTGGAAAACGTGCCCCCGCCTCCAGCATTGAAATAAAGATTGTTAGTCACCGTTGCGGTCCCACCCCCCAAGTCGGTCGAAAAGCCGCCCGCGGTGGTGGTGCTGATGGAAAGATTATAATAATTCGCACTGCCGGGCACAAAATTAAAAGCAGAGGTATAGCCGATGTACAAAGTGGAAGTTTGGGCCACAAAAGATGCCGCGGCAGCACTGTACGTCCACCCTCCCACAACAAACAGGGTGGGGCAGTTCACCGTGATCACGCCCGTATAACTGGCATCCACCTGAACGAAAAGACTGTTAATCGCCGGTTTGCATATGACCGTGTTCGCGTTGCTATCCCATGAAGAATTTTTTGAACTTGCGGTGAAGAGCGCCGTCTCATTAAGACCAGGCACGGCCCCCAATGACCAGTTCGCCGGATTGCTCCAATTGGTGTCGGCGCCGTTCCCGGTCCAGGTGTCGGTAGCGTGTGCGCTCGGGACGAGGAAGCAAACTCCGGCAAAAAGAAAAATGATAAAAAGATATTTTTTCATAGTTGGCAGGTTCCGCTCGCGAGCGACGAAAGCGTTATGATCCCCGCGACACCATAATTGATATTGCTTGAGCTTGCAAAGGTGCTACTCACCACGGTAACCGGCGTGGTCTGTCCGGCACCGCCTGACCAGTCCGCCTGGTTAAAAACATTACTTGCGCTGCGCGTTACGTATTCACTATAGGTGCTCAGGGTAGTGCTCGGCGCGCCCACCGCAATGGTGACGAGTTTTGTGGAGGGGTCGAAAAAATTTCCGACGATCGTTGAGGTGATAGCACCATTCGCATCGCGATACACGTCGCCGATGGAAAAATATCTTACATACGTAGAGCTCCCCATTGCCACTTGTTCGGCCGTGCTACTCGTCCCTCCGGTAGCGGCAAAAGACGACGTCGCCGTAGCAAGATAATACCGCGCAGAACCCGTGGAGAGCGCGAGCACGCCGCTCCAATTGCCCGCTGCCCACGCCTTCACGTTATCCGCAAGCTCTTTCCCCAGTGCCGCCTGCGTTTGCGTCTGGTTCACCGTTTGGTTCGTCCGGAGCGCGGGTACGATAAGCGAAGCGCCACCGGCAATCAAAAGCGCGCCCAATGCAATACCGATCAGGATATCTATCAATGATTGCCCGCAACGGTTCATTCCTTCAATGTTATCACACTTGCTCAATAACCCACTCCTCCGACCGAACTTATCGTAATACTCGAGCTTGCGACCACCGCAGAGTTCGCCTGCGCGCCGGAACTGCTCGCCGAATATGCATAGGTATCGCCTCCGAAGATATCGGTGGCGAGACCCGCCGAAGGATATGTCTGGTCTGGCGCGCCGGAACACGAAGCGCTCCCGGCCCATACCGCCACGCTTCCCCCGCTATTGTCATAATCTATGGGAACCTGACCGGTATAGGTGGAAAGATCCCAGGTGCCCGTTGTTCGGCACGAAATGACAGTCCCCGAATGGTCACGTATCGACCACGAACCGCCGCCGGGGAGGTTGTTCATGGTGATGATGGTTGAATTATAGAGGGCGAAGTCGTCAAAAGTGAACGTGGCGCTTCCATTCGTGGAAGAAGCAGTGAGGCCGGCGAAACCGGCGCTCGCGAGCGCGGCGTCGGCCGTCGTGATCGCATTCCCGCCATTCAGCCAGGAATTGAGTGTCGTTCCCGAAAGTGAACCCCGCGATTCATAGAACGTGCCAGCGCTGAAAGTAAACGAGGTGGAAGCAAGCGAGTTGTAGATATTCGAAACCGTTTTCGCTATCACTTCCCGCTGATTCAAAAAGTCTGCAGCCGAAACGTGATAGCGGTTCGCCCCGCTGTCAGCGCGCAGAATGCCCGCACTGTTTCCCGTATTCGCCCCTACGTTGCTCGCCTTTGCTTTGAATTCAAGAACGGCGTTGGTTTGGTTTTGCGTCACCGCATGAAGCTGCACCGACGAGCCGGAGTTTGGCGCAACGACGAGCTGGTTCGCACTTATGCTCCAATTCCCGGAATCCGTCGTCCAGTTGCCGTAGGTCGTTGCGAAGCTGTTGCAAGAAGCAGAATCGGTCCACGTGTTGGTTCCTTCCGGATCCTTTGCGCTCGCCCTCCAATAATAGACAGTGTTTCCCAAAAGCCCGGCCTGCGCCGCATAGGTCCCCTGCGTGCCAGAAGTATATTCGTTGCTTGACGACGTATTCTGCCCGGACCATCCGGTCTGCGACGCGCCTTCGTCGTTCGCCTGAACGACCGTCGTGCAACCAGCGTTGCTGTATACGGTTACCTTATACTGCAACGCATTCCCATCTGAATCGGTCGCCGTCATTTTGAATACGGGCGTTGTGCTCACATCTTGCCCATTGCTCACCGGAACATCTTCCGATGGTGCGGCAGGGGCGCTATTGGCGACCGACAACACCGTCTCCCCTCCCACCATATAGAATGTGCTCGGGCTGAATTGGTTGTTGTATTCGGTCAAAATCCATGAGGGAGTGCGGACGACGTTGGAAATACGGACTTCATCAATGACACCGTCAAAGTTTCGTGAGTTAGTAACGGTACTTCCCCCGATACCGAGATCAAGAGAAGGAGTAGAGGCGGTGCTCGTGGAGAGGGCTAAGGGCGAACCTTGTACGCTATTCACATAGCCGCGCCTATTGCTTCCATCAAAAGTGACGACGACATATTGCAATGTGCCCGTAACAAAACCAGTACCAGGAATGTTCCCTGTGTTGCTATTGATAGTAAAACGTAACTGGTTGGAATTGACAGCAAGGTTATACCCTACCGTAGTGCTAGTGTCGCTTTTGCTTACGATACGGCCAACGTTACCGCCACCCAGGGTTCTGGCGTTTATCCACGCAGAAATACTAAGCGCGGTTCCGGTAATATTTATGCTTGCATCGTGACCCACGTTGATAGCGGTTGTCGCCGTGTTACTGGCATTCGCCGCACCGTCTATTTGCCCCGTACTGGTTGCGGTTACGTTGGTTATCGCCGTCGCGTTATTTACCCCCGTGGAATCATAGGCCGACAAAGTGCTCGTGGGCGCGGGAAGGTGCCACACACCCTTGTATCCCGCGTTCCATGTAGCCGACGGATGCGACTGGTCGGTCGTGACGGCAGAGCTCCCATAACAGGCATATATCACCGCCCCCGCCTGCATGGTAGGAACGTTCACCCAATCAACAAGGGCACCCGTGGAAGACGTATATGATTCTGTTTCAAAATTAAGCGGGACGGCACACGCTGAGTCGGAGGTGAAGATGAGGTCGCATGGTTCCTGTCCCCCGTTCGGGGCAGTACAAAGATTCTGGATGTGGCCGCTTCCGGAAGAAGACGCCGCAAAAGAAATCAGTGTATTTGAGACCAGCATCGGGAAGTTGCTGTTCGTGCCCGAGGCAACGGTATTTGTGGAGGTGACGGTGATCGCGCGGTAGTAGGAATACCCAGATCCGCCACCTCCACCCCCGCCGCCCCCGGCAGCCGTCGTGACGCTTGAGCTTGCACTATACGGTCCGTCGCCGCCGCCGGCACTCGTCCCCCGCACGCGGTAAAAGTATGCAGTGCTCGCAGTGAGCCCAGAATCGGCATAGAAAAGAGCGCTCGTGGTCCCAACTTGGAGATAGGATTGCGAGGAGGTCGCACGTTCTATTTTGTAATAGTCGGTGTTCGCCGAGGAAGTCCAATTTACCGTAAGGGTGGTCGTGCCAACGTTGGTATAGGTGGGAGTACCCGGGGTGCCGGGGGCAGGAGGGCTCGTAACGGTAAACGAAAGAAGGTTGGAAATAGCGCCGTTGGAATTCACGGTGGTTGATGCGGAACCAACGCTTGCCGCAGCGGGAACTTTTACGCAAATCTCCCCGTCCACCCACGCGGCACTACCGCCATTGCACACCCCCCCACCCCCCGTTGTGTTGACGAAATCCGAATCGCTCGAAGTTGCGGTGCCGAACATCACTTTATTCGTAGCGCTTGAACGGTTCGGAGAAACCGGACACGTCCCCCCTTGGCAGAGGTGATCGCCCAAGACCTGGACCACTTGGCCGGCATAGGTACTGGTAGGGCTCACGGAAATTACTCTCGGCAGAATACTTAGCGTGGTAGTAGATTGTTTGTTGTCGGAAGTGCGGTTCAAAATGATCGTCCCACTATACGTGCTCGAAGGGATGGCGGTAGGAACCTCAAGACAAACACTTGTTGAGGCATAACCGGCAACACTACACGAACCACCCGTTGCGCCGTGCTGTGTCGCAGCGTAGCCAAGGACAGTAGACGTCCCCGCTGCACCAAAGTGGTCGCCGGAAAGCATAATAAGACCATCGGTGTCGCCCGCGCTATAGGTGCGCGCGGCGTACGTACCAATGGAGACCATCGAGGTGATGTTCGGATAAATATAGAAAGTGAGTGGGGTAGTGTCGCTCGCGTTCGCCACCCATACTTGGAGTGCCGCAACGCCGCCGTTCGAGTTGAGCGTTGAAGACACGGTGAAGGTGATGGAGGTATCACTCCACGAAGAGATGCTCGCATCGGGAACGGTGTCGGTGCCACCGACAATGAATTTAATGCAGCCGGTCCCCGAGGCACCATTACAGGTTGCACGGCTCCCGCCCGAAACCGTTCCAAAATTGGTTCCGGTTATGGTAATAGAGTCACCGCTCAGCCCACCGTCGCCGCCTATAGTCGTTGAAACCGAAGTGGCGTTGGGAGGAATCACGGCGGCAGCGGCCGTTGTGACGCTCGAGCTTGCGCTGTACGGTCCGTCGCCGCCGCCGGCACTCGTTCCCCGCACGCGGTAAAAGTATGTCGTGCTGGCGGTAAGTCCAGAATCGGCGTAGGAAAGAGCGCTCGTGGTCCCGACCTGGAGGTAGGACTGCGAAGAAGTTGCTCTTTCTATCTTGTAATAGTCGGTGTTTGTGGAAGCAGTCCAGTTCACCGTAAGAGTGGTAGTGCCAACACCTGTATAGGTGGGGGTGCCCGGAGGGCCGGGAGCGGGGACCCCTATCGCCGTCTCCCCTCCCACCATATAGAATGTGCTCGGGCTGAATTGGTTGTTGTATTCGGTCAAAATCCATGAGGGAGTGCGGACGACGTTGGAAATACGGACTTCATCAATGACACCGTCAAAGTTTCGTGAGTTAGTAACGGTACTTCCCCCGATACCGAGATCAAGAGAAGGAGTAGAGGCGGTGCTCGTGGAGAGGGCTAAGGGCGAACCTTGTACGCTATTCACATAGCCGCGCCTATTGCTTCCATCAAAAGTGACGACGACATATTGCAATGTGCCCGTAACAAAACCAGTACCAGGAATGTTCCCTGTGTTGCTATTGATAGTAAAACGTAACTGGTTGGAATTGACAGCAAGGTTATACCCTACCGTAGTGCTAGTGTCGCTTTTGCTTACGATACGGCCAACGTTACCGCCACCCAGGGTTCTGGCGTTTATCCACGCAGAAATACTAAGCGCGGTTCCGGTAATATTTATGCTTGCATCGTGACCCACGTTGATAGCGGTTGTCGCCGTGTTACTGGCATTCGCCGCACCGTCTATTTGCCCCGTACTGGTTGCGGTTACGTTGGTTATCGCCGTCGCGTTATTTACCCCCGTGGAATCATAGGCCGACAAAGTGCTCGTGGGCGCGGGAAGGTGCCACACACCCTTGTATCCCGCGTTCCATGTAGCCGACGGATGCGACTGGTCGGTCGTGACGGCAGAGCTCCCATAACAGGCATATATCACCGCCCCCGCCTGCATGGTAGGAACGTTCACCCAATCAACAAGGGCACCCGTGGAAGACGTATATGATTCTGTTTCAAAATTAAGCGGGACGGCACACGCTGAGTCGGAGGTGAAGATGAGGTCGCATGGTTCCTGTCCCCCGTTCGGGGCAGTACAAAGATTCTGGATGTGGCCGCTTCCGGAAGAAGACGCCGCAAAAGAAATCAGTGTATTTGAGACCAGCATCGGGAAGTTGCTGTTCGTGCCCGAGGCAACGGTATTTGTGGAGGTGACGGTGATCGCGCGGTAGTAGGAATACGCCGCGTTCGCCCGCGGGACAAGAGAGAAAGCGCATATTACCGCCGCACCAAGAATGATGAAAATAGAAAGTTTCTTCATGGCGTTGCTTTTATGGTCACGGTGAGGCCGGTACTTGTCTTCACGCCCCAATACCACGCATGCGACCGGGCATTATAGATCATCTCAAGCGAAACGATCGCTGCATTCCCGTATCCGGGGACGGCACGGGCCTTCGCCATCGCTTCATCGGGAGAAATGCTATTGACCGGCAAAGCGTCACCACTGCCTATAATCGCGATCTCGTTCGCACGAAGGACGCCCTGCCCGTTCGCCACAATCTCGAATCCCTTATTTTTTATTTTTGATGAAACAAATATAAAATCCCACGTGCCGCCGCTCGTGTCCGCAAGCGTCATCTTTGCAAGCGCCGCTCCCGACTGCCACACAACCGCGCGAGCCAAAGCAACGTCATAAACGCTTTTATTAAAAACAACATTAGTGAGGGACGAAGAGGGTGAAAGAGACGCCCCCGGGGCCACTGGGGTGCCCGGGGCACCCGGCGCCACCGTACCCGCCCCGCCACGCATCCACCCCCCAAAATAGAGCACTAGCAAAAAAATAATGATCACGCCCCCGACCACGCTCCCTATCACGATCATTTTTTTCTTTTGCATATCCATAGACTTAAAGATTTGAGCGGTTGAAATCGTCAAAAAATATCTTTCCGCTCGCCGAACGACTAACGCTGCCACCCGACGTGGAACTGGTGACCGTACCACACGTGCCGGTTCCTAAAAGTTGCAATATAATGGTCGCGGAAGCGGAGGGACGGCCGGAAATCCCGCTAAAAATAATATCAGTGGAAGAACCGACGGGGACGCTCGACGACGCATAACAAACGCCCGCGGACAGAAGTGAGCGATTCACCTGCACAGAGGATGCATAGGTGCCGTTCATGGTATAAAAAAGCGAATAAAACGCCGCCGTGGCGATAGTGTTGTCAAAATGCACTCCCCACGCGGCGCCCTGGCTCTGGGCCATCGCGTTGCTCTGCGCTTCGCGCAATAGGGCGCCGACCTGCTTCGTAGCACTCGTCAAAGTAGCCGTGGACCGGTATCCCGAGAGGCCGATCACCGAAAACGTGGCAATAACCGCAATGACGCCGAGAGTGACCAGAAGCTCAACCATGGTGAATCCCTTTTTCATGACGGTACGCTAGAACGACGTCGTTAATTGATAGATCGGTACAATAATAGCAAGCGCAATAACCGCAACAATAGCACCCATAGAGATAAGCAACACCGGCTCAAGCAATGAGACCAATGCTTTGATATTCGCGTTGATGTTCGCTTCATAAAAATCGGCGAGGGTCACGAGCACTTCTTCAAGGTGCCCCGCTTTTTCGGAAATGGCCACAAGATTCGTGACCGACTTCGGGAAAACCGTTTCCCGTTTGAACGCCTCCCCTATCGTAAGCCCCTTTGCAAGCCCTTCGTTCGCCACGCGGAGGAGGGCGGCCCGGAACTCACGATGATTCACGGTCTCGGCGGCCGTCGTAATGGTCTCCGTGATCGGCAACCCCGCCCGCATGAGCGAGCTCATTGTAGACGCCATGCGCTGGACGGCGAGATCAGTATAAATAGTTCGCACAACCGGAAGATTATTAAGCAGCTGACTCCAAAACCGCTTCCCCGTCTCCGTTTTGCGGACCCCCAAAACGCCAAGAATGATCACAGCAAAGAATACTGAATAGATGACAATAATATTGTTTCCAACAAAAAGCCCCACCGTGAATACGATCTGTGAAAAAAGCGGCGGGTTGAGACCGCCACCCGAAAACGCCACCGCAAGTTTCGGCAACGCGAACGTCACAAGAAAAGTAAGGATGGCAAGCGCCATGCACAATACCACGATCGGATAGACCATCGCCGACCGGACCTCCGAGCGAAGTGCCGCCTCCCGCTCGAGCGAGTTGCTAAGATCCGTGAAGGTCTTCTCGAGGTTCCCGGATATCTCCGCGGCCCGCACCAAGCCGATAAAATTCGGCGAAAAAGTTTCAGGGTGCTTTGCAAAGGCCTGATAGAACGGTTGGCCGCTGCTCAAATTCACCCGCACCTCAAGTAAAAAACTCTTTACCGCCGGCTTGTCAAAATCCGCGATCAAAATATCTATCGCCGACAAGAGATCGGTCCCCACCCGCAACATGAGCGCAAGATATTTCGTGAGAAACACTTTGTCGCCCGTAGTAATGCCGCCCCAGAACTTTGGCACCCGGAGCCATTGTTGCCGTACGGGCTTTACCGAAAGCGGACGAAGTTCTTTTTCCGCAAGATAACGGAGGGCATCGTTAATAACCGCTGCTTCAAAATCTCCCTCTGCTCTCTTGCCTGCCTGGTCGACCGCAACATAATGATAGAGCATAGTATCATTGTACAACACTTCTACTCACGAACCACGCGCAGCACTTCTTCGAGCGTCGTTTGGGCAAGCTCCACTTTGAGAAGCCCGTCTTCGAACATCGTCCTCATCCCTCCCCGACGCGCGGCGGCGCGCAAATTCTCAAGGTTGAAATTGTTCCCGGTAATGATCGCCTTGACCTCGTCGGTGATCACCAATAATTCGTAGATGCCGAAACGGCCGCGGTACCCGGTCATCCCACACGAATTGCATCCCCTGCCGTGATAAAGGATCTTTGGCACTTTCGCGCCCTCCGACATTCCAAGTTCCGCCAACTGGGTCTCTACCGTTTTTTGCACTTCGGGGCCCGCTTCGGACGAATAAAGGCAGAACTGGCAGATCTTCCGCACAAGGCGTTGCGCGATGATAAGGTTCAAAACCGATGCAGCGAGGAACGAAGGAACGTTAAGGTCGAAAAGGCGCGGCACGGTGGTCGGAGCATCATTCGTGTGGAGCGATGAAAGCACAAGGTGCCCGGTCAACGCCGCCTGCACCGCGATCTCGGCGGTCTCTGCGTCGCGGATCTCACCGACCATAATAATGTTCGGGTCCTGTCGCATAAGCGCGCGGAGGCCGGAAGCAAAGGTGATGCCCGCCTGCGGATTGATCTGCGTCTGATTCACATACCGCATGTTATATTCAATCGGGTCTTCGATCGTCGTCACATTCACCTGCGGCACGTTCAGCATGTTCATCATGGTATAGAGCGTCGTCGTCTTTCCCGAACCGGTCGGGCCGCAGGAAAGGATCATGCCATATGCTTTCTTCAAACTCTCCGTGATGATCTTCGCGTCGTCGGGCAGCAGGCCAAGCTCTTCAAGTGAAAGCGGTTTCTCTGAGGTGGCGAGCAGACGCATCTCCACTTTCTCGCCGTAAAACGTTGGGATCACGGAGGTGCGCACGTCTACCGTTTGATTCCCGATCTGATGCCGGAATCTCCCGTCCTGCGGTTTGACGTGCTCGTCGATCTTGAGCCCTGAAAGCAACTTGAGGCGCGCAACGACGGCGGGATAGACCGCCTTCGGAACGTTCATGATCTCATAGAGAATTCCGTCAATGCGATACCGCACGAACAATGCTTCTTCCAGGATCTCAATATGAATATCCGAGGCGCGCGAGGCGATGGCATATGAAAGAATATTATCCACAATGCCAACGATAGGGAGATCGCTCGCCGCCTCTTCGGCACTCTTGGTCGCGCTCGCGAGCGACGCCTTGATGTTGTCCTCTATTATTTTTTTAAAATCCTGACCCAGCTCATAGCCATAGACCAAAAATCCGCGGTTCAGATCTTCTGTCGTCGCAAGGAACGGCTTTATCTTCCCCTTCAGGCGCTGATCGAGGAACGCAACCGTTTCAAGGTCGGACGGATCCACCATGGCGACATCATACGTTCCGTCGTCCTCTTTTTTAAAAACGATCACCTGGCGCTGACGGGCAATATCTTCGGGGAGCAGCTTCACCACGTCGCTCTGCATTTTCTGCGCGGCAAAATCCACCCGTGGGACGCCCAACGCGTTTGCAATGAGATCGCTCAAATAATCCTCCGTAACGAACCGCTCAGAAATGAGCACGCCAAGAATGCTCTGGTTCTTCCGCGTTGCGTCGGCCAAAAGTTCATCAAATTTTTCCGGCGCGATCAGCCCCTCGTCAACCATTAATTTTTTAATCTGCGGTATAGGTAAGGGAAGTCTCATACCTATATAATAGCAATCCAGCCGTACTTTGGGAAAAGTACGGCTGGAAGCTCTATAGAACGCTATAAAAGAATGCTATAAGGCCGGATTGGTTCCACCCTCGTAGACGTAG
>CAZNYI010000005.1:22281-30809 GCA_964577245.1 uncultured Candidatus Saccharibacteria bacterium
GGCGGGTGTGGATAACTCTCCGAACGGCTAAAACGGCGCTTCGGCCTCAAATTTTACACGCTTGCCGGCCGCATCGGTGAACTCAATGGAAAGCGCGTGGAGCATTAAGCGGCTTACCCACGGCAACGGCTTCTTTGGCCCATAGAGCCGGTCCCCAAGCACCGGATGACCGATACTCGCAAGATGCACGCGGATCTGGTGCGTGCGGCCGGTCTGCGGACGCACTTCAAGTAAGGAACGGCGCGCCCCATCATCACCGGTAAGCGTTTTTATGACGCGGTATGCCGTAACGGCCGGCTTTGCCATCTTCGCCGAGCGGATGCTTCGCTTCATCGTCCCATTTTGAATGCCGATCGGTGCGTCGATCGTCCCCTGCTTTTCTTTCGGCACACCCGCCACCATTGCAAGATAGGTCTTCTTGATCTCGTGACCCTGGAAGAGCGACTTTAGATATTCAAAACTTTTTTGGTTCAACGCAACCAGCATCACCCCTGACGTTTCCTTATCCAGCCGGTGCACAATACCCGGCCGAAGCATGGGTTCATCCCCGACCGACCGAACTCCCGGATAGTGTTCCAAAAGCCAATCAACCAGAGTGGCGGGCGTCTCGCGAACCGTGCCCGCACGGGCCTGCGCTGCCGCAGAAATCTTCGCGGCATGCACCTGAAGGCCGGACGGCTTATTAATTACGAGGATGTCCTTATCTTTGTAGATAACGTCCGGTTCAAGCATCGCATTATAAAATCTGCGGTTGCCACAAAACGATGGACATGCCAAAACAGAAGTAAAGAACAGCGCACGCAACGACCACGCCGAGCACAAAGAAAAGAAACGGGATCAATATTTTCTTCATAGGTATAGTATACCCCTTTAATATTATCCCGCGGGGCATACGCGCGGTGCGTAGATGGCTTCGTCGGGCAAGGACGTCACATCGACATCCCCGTCGCCGTCCTCATCGATCGCCAAGATGGGGTTTTCGTCATCAGGCCCGGAAAGGTCCACCTCGGCGGTTGCACTCGCGTCATCAAGCGGCACGTTGGTGTAGGTTGCGACTTTTTTCGTTTTCACTTTTACGGTCACCGTGCTCGTGGCCGTAGTACCAGCGGTCTTTTTTATGACCGCCTTCACGGTGCTCGTGCTTGCCGGAACCGTTACGAAAACATTTTTGCCGATCGTTTCGTAACTGCTCCCGGGAATAGTTGCCTCTGCCGTACCGTCCGGCAATAATCCCGCGTGCTTGCCCGCGCTATCATATACCTCCAGATCGGCGGGGCCGTGCGCACTAAATTCGATAGTGTCCATCCGCCCGGAGACGCAGTCGGCAAGCGAAGTGGAAATATCTTGCGGCAAACTACTGTCCGCAGCGCCCCCCTTCTCTATTATGTTCGTAATAAGCGCGAGCGGCCGCGCGTCAGTCACGAGTCCCGTGTGGTTGATGCCCGCCGCACCGCCAAGCACAAAATAGTTATGGAATCCATCCGCAAGGTTCATAGCGCTCACTTCCGGCACCGTGCCATCGCCCGTCGTGCGCGTGACATCAATATACCCGTCATCATACAGATCGAATTGCGAAATAGTGGGGACCGAACAGCCGACAATGTTATAGACGTCCGGCGCATTGACCGCCTCATTATCAATACGATCGTGAAGAGTGCGGGCATCTGCAATGAGCCCGCTGTTGCGGCTATCCGCCGGATCACTCGTCATCAATTGCGCCGTCGCGGCATACCCTAGCACGGCGTTTTTGCCGTTCCGAAAATCCTGCACGTATCCGCCGTCAACATTTACATATCGATCGCCTGGCAGCAGCTGGTAGATCGCCGGCATGTTCTGTGCGATCCTCTTTATTTCATCTGAACTCAAAACATCAAACGGGCCGAGTGTTAAACCAAGATTGTCCCCGTAATTTAAGATCTTGAACGCCTTCGGTGATCCCAATTGCGGCACTCCAACCAACACCAATTTATCAATGAATGAAGGACTAGTGTGGTCGGCAAAAAGTTCTTTCACAAGGACACCGCCCATGCTGTGTGCGATGACGTTTATCTTCCGGTTTGGCGATGCATCGAGCGCGGCGTCGATCTTTGTCGAAAGTGCGTCGATTTGCGAACGAAGGTCCAGTCGCCAATCATACGGCACTACAAAAAGATCTTTATTCTCAACGTATCCTTGCGCCGTAAACGCATCGATCAAATTTTTATAAAATACTTTTTCTATTGGAATGAAGGCGATGGTGGTGGTCACCGTGCGCACAATGTCGGGCGTGCTCATGGCAACGGTTTGGCCGCCGCTTGCATCAAGCGCAATATCGTCAAGATAAGCGTCGCCGGAAAGGACTCCCGACATGCTCGTCATATCACCGAGATCGGGCCACAATTCCTTCCCGTCCGAAACCCGCGCGAGCGATGATCCCATGATCCCCGGCACAATGACGACCGGCTCGTGCGGCGCGGCGGGAGCAGTGAGGATCATGAACGGCTGGCCGACCACGTCGGAGTTATAGCAATAATTCCTATTCGGCCCTCCTTGTTGCGTACACATATATTGCGCGCCCGGCGCGGCGGCGATGGTCACAGGAACGCCGGAATTACACGCTTCAAAATTAAAAGCATAATAATCGGCGGGATCAATGTTCCCCACCGCGGCGCCAGTCATAATACCCGAATAATATTCCACGCCGGTCGGCGTACCCGAAGCGTCGACCCAGTTCCCAAACCCGATCGATGGTCCATCCGCGTGCTCATAATTACTATCGGAATATCCCTGCATGGAATACCACATCATCGGGCACCCATTGTTCGTTTGCTGGTCAATGGTAAGCGAGAGCGCCGTCGTAGAGGCTCCACCGAGCGGCTGGCCGAGCTTGATACGAACCGCCAAGGGTCCGAACGCAGGATAATTCGGCGCGGTTTGCCCGTTATTCACCCCAATGGAAGACGATTGGTCGCTAAAATTAAATAAAGTGTCCATCGCCGGCGCACCCGCAGTAGTATCTGCCACCGCTTGCACCGCAAATTGTGGCACCACAAACCATCCCCCGCACACCGCAAAAACCGCGCATGCCCAAAAAAATATTTTCTTCATGCCCGTAGCGTAGCACAAAGGGCATTAAAACTCTGTTAAAGAAACCTTGACAGGGTGTGGCCGTGCTATGGTCTTTTTCGCTCGCGCGAGAGACGAGTTCGCGAAAAAGACCATAGCACGGCCACACCGCTGTTTGGTATTTGTTTACTAAATCGCTGGCCCACTCGCACGGTTTCAAAATGCGTAGCGAGCGCAGCCAAACGATGTCGCGATTCTTTTTTAAAACTAGTGGTGCGCGTGGGAGGGATCGAACCTCCGGCCTTTTCATTATCAGTGAAATGCTCTACCACTGAGCTACACGCGCATTCTTTTTATCTGGCACCCTCTTGGTGCCTTGTGCGTCCTGGAGGGATCGGACCTCCGGCCTCTACAGTGTCATTGTAGCGCTCTACCACTGAGCTAAGGACGCGCCATCGCCCACCGCCGACACGGTTTATCATACGGCCTACTACTGCGGTTTGACAAGTCCTTTAAGGTTGAGCGATTGCGCACCCTTAAGATCAAACCCTGCGGCGCCCGGTACCGATGGCGCAGTATTTGCGGCACGATTGATCTCGGTCGTCAGGTCGCCGATTCCCCAACTGAAATAAGCAATGATGATCGCGAGGAAAATAATGGCGAGCGCCGTGAGGGTCGCTTCCGGATGTTGTCTCCAGATTTTTTTTGCGTTTATGCTCATTGTGAAAATACTTTTCCTTGCGCGGAGAGTTGGTAGCTTGCGCCGTTATTGGTAAGGTCGATTGAATCAATGGCAATAAGGAACCCTGGTTTTTGCGTTTCAATGTCATCAAGAAACGCAGCAAGGTCAACCGCGGCGCCGGTCGCACTCAAAGAAAAACCATCGCTCGCCGGAAGCGATGCAGTGGTCGTGGTGTTGCCGCCTTGGAATACGACCGATACTTGCACGTTGTGCGCCACGCCGGCCGTCGCAACCCATTGCGGAAAGGCAATGAGCTCGTCGCGGTCCAGAAGTAGTTGCCCCATAACAGCGGCGTAACTTGCCGCACGCACGGCGTCGCTCTTTAAACTCGCAAGCGTACCCACCGTGGCCGCCTGCTGGGCGATGGCGGTTTTTGCGGTGATGATCTGCGTTGCCTGCGCGTCAATATCGCCCGATAAAAAGTAAACGGCAACCGAAGCAGCGACAATCGCTCCGCCGATAATGCCGAAGCTGATCCAAAGCTGTTTTTTGAAGCCACTCTTCATTTCCTTATTCATTCTAACATTAAAATATTCTTAACGCATGCTTGACCGTTTGGGGCTTTTTTGAAACCCTATATGGCATGGAAGAGGCACTTTATTACCATGCTGTTGCGACAGCCATGCACGGCGATTATGCATCCATCGCGAAACTCGCGAAAAAATTCGGCGATTGGAAAGCTGCCCACGAAGCGCTCGTCCGCACGGGCGTGGCGGCCGCTAATCCCGAAAAAAAGTGGGGCGAGCTTGCGCACGCCGGCATTCATCTTTCGCTTTTTAAGGATGACAGCTTCCCCGCCGCACTGCGCGAGTTTGAAGACCATCCGTTTGGAATATATATTCGCGGAGCTTTGCCGCCACTCGCGAATGCGCTCGCGATCGTCGGCACCCGCCGCGCAACGCCCGACGGGAAAAATATTGCGCGCCGTTTTGCGCGCGAACTTGCGCACGCCGGCTTCCCTATCGTGAGCGGCCTCGCTTTTGGCATTGATGCCGCCGCGCACGAGGGATGCCTTGAAGCAGGCGGCGTGACGGTGGCCGTACTCGCGGGCGGGCTTCACGATATTTACCCGCGTCTTAATGCGCAGCTCGCGGAAAAAATTCTTGAGGCCGGCGGCGCGATCATTTCCGAATATCCGCCGGGCGAGCCGCCCCACCAGCGGCGGTTCCTTGAACGGAACCGGCTCATCAGCGGCCTCTCGCGCGGCGTAGTTATAATAGAGGCGCCAAAAGGATCGGGGTCGCTTGCCACCGCTCGGCGCGCCTTAGACCAGAATCGAGACGTCTTTGTGGTGCCAGGTTCCGTCGCGCATCCGAACTTTGCGGGCTCCCACGCGCTTATCCGTCAAGGGGCAGAGCTCGTGACGTCGCCGGAGGATGTTTTTGATTCGTACGGCGTGACACGCGAAGAAAAAATCGCGGGGCTCGCACGCGCGGCATCACCCGAAGAAACCCTTATTCTAGAAGCGCTGCGCGACACCATGACGGCGCTTGAAGTTGACAAAATTTCCGCAATCACTAAACTTGAACCGCATATCGTCAATCGCGCGCTTTCATTCCTTGTTTTGAAAGATTTCATCAAAGAAAGCGGCGGAGGGTATACAATATAACAAACAATAAAAATGGAACTCATCATTGTTGAATCGCCCACCAAAGCGAAGACCATAGGAAAATTTGTCGGCAAAGAATATATTGTGGAATCGTCCTACGGCCACATTCGCGACCTTCCAAAAAGCAAAGTAGGCATAGACGTGGAGCATGATTTTGAGCCGCAGTATGTGATCCCGCTCAAGGCCAAGCCGATCGTCGCCAATCTGAAAGCGCTCGCCGCACAGGCCACGCGGGTAATCCTCGCGACTGATGAAGACCGCGAAGGGGAAGCGATCGCGTGGCACCTTTTGTCGGCATTGGAGCTCGCGCCCGCAAAGGGCGATGCCGCACCAGCAGCGGCAGAAACCGCGGATGGCGGCGAAAAAGCGAAGGGTTCAAAAAAGAGCAAGGGTAAAAAGAAGGCCGCGCCGCTCGCGATCCCCTACGAACGGATCGCATTCCACGAGATCACGGAATCGGCCATCAAAAACGCATTGAAAAATCCACGCCCGCTGGACTTCCATCTTGTGGATGCGCAGCAGGCGCGCCGCGTATTGGACCGGCTTGTGGGCTATGGGCTGTCGCCCTTCCTCTGGCGCAAGGTGCGCTACGGGCTTTCTGCCGGCCGCGTGCAGAGCGTGACGGTGCGACTCGTCGTGGAGCGCGAGCGATTGATCCAGGCATTCAATCAGGAAGAATATTGGACGATCGAGGCAGCTTTTGTACCGCCAAAAGGCAAAACGGCATTCCCGGCAACGTTGCATTCCATCGCGGGCAAATCGCTCGGCAAGATGGACATCAAGAATGCCCGGGCTGCGAAACAAATAATAGAGGGGTTGCGGAACGCCGATTACAAAATTACGGACATTGCCGTGAAGGAAGTCCGGCGCTTCCCTTCAGCGCCATTCACCACGTCCACCCTCCAACAGGAAGCGGCGCGTAAACTCGGCTTCTCGGCAAAGCAAACGATGGTAGTGGCACAAAAGCTCTACGAGCGCGGATATATCACCTACATGAGAACGGACAGCGTGAACCTCGCCGAAAGCGCGCTTGCGACCGCGCAAGAAGTGATCGGCTCGGAATTCGGGAAAGAATACGGACTCCCCGAGCCGCGCCGGTATGCCACAAAGAGCAAAGGCGCACAGGAGGCGCACGAAGCGATCCGCCCGACGGATCTCCGGGTCACCTCCGGCAACGCACTCGGCATTAAGGAACGAAACGACCAGCGACTGTATGATCTTATCTGGAAGCGCACGATCGCTTCACAGATGAAAGAAGCGCTCCTTGAACAGACCGCCGTAGACATCCAAGCTAGCACCACGAAAAAGGAAATTTTTCGGGCGAACGGCCAGGTTGTAAAGTTTGACGGCTTCATCCGCGTATATACTGAAGGCCGCGACGAAGGCGCGAACGGCAGCGACGCAAGCGCCGCACCGGAGATAGAAGGCCAACTCCCGAAACTGGAAAAGGGCATGGCGTTGAAATTGGACGTGATAAAGCCGATCCAGCATTTCACTGAGCCGCCGCCGCGCTATACGGACGCCACGCTCGTGAAGGCGCTCGAAGCAGAAGGCGTGGGCCGCCCGTCCACGTATGCACCGACGCTTTCCACCATCCAGGACCGCGGCTATGTTGAAAAATTGGAGAAAAAATATCACCCGACGGAGATCGGCTTCATCGTGAACGATCTATTGGTAGAAAACTTTCCGGAGATCGTTGATATCAAATTCACATCGCACATCGAAGAAGAGCTGGATGAGATCGCCGAAGGAAAATTGAAATGGACGGAGGTTTGCCGCGAATTCTACGGCCCGTTCAAAAAAGAGCTGGATGAAAAAGAGGCATCGGTCATAAAGCAGATCGAAGTTTCCACCACGCCGTGCCCGCACTGCGGGAAGCCGATGCTCATCAAGTTCGGCCGGATGGGAAAGTTCCTCGCCTGCCCCGAACCGGGCGTAAAGGTGACGCTCCCCATGCCCGAAGAGGCGGCGGAAATAAAAGCGCTTGAAGAAAAAACAAAAGACGAAATGTGCCCGCTCTGCGGGAAGCCAATGAAGGTGCGCCGCGGGCGCTTCGGCTTCTTCCTCGGCTGCAGCAACTACCCCACCTGCAAGGGCATATCAAAAATATGGAACAAGACCGGATTCAAGTGCCCCGCGTGCATCGATTCGGTAGACCGCTTTGAAAAGCCGGGCGATGTTGTTGAAAAAAAATCCCGTGGACGCGGAAAGCCCTTCTATGCCTGCACGCGCTACCCTGACTGCACGTTCGTGATGAACAAAAAACCGGAATCCGAAGAAGAACTCGCGGCGGCGCTCAAGCACTGGAAAGAAAATCCCCCGAAACCAAAAAAGGAGGGCGCGCGATATCCAAGCAGGCAAGCAACGGCGGAGAAATAGAAAGCCGCCTCTTGCGAAGCGGCATGGAAAACCGAAAATGCGATGCGCGCTATACGCGCTGCGACCAGCGCTCACGCCGTGGCGACATCGATGCGGCGGCACTTGCGGAATAGCGCCGTGACAGGACCGTAATACCGCACCACCCGGTGCGTCCAGCGACGGAAATACTCGGCGCGCTCGAAGTTCCGCTTCAAGTCCCGCAACTTGTCTCGATGCATCTGCTGCAGCGTAACCACCGTCACTATCTGATCTTCGTACGCCCGAAGGGCATCCTTCGCACGCCAGTAGTTGTCGTCGCACCGCCCGGGCGCCCACTGCATCACTTCCTGGTAGAAACGACGAAACACTTCCCCGCCGACCAGGTACGCGTTGAAGCCCTTTTCGGAGCACTCGCCCAGCTTGGCGAACATCACCTTGTCGTGAACAAGAAGAGCCACGGCACCCGCGAAGAATGCGAAGGTAATCATTACAACGTCGGCAAATGGGCCAGCCACGTAATGCGTGGCTTCCGGACTGCCATTCGTATGCGTGCCCAAGATGACGACCCCGATCACCCACCCCGCAAGGCCAGCAACGAAACTCAACGCGCCAGCGACCACTGCGATCTTTCGCACCATCATAAAAAGAATTCTCCTTATAATCGGCGGCCTCATGTGCCACCGAAACTGCGAAGAGTATGGCATATTTATAGCCATTCAGTCAACTAAAATTTAAAGTGCCGCTTCCCACGCGAAAACGCGAGAAGCGGCACAA
>CAZNYI010000006.1:0-29286 GCA_964577245.1 uncultured Candidatus Saccharibacteria bacterium
ACTGCGTGGCGCTTAGCGGAGGCGGCACGATTGAAGGGACTGCCCACAACGGCCTTCTTGCCGGTGGATATGGAGAAATATAGTGCGGTGTCGCGCGAGGTGATGGCGATCGTGCGCGGGCATGCGGCGGTGGTTGAGGAGGCGTCGGTGGACGAGGCATATTTTGATCTTTCGCCCTTAGGCTCATATGAGGCGGCGATTGAAACGGCGCAAATGATCAAGCGCGAGATCGCCGCGCGCGAGCGGCTTACGGCTTCGTGCGGCTTGGGGTCGAACAAGCTTATCGCAAAGATCGCGTCCGATCGTGAGAAGCCGAACGGTTTGACCGTGGTGCGGCCGGAGGAAGCGGAGGCATTCCTTTCGCCGTTGCCGATCCGCACCATTCCGGGCGTGGGGCCAAAAACAGAAGAACGCTTTCGGGCGCAGGGCGTGCACACGGTTGCGGATGCCAAGCGTTTTTCGAGCGACGAACTTCACGCAATGCTCGGAAAGTGGGGGACGGAACTGTTTGAAAAACTTCGCGGGCGGGACGAAACGCCCCTGATCACCGAGTGGGAAGCAAAATCCGTGGGCGAGCAGGAGACCTTTATGGAAGACACCGTGGATCCCGGGATGTTAAGCGATCGGTTGGTCGCGCTTGCGGCGGGCGTCCACGCGCGCTTTGTGCAAGGCGGTTTCAAAACCTTCCGCGCGATTGCGATCACCGTGCGTTTTGCGGACTTCACAACCGTATCGCGCACAAAGACGCTTCCCGCGCCCGACGGCCGCCGCGAGACCATCCAATTCGAAGCCCTTCGGCTTCTTATGCCCTTTCTTGATCTTCGCGAGAACCCCAAGCGCAAACCCATCCGGCTTGTGGGGGTAAGGGTGGAGAAATTAGTTTAGATAGTTTTAATGCCCTTTGTGCTAGCATGTTTTGATGGAAAAAGATTTTTGCGGGTGGCATGGCAAGGAAGCTCATTTGAACGATTCGCAAAAGCTGCCGTTCTTTCGTGAGCGGGAAATCTGGTTTTGTCATTTGGGAGCCAATATTGGTCACGAACAAGACGGGGTGGGATCCGAATTTTTAAGACCAGTTTTGGTGTTGCGCAAATTCAGTCGGGAAGTGTTTTGGGCGATTCCGCTCACACGGACTCCGCGAGAAAGCGAATACTATTTCCGTTTTTCGTTCAAGAACGGCGTGGAAAGTTTCGCCACGCTTTCACAACTCCGTCTTATTGATACCAAGCGGCTAAGTTATCGATCGGGGCAGATGGAGGAACTTGATTTTGTGATCTTAAAACAAAAACTCAAAGCGTTGCTGCCTTGAGTTTTTGTTGTTACCTCTGCGATTACAGTCGGAGTCGCAGAGTCGGGCCGAAGCCATTACGTAGGAGTTGCTGAACTCCATAATCATGATAGTCAGGATAGCGAACAAGTCAAATATCTTTTAATAATTCTTTAATGTCTGTTTGGTTTATTTTTGCCTTCCTCCGCGAAAAGTAAGGAGCTCCTACGAATTTCCGATTCGGAATGGTAAACTATAGAGAATGATCTCTCCGGATGTTTCCGATGTGCGCGCCATAGTGAAAAAGAGGGGACCCCTCGGCCGCTTCGTGAGCTTTTTCGGCGTTTCTACTATTAATCTGCGGCCGAAGTTTAGGGAGCGGCATCCCTGGGTCGTCGCATTCGTGGCAATCGTTCTTTTCACCATCTTCGGCTTCGGGCTTCGGCAGCTTTTTGTTCGCGCCGAAGTGGGGGACTTCTATCCTGCAAGCTGTTTGGGGACATGGCAGTCGCCCGAAAAAGCGCAGGGGAAGCCGGAATCGCTTTCGGGCGCGCCGATCGATGCTACGAGTTCCGCGCTCTCCGGCGGAACTGCCGCCCAGATCTTTTGTGGCAGTTTTATCCCGCAAGGGACGGATGAGACCGGTGAGATAAAAAGCGTTGGATTGACACTCGTGTGGGATATGGCGGGACTTCCGGCGAGCGTGGCCACCCCCGTTGCCACGAGCACTATTGAGGCGAGTACTACTGATCCGTCGGCGTTTTTGTTTTTCTTTCCGTCGGCTCATGCGCAGACCGTGCCTGATAGCGATGCAAGTGTCGGCACCGATACAACCCCTGCCCCAGTCGCTGCACCCGCTCCGGCAGCGGATGATTCTTCCACGGTGATCCTTGGTCCGCCGCTTTCTGCAACGCTTACTCCGATAGACGAGAATGCGACCGGCACTGCGTCCGATACCACCGGCACCTCTGCATCTTCGGCAACATCCTCTCTCCCGGCTCCCGCTGCTCCTATCCCGCCTTCGCCGCTCGCTCCCGACGATAATTTTCTTTTGATAAGTTATAGCACGGACGGCAATACGTGGATCGCGCTCCAAAAAGTGAATGCCGACAATTGGAAGAATCTGACGGTGTCCCTTCCTATCTCACGGTGGAGCGATCTTGAAAAATTGCAGATAAAGATAGAAGCAATTCCAACGGCGCTCGCCGTCATGCCGCAGGTATTCTTGGACGGGATGCTGGTGGAGGCGCATTACGATGTGCCGCCGGTATTCATTATGCAGGACGGAGCGAGTATTAGTAATGCCACTTCCGCGTCGCAGATCATACAAGTGAGCCCGGGCGTGACCATTGAGACTCCGCCGCAGGGGCCGATTCCTTTTGTGCCGGCGCCGACGATCGTGGATCTTATAAAAAGCAGTACGACGGTAAGCGTTACCATCCAATACATCGGCGATTTCTACGAGGGGAATCCGCTCTATCTTTATATGTATCCGCAGGGCACGACCGCGGAGCGAAATGGTTCCGATGCGGCGTATGCCTTTGCTCAGCAGCCCGCCGGCGGACCTTCCGTAAACCCATTGCCGGTCGGCGAGGGCATGCTTGACCCGACCACAAAGCAGGCCACGATCGTTCTTATTACCGATGCTCCCGACGGCGACCAGGTTCCACTGGATGCCATGACGCCCGGCACGTACGCCGTGGACCTCTCTTATTTTGATAGCGCACAGTGGCATCTCATCCCTCCAACCACTTTCGAATGGCCATAAAAAAATCCGTACTCGTGGTGGTTGTGATGGTTGTGGTGGTCTCCATCGCCGGAAATATTTTTTTGATCTTAAAAAACGGATCAAGCGGGCCGAGGCCGCAAACCAGCCATCCATATCTTGACCCGGGGCAGGGGATGTTCAGTGGCGGCGACTTGCTCGTGAATATGCGCCCGCTCCGCGAGGAATTGCAGGGCCTTTCCCAAGGGAAAAATATTTCCGTCTATTTTGAATTCTTGAATACCGGCGCGAACATCCGGATAAACGACACGCCGTTCTTTCCCGGCAGCCTTATGAAGATCCCGGTCGCGATGGCGGTGATGAAGCGGATAGAATCGGGCCAATGGTCGCTCACCGACCAGTTGGTGCTCACCGACGCCGACAAGAATCCGGCCTATGGCGACCTCTATAAACTGCCGTCGGGCACCACCTTCACTATAGAGGATCTCTTGAAGGAACTACTCGTGCAATCTGACGATACTGCGCGGGCGATCTTCGTTCGCAATCTCGGTCAGCAGGAAATAGAGGATGGGCTCACCTATCTCGGTTTGGACGACGTGGTGGATAATAACCTTAAGGTCACCACCCAGCGTTATTCCAACTTCTGGCGCGCGCTCTATAACGCAAGCTATCTTTCCGCGGACGATTCGCAAAAACTGTTGGAGATCATGAACCTTCCTCACGACACCTCGCTGCTGCGGGATGGCATTCCTTCCGGGATAATGTTTTCGCACAAGATCGGTGTTTACGGCAACGTATATTCCGATTCGGGAATCGTTTACGCGCCGCGGCGGCCATATATCCTGACCGTGATGGTGCAAAGCTCCAGTACCGATGAGGTCCATGAGGTGATGAAGGATATTTCAAGAGACGCGTTCGAATATGTGACTCAAAATGCGCACTGACCCCTTTCTAAAAAGAGCGGCAACGGTCATTCTTCTTTTTGCCATGCTTTTCTCTGGCGTGCCGGTTTCTTTTTTGAGCAGGTTGCCCGTATTGCAGGGGAGGATCGTGGACGAGTCGTATCTTAGGGGATCGCCTCTCGCGCTTCCGATGGCCGAGGCCGCGGCAAAGACCAAAACGATAGTGTTTTTTATCGGATCGCTCATTTCAACGACGGCCGTTGGGAGCGGGGCTACGTCAACATTCACCTTTACTATCACTCTGCCCGATCTGGTTCCCGACGCTCAGCCGATCCGTTCGGCATATATTTCCTACAACGCATGGGGGAACAACGCGACGGGAATAACTTCATCTGCCTTTACCTTGAACAAGCAAGGGGGGACGGCGCAAAGCCTCGCGGGTCCCAAGCTTACCGGAGGAACAACGGAGCAGCAGCTTTCCATGCGTTTGGATGCTACTGCGGCGATGCGCACCCTCATCGGCTCCACGGCGAATACGTACGCTATGACGTTTACCTCAAACCTCGCCGGTCCCACCCGCATGGGAGAGAACGCGGAATTGTATGTTACCTATGACTACGACCCGCTGGCCGCCACCCAGGTGAATACCGTGTATCAATATGTGTTTTCAAGCTCTTCGCAAATCAGCACCACGAACGTGAGTTCTACGGCGTTCAACTTCAATCTTCCCGAGACGGCTGCTACGACCACGTTTGCGGTGAGCGGAAGTTCCACGAACCAATTTTGGGTAGAATACCGCGGATTCATCGCTTCAAGCAGTAATGTGACGGCGACGGTGGGATGGGACTCGGAAACAACAAGTTCACTCACCTTCACCCAGGTCACGCAGCAATTTTCGTTTATGCTTTTAGTGCCATCAAAAACAGCGAACCGATCTCCGAACACCGCGACCAATGTTTTCAGGATGATTTCTTCGGTCGCAAACGGCATTTCCGCGCCGACGGCGATCGCCGTCGCAACCTATACGTTCAACTTCAGCGGGAGCGCAAAATTACGAAAAACGGTGCAGGCGCTTCTTTTCCAATCCACCGCAACCGCGAGCAATGCCACGGTGAGCGGGGCAACGGCCCTTAATATCCCGGAGACCTCTCCGTCGTCCACTAATGTTTTTCTTTTGGGCCGTTTTGCGAACGGCACGTCCAGCAACCCGGGCATAAACGGCTTTGCGACGACTTCCGCTTGTAGTGTGCCCGCGACCGCCGCGGTTACGATCGGCGCCGCTCCGGCTAAAAACTCGGGCTACGTGACCGTGGTCCAGAATATCTCTGCGAGCTCGTCTATAAACGCCGCAGGGAATTGGAATATATGCTCGTCTTTCGCGATGAGCGTCGCTGCGAATATTCCCGGCCTTATGGCCTATATTAGCTATGACTATGCCAATAGCTTTGTCGCGGGGACCCGTTTCAATACCAATGTTTCGTTTATAGGGGCTTCACATCTTTCCGCTACGGGGACCACTGGCGGCATATTCGCCGCGTCGGGGATAAATGCGTCTATTGTGAATGCCTCCGCAACGCCCACCTATTCATGGCTGGACGCGGAATTCGATAATAATGCGCCGGGAACGGTGGCCCAAGCCCTAACGCTCGGCATTGGGGCGACGACGAATGCGTATACCTTCGTCGCGCGCGGTACCACTTCGCGGCGGCAAGGGGCCACGTTTTCGGCCACAAGCTCGGTCGGTTTCTCTGCGAACGTGACGACGACGGTGCAGTGCTCGGTCGCGTGCGTGAACGACGCCGTCTATAATGTGCTCGGCCAGACAGATATGATTGCTTCAAACCTTACGCAGGCGCACTACCATTGGCGCAATAATGATGCGTCGGGCAGCCCGCAGGCCTCGGAAGATACGGCGTCTACTTCAGTACAGAATACCGTTGATCGTTTGCGCATTGAGATTTCAAATGCCGGCGACGTGGCGACCACGACCGCGTTCAGGATCGAATATCAAAAAAACGCCACGACTTCAAACGGTTGGGCGCCGCTCGCTACCTCTACGGCGACAGCGGATTGGCAGATGGCAACTTCAAGCAATGTGAGCGACGGAACGGCAACAACAAATATCTCCACCTCAACGGGCGGTACGACCGATCCCAGTCTGAATGTTAATCCGCTCTTTAACGCGGGGGAGACGGTAGCATCAACCTCGCGCAATCAGACCGCGGTTCCCGCGTCGCTCTCCGGCCTGCAATTCACGGAAGTGGAATTTTTAGTGAGATCCACCGCGCTCGCTTCCACGGGCGTTCCGTATTATTTCCGCGTTTCAAACTCCGGCACGAGCACGGGGATGACCTATTCCATGTACCCAAGCATGACCGTCACGGTCGCTCCGTCGCCCGTCACGGTTTCCGCAGTCGGCATCGCGAGCAGTACGATCACGCTCACTCCCGCGACGACGACCGCCATGAACGTTTTTGCGACGATCTCCGACACGAGCGGATGCGCCGCCATCACCGGTGGCACCACGACGGTCGCGCTCTACCGCTACGGCGTTTCTTCCACGTGCATGTCGGGCGCCACGAGTTCGCTCAATTGCTATCTTCTGACCGCCTTCACTGCCTCAAGCACCTGTGCAGCAAATTCGGTGAATACCACAACCACGTTCAACCTCTATTATTTCGCCCAGCCGACCGACGGGTCGTCTTCTTTCTCCGGGCAGGGCTGGCAGGCAGCCGTCATATTCAAAGACGCAAGCAATGCGACGGGGACCGCCACCTCTCCGACTTCTACCATGAGCACCCTCGCCGCGATCAACGTAACGACCTCGTCG
Organism: uncultured Candidatus Saccharibacteria bacterium; assembly: GCA_964577245.1. Lineage (GTDB taxonomy): Bacteria > Patescibacteriota > Minisyncoccia > UBA6257 > 2-01-FULL-56-20 > CAVYIK01. The sequence continues at coordinate 6,726 of CAZNYI010000006.1, forward strand.
ATCAGCTTCGGCAATCTTGCGCCGGGCGTTACGAGCGCGACTTCAACGACGATCATTACGAATGCCGGTAATTCGTCAACAACACTCAAATTGTCTGCATCATCCGTTCTTACCTTGGGTAGTTTCACGATCGGCGCCGATTACGAGCACTATGCGACGACTTCTTTCACGTGGAGCTCCGCGGGCAGCGATGTGCACCTGAGTACGACGAGCGTTGCGGTATCGGGATTTGTACTTACGGCGCCCACAAGCACGACGAACGTGCAGAGCAGTCTTTTCTGGGCGCTGCAGCCGCCACTTGGCACGGCAAGCGGGACCTATGCTGGTGTGAATCAGTTCACAGCAATATATTCACCATAAAAGTTATCCACAGGCATCATTTTTTGAGTTTGTTATAATGGAAACATGAAATCAAAATGGGGTCTCTCGACGATCATTACAATAACCGCCATCGTTTTTGCGTTCGCGTTGGTGCTCGTGCAGCCCGGCGGTAAGATCTTCGTGGCGCATGGCGGATCAACGGCAACGACGACGGTTACCATTACGAATAGTGCGCCGATCGTTTCGGCGGTCAATATCAACGGGACAAATCCGGCGGTGATCAGCTTGAATACCAACAGTACGACGACCGTTAACGTAGAGGCAACCGTTTCCGATAATAACGGCTGTGGTGACTTGAACAGCGGTACCACCACCATATTGCTGTATCGTTCGGGATATAGCTCTTCGTCTTGTTCGACGAACGGTGGCGCGGATGCATCCAACTGTTATTTAGCATCAGCGTTCGTTTCAACGAGCAGCTGTGTCGGCCTCGGGACGAGCTATAACACCACGACGACCTTTGCGGTGCAGTATTACGCTCGCGCGACCGATTCCTCATCTAGTTTCGCGTCCAATAACTGGATGGCGACCGTCATTTTCCGCGACCCATCGAATGGCACCGGTACGGCTGATTCTTCCAATGCAAGCACCACTAACGATTTCCAGAGCACGCTTTCCATCAACGTGACGACTTCTTCTATCGACTTCGGCAGTGTCGGTCCGGGCGTCTCGAGCGCCACTTCGACCACGGTTGTGGTGAACGTCGGAAATTCTTCAACGACGCTTAAATTGTCAGCGTCAACGGTGCTCACCGGCACGGGGGGAACGATCGCCGCCGACTACGAACACTACGCAACTTCTTCATTCACGTGGAGCTCCGGAGGAAGCGACGTGCACTTGAGCACGACGAGCGTTGCGGTGTCGGGATTTACTTTGACCGCGCCGACCAGTGGTACGGCGATCCAGGGAAATGTTTTCTGGGCTCTGCAGCCGCCGCTTGGTACGGCGACCGGCTCGTATGCGGGTGTGAACCAGTTCACGGCGTCGTTCACCCCATAAAGCACTTTTTCCTTTCCCTTTTGTGATACAATGAAAGCTATGAAAAGAGCTGTGTTCCTTGCTGCGGCCGCAATCGCGTTTTTCGCGGCTACGGGTACGAGCCTTGCGGCGTTCGGCATTTCTCCGCCGTTTTTGAATGCCGATCATCTTGTTCCCGGGGTTACCTATGATCAAACGATCTATCTCGTACAAGACCAGCCGGATACCGACCTTACGATCGCGGCAACGCTCGACGTTCCCGACTCCATTAAATCATGGGTCGCGATCGACAAGGGATTTACGTTCGTAATTCCCAAAGGGACGCGCCAGTTCCCGGTAGTGGTGAGCATTCATGTGCCGAAGAACCAGACCCTCGGCAAATATTCGGGAAACCTTGTTTTTGCAACCGCTCCGGGAGCGACGGGACAGGTGACGGTTTCCATTGGCGCGAATGTTACGATCAATCTGACTGTCGGGAATGACATTTTTGAAAAATATTCCATTCCGTATATCGCATTTCCCCCGATCGAGGAAGGATGGAATCCGAAGGCCCTGGTTCGGTTCCAAAATGACGGCAATGTCTCGGAGGGGATTGATTCGGCGTCGTTCGACCTGTACGACCAATACGATGCCGTACGGCTTGCCTATGTAACAAAGCAGGGCGGTTTCCCTGAAACGCCGGCATTCACAACGAGCGAATATCTCGTTGAATTTCCGACCAGTTTCCATCTCGGTGTGGGGGATTATTGGGGCAGTGTGGTGTTCTATAAGGGAGACAAGGTGATCGCCAGCCAAAAAACGATTTTCCACGTTGTGCCTGCCGGAACGCTTTCGCCACTCGGAAGTCTTTCGACGAACCTGAAGAACTATTGGATCTATTGGACGGCGGGGCTACTCGTTTTGCTTTTCGTCGTGCGGTGGCTCTGGATTCGGTTTTCGCGGCGCAAAACGAAGGGTGCGTGATCGATGAAGTATTTACGTCCGCACGTACTTGCCCTCCTCGTCCTTTTGATCGGCGTCCAGTGGGTGCAAGGGGCGTCGCTTTTGACCACGGTCATTGTGATAGTGGTGCCGAACGCGCCATCCAACCTGACGGCCGTCGCGACCACGCAGACGCAAGTGAGCCTTACGTGGACCGATAATTCCAATAACGAAGAATATTTCAACATTGAACGCAAGACGGGAGCGGGAGGAGTGTATGTGGTTATCGCGACGACGCCCGCGAATGTCGGCTCGTTCGTTGATAATTCCCTAAGTGCGGGAACTACCTATTTTTATCGCGTCGCGGCGATCAATGCCGACGGCAGTTCTTTTTATAGTAACGAAGCAAGCGCTGCAACGCCCTCTGCCCCGCCCCCTCCGCCGCCCCCACCCCCGCCGAGTAATGGTGGAGGTGGTGGTGGTGGCGGCGGAGGTGGTGGTGGCGGAAGCAGCAGCGGATATATTGCGCCACCGGCATTCAAAACCGCGGCCATATTCAGGGGCATCGCATATCCGGGAACGAATGTGACGCTGCTCCAGAATGCACAGGTAGTTGCAGTAACGCAAGCAGGGCCCGACGCAAAGTTTGAAATTGATGCTTCAGACATTGCTCCGGGAACATACAACTTCGGTGTATGGGGCGAGGACCGCAACGGCAGCCGATCCATCGTGCAGACATTTCAAATAACTGTCACGGACGGCGCAACAACGATCGTGAGCGGCGTTTTTCTCGCTCCGACGATCGGGGCGGACAAAGTGCAAGTGAAGCGCGGAGACATATTGACGATATTCGGTTATACCGCGCCAAAGGCGACCGTAACGGTCATCGTGCATTCATCGGGCAACATTGTGAGGAACGTTACTTCGAGCGGCGAAGGCGCGTGGATATATCACCTTCCTACGGATATTCTTGATTACGGCGACCATACGGCGACCGCCCATGCGGCTGCGGAAGGCGATATCACTACCGATTCCAATTTGATCGCCTTTACGGTGGGAAGCGAGAATATAATTACCCCAAAGGAAGAAGCCGCGCCTGCCGCCGTGGATTTGAACGGCGACAACAAGGTGAATCTTGTCGATTTTTCCGTCATGGCGTACTGGTATAACCGCCCCAATCCGCCCGCCGCCGACGACGTAAACCACGATGGCAAAGTGGACCTTATCGATTTCAGCATACTTGCCCATTACTGGACCGGCTGATCTACGCATATGAGAAAGATAATCGTAATAATTTTTGTGTTCGCTCCGATCGCATTCTCCTGCATCGCGCGCGCGGCGGTCATGACCGTGCTCCCGCCCGATGCGGCGGAGCGGGTCGTGATCGTGCTTGATACTCAGGGAGAAGCCGTGAACGCCGTTGAGGGCCATTTTGCCTTTGATCCAGAAAAATTTTCCATTGAAGCGATCGATGACGGGGGATCCGTTGTTGATCTTTGGATCGCACCGCCGGCGTATTCGAACGAAACGGGAAGCGTTGATTTCTCCGGTATCATCCCCGGGGGGATCGCGACCGCTCGTGGAACGATCGCCACGATAATCATCGTCCCGAAGCTCACGGGGACTTTCTCCGGTTTTTCACTCATCACGGCGCGTGCACTCCTGAACGACGGGCAGGGGACTGCCGCAAAGCTTTCCGTAATAAGCGATCCATTTTTGCTCGTTCCGCCCGCGATAGTCGCCTCCTCGGGCGCTTCCTCAACGACCGATACGCGGGCTCCGGATCCGTTCCTGCCGGAAATCGCGAGCGACCCGAACCTATTCGGCGGAAAATATTTTTTGGCGTTCGGTGCCACCGACCAGCGTTCCGGCATCGATCACTATGAGGTGCAGGAAGGCGCGAACGGAGCCTGGCAGCGCGCGGCATCGCCGTACCTTCTCTACGACCAGTCGCTTGCGAGCGATATTTTCGTCCGGGCCTTCGATCGCGCAGGCAATTTCAGGACGGTAAAGGTTGCCGCACCGCGCACGGCCGCAGTGCGGAGCACGGAAGCGTTCCGTGGCCTGCTCCCGTGGAGTGGTGCTATACTATTATTAATAAGCCTATGGCTTTTCCTTCGACGGCGCACTGGAAAAAGAACGTAGTAACGATCGTCTCCGGAGTCGTGGCGGCGTTCTTTTTGTTTTTCTTCGCTCCTGCGGTGCATGCCGCCACGTTTTCTCTCTCTCCCGCCGCCGGCAATTATCTTACCGGGCACACCTTCACCATGAACGTGCTCATTTCGTCTCCGGGTGCGGCCATGAATGCCGCGCAGGCCGCGCTCTCTTTTCCCGCAGACAAGCTTTCCGTGATTTCGCTTTCAAAGAGCGATTCCATTCTGGATCTTTGGGTGCAGAATCCCTCTTTTTCCAATAAAGACGGCACGATCAATTTGAGCGGAATCGTGACGAACCCTGGATTCCAAGGATCGGGAGGGGTTGTTCTTGCGATCACATTCCAGGCAAAGAACCCCGGCGCGGCGGCAATTTCGTTCCTCTCGGGATCGATCCTTGCGAATGATGGTTTGGGAACGAATATTTTGAGCGGCATGAAAGGTGCCGCCATCACCGTTACGGCCCTTCCCGCAAGTTCGGGGGTGGTGACGCCCGGGAGCACGAAGGGGCTTGTGATCTCTTCCGATCCTCCCATCAAGAGCGATCAATGGTATGGCTTTGATACGGTGCTCTTCCAATGGTCCCTTCCGATAGATGTTGATGGCGTAAATTATGCGCTTTCGAGCGATCTTGGCTACCAGTTACCCAAAACCGCGCAGAACCCCGTCACAAAAATTTCGTACGATACGACGCGCCTCACCGACGGCATATGGTATTTTTACGCAAGCTACGAAAGTGGCGGCGTCTGGGCACCCGTCACTTCGCGCGTTTTACATCTTGATCGCACGCCGCCCGACCCATTCGTGATCACGCTAAAAGATCAGGACGGCACTTTTTCGCGTCCGGCGTTCCAATGGGCGGCCATCGATAAGACCTCAGGCATCGCCTATTATCAGGCAAAGATCGGGGATGGCGATTGGTTTAATCCTGCGATCCTTGCAAATAAAAACTCGCTTTACACCCTTCCCGTGCAATCGCCGACCAGTCGACGGTTACTCACGGTGCGCGCGTACGATTACGCGGGAAATTTCAGAGAAGCGTCGTTTGCCTTCAATGTGGCCGAAACGAACAATGGTTGCCTTGCCGGCGGACCATTATGTTTCGTGCAATATGTTTTTGGCCAATGGAATTGGCCACTCGTGCTTGCGATTCTCTTCTGCACGTTGATGGCCTATTGGTTCGTCTTCCGCGTGTTCGCGTGGCGGCGAAAATTCCAGAAAGAACTTTCCGTTTTCAAGAGCGAGCTACATCATGATCTGAAAGAGCTTGAAGAACGGGTGAGCGCGAGTGCGGGTCGTAGTAACGAGGTTGATCTACGCCCCTCACACCTTGCAGCCAAGAAGGAGCTTGAAAAAACCGTGGAACACCTCGCGGAAGACGTAAAAGAGGAGTTGGGGAAGATCGAAAAGCTATAATATTAGTATATGAAACTTAACTATTTCCTTATCCCGCTCGTTGCATTCCTCACGGCGTATATCGGCGGACGCATCACCGGCGGGGGAATGGCGTGGTACAAAGCGATCCGCCTTCCTTCGTGGACGCCGCCCGGCGGCGTGATCGGCGCCGTCTGGACCACTATCTTTATTTTAAGCACCGCGTCGGCGCTCCTCATATGGAACGGATCGCCGCACGGCACGCGCGTTTGGCTCATCGTTGCGCTTTTCATCCTGAACGCGTGCGCGAATATTTTCTGGAGCTCGCTTTTTTTCGGCGCGCACCACATCTACGCCGCGTTTTGGGAAGCGCTCTTTCTTGAGCTCACGGTGTTTGGCCTTCTCTGGCTCATTTGGCCGCTCTCGCTCACGGCCGCACTCTTGCTCGTGCCCTATGCCGCGTGGGTGGTGGTTGCGTCGTATCTTACCTATAGCGTGTGGCTGTTGAACCGATAGGTCGCTGTTCTCCGCAATGAAGATTTCCGTAAAAGCAAAACCGGGCGCAAAAAAGGAATTTGTGGAAAAGATGACGGAGCCGAGCGGGGGCCTCTTTCCGGCGCCGGGCGATAAGGCCGCCTCGCCGCGCTTCACGGTCTCGGTCAAAGAGCGCGCGACGGACGGAAAAGCTAACCGTGCGATAGAGCAGGCCATTGCGGAATATGTTCACGTGCCGGCGTCGCGCGTGCGGATCGTTTCGGGCCACACGTCGCGTGAGAAAATAGTGGAGATAGCCGACCAATAGCCCTGCGCACGGTTTTGCGCTAAAATAGATAGCAATGATACGTTTTTTGAGCAAGGCAAATCGGGTGCAGCTGCAGGGCACGGCCCTTCTGCGGTTGGACTTTAACACGCGGGACGACTGGCGCATGCGCGCCGTCACGCCCACGATCCAACTTTTATTGAAGCGCCACGCAAAGATCGTAATCGTGAGCCATCGCGGTCGGCCAAACGGCGTTGATAAAAACTTGAGCCTGAGAAAAGATGCACCGATGTTGCGCCGGCTCATCAAAACGCCGGTGCGCTTTATTGATCACTTTCGTTTTGCGGAAATAAAAAAAATGGTGGCCTCGGCGCCGGCGGGCTCCGTATTCCTTTTGGAGAATTTGCGGTTTTTGAAAGGCGAAGAAGAAAATGACGCGGGTCTTGCTCGGCACCTCGCCTCGCTCGCGGACTTCTACGTGAACGACGCGTTTGCGGTTTCACACCGCGCGGACGCGTCGGTCGTTGCGGTCACAAAGTTTTTGCCGAGCTTTGCCGGCTTGGAGATGGAGCGCGAGATCGTTTCGCTTGGCCGCGTCATCACGCATCCCAAAAAACCGGTCGTCTTGATTTTGGGCGGTGCGAAGGCCGGCGACAAGCTCGGCGTCATTCAATATTTCAAAAACAAAGCGGATTGGTTTTTGCTCGGCGGCGGCCCGGCGAACACCATTTTATTTTTGGACGGGGTTGACGTGGGGCAGTCCTTACGCGATAGCGACCCGCGCGACCTTAAAGCGCTTGCACGTATTGCACGATTCAAAAATCTGGTATTGCCGAATCCGAGCGGCGTGGTCTGGAAAGATGACGTGATCTTGGATATTGGTGCAAAAGCTGCCGCCGCGTTCAAGAAAAAGATCGCGATCGCGGGAACCATTATTTGGAGCGGCCCCATGGGGCTCATCGAAAAACCGGCCTATGCGCACGGAAGTTTGGCCGTTGCCCGCGCGATTGCGCGGAACCGGCGCGCGTTTTCTGTGACTGGCGGCGGCGAGACGGTTTCGTTCCTTAAGAAGCACAAGCTTGATACGAAGTTTGGTTTCATTTCCACGGGCGGCGGCGCGATGGTGGATTTTTTGGCGGGGGAAAAATTGCCGGGAATCGCGGCGCTCGCGAAAGCACCCGCGGCGCGCTAACGCGGCACCGCAACCCTCTCTATGAAGTACGACATATATTTTCATAACGATTTTGACGGGCGCGCGTCGGCCGCGGTCATGCTTGCTTTTTTGCGCAGCCGGGGAGACGATATCGCGCATTACACCGCGCTCACGTATGGCCACGAAGCGCCATGGCTTGCGAGCGATCTTACCAAGAAAAAAAATCCTGCCATCGTGGTTGATTTTCTCTATCACCCCGGCACGGCGTTTTGGTTCGATCATCATCCGACCACGTTCCGGAAGCCGGAATGGAAAGCGAAGTTCAAGCCCGACCGGCAGCACCGCTACGATCCTTCATATAAATCCGCATGCAGTTTTACCTATGCGTGCCTCAAAAAAGATTTCAAATGGAAACCGCCGGCACATTTCAAAACCTTGGCAAAATGGCTTGATGTGATGGATAGCGCGGGATACCGTTCGGCGCGCGAGACCATAGCAATGAAACACCCCGCGTATCAGGTGGATGCGTTCATTGATGTTGTGCGTCAAACGGCGAAAGACAATGCCCGTCTTATAGGATTACTTGCGGAGTACTCGCTTGCACAGGTGGTGAAGGTGCCGCGCATTGCCGCCGGTATTCGCACGATACAAAAAAAAGCGGCGCGCAGCATGCGCTTTTACGAAACGCACGTGCGGGTTTTTAAGCGAACCACCCTCATTGATACGACGGGGGATCCGTTGAACGGCCTGTTGCGCTATGCGCCGTTTTCCTTGTATCCGTTGGCCGTTTATAATATTCGGCTCAAAAAGAAAGAAGGGGGCATTTGGTATCTTGGCGTCGGGGAAAATCCGTGGCGTCGTTCAGAGAACAAGCTGCATTTAGGGAATTATATGCGTGCGCACTACGCCGGTGGCGGGCACAAGGGTATCGGTGCGACGGAATTCCATACGAAAGAAGAGGCGCTTGCGGCGACGGAAAAAATAAATGCGATGCTGAATCGGTAACATGGGCAAGAAAACGAAGCAAAAGTTTTACGCGTATTTTGTGCCCGGCGAAAATCGGCAGGGGATCACGGATCAGTGGGCAGAGTGCGAAACGATCGTCTCGGGGAAGGTCGGCGCGCGGTTCAAAGCGTTTGAGGTGCGCGAGGACGCAGCGGCGTGGCTTGCGGGCGGCGCGGTCTACGCATCACGCGCGGCAGGCGCGACGGGTGCTGCGCTCGACGCCGGCGGCGTGCGCCCGGCAACGCGCCTTGAACGCGGAATATATTTTGACGCGGGCACCGGTCGTGGCGAGGGGGTGGAGGTGAGCGTGACCGACGAACGCGGAGCCAACCTGCTCCATAAGGCACTTTCAGCAAGTGAATTGAATCGCCACGGGAAGCATCTTTTGGAAAATGTTGCCGCCACAAATAATTACGGCGAACTCCTAGCCTTCAAATATGCGCTCAAGATCGCGCAAAAAGAAAAAGTAAAAAAGATATTCGGCGATAGCCGGCTCGTGATCGACTATTGGTCAAGGTGGCACATCAAGCGGAAGGAGCTGCCGGCGGCGACCGTGGCGCTCGCCGATGAAGTGGCAAAATTGCGCGAAGCGTTTGAAAAGAAAGGCGGCGTCGTGGCGCGCATCTCTGGCGCGCGCAACCCGGCGGACCTTGGATTTCACCGATAAAGGTATAATTGAATATATGGAAGCTGAGACCCGCACCTGTGCGAAGTGCAAAGACCGGTTTACGATCGATCCGGAAGATTTTGATTTTTACGCGAACATAAATGTGCCGCCGCCCACGTGGTGCCCGGAGTGCCGCAACCAGCGGCGGATGGCGTGGCGCGAGGAGCGCGTGCTCTATCGCGGAACGTGCGCCTTGTGTGGAAAGGCCATCGTCACCATACACGCGCCCGGCGGGCCTTTCACTATTTATTGCCGCGAATGCTACAAGTCAGATAAATGGGATGCCACGAGCTATGGCCGCGATTATGACTTCAATAAGCCGTTCTTTAAACAATATCGCGAGCTTCTGGAAGCTGTGCCGCGCCCGGCGCTCACGGGTCAAAACCTGATCAATAGTCCTTTTACGCATGGGTGCCTGAATGTAAAAAATTGTTACTATCTTTTTTGGAGCTACTTTTCGGAAAATTCCGGGAATTGTTACGGGTTGCTTCTTTCCAAAAACGCCTATGATTGCTATCTGGTTGATAATTCCGATAGCGTATACGAATCGTTGCACTGCAATCGCATGTATAAGGTCCGCTTCGGATATTTCTCCGATGAGTGTCTTGATTCGGCGTTTTTGTATAACTGCCTCGGCTGTTCGGATTGCTTCGGATGCGTCAATCTACGAAAACAGAAATATTGCATTTTCAATGAGAAGTGTTCCAAAGAAGAATACCTTGCAAAGATCAAAGAATGGGACTTGGGGAGTTACAAAAAAATGCAGGAGGCAAAAGAAAAATTTCGCGCATTGTATTTTGCGGTGCCGCATCGCTTTGCTCACGTCATAAGCAGTGAGGACGTAAGCGGGGACATCATCCGCGACACGAAGGATTGTAAAAACTGTTTCGTTGCGCTGGATGGCGTACAACACTGCAAATATTTATATGCCGGCGGGCTTAACCTTAAAGACAGCATGGATGTGAGCGCCGGCGGCGACACGTCGGAACTACTGTATGAAGTGTACGGCGTGACCGGGCAGGCGTCACGGTGCTTCTTCTCGATCGGTGGAGGGAATTGCCGGGATACGTGGTATTCCGACTGGGCGGATAATTCATCGAACGTGTTCGGCTGCGTTTCGTTGCGCAACAAGCGGTATTGTATTTTGAACAAGCAATATTCGCAGCAGGAATACGAAGCACTCGTTCCAAAAATAAAACAACACATGGATGAGATGCCCTATATAGATAAGAAGGGGCGCGTGTATAAATTCGGGGAATTTTTCCCGACGGAGCTTTCCGCGTATGCCTACAATGAAAGCTTTGCCTTCACGTGGTATCCAAGAACGCTTACGAAAGACGAGGTGCTCGCCGAGGGCTGGCGCTGGCAAGAGCCCGTGGCGCGTTCATATGAGATCACAATAAAACCAGAAAACCTTCCCGACCATATCTGCGACGCGGCTGATTCGATCTGCAACGAGACCATTGGGTGCTTGCACGCGGGCACGTGCAATGAGCTATGTACGACGGCATTCCGCATTTCGCCGGAGGAGCTCGCGTTCTATCGCGCCATGAATGTTGCGTTGCCGCGCTTGTGTCCTAATTGCCGGCACACCGAACGGTTGCAGTGGCGAAATCGGTTCCATCTTTGGAAACGACAGTGTATGAACGCGCCGTGCACAAACACATTTGAAACCACCTTTGCGCCCGAGCAACCGGAGGTCGTGTATTGCGACCGATGCTACAAGGAAAAATTCTTCTGATAACGATGAACCTCTGGAAACTAAAGCGATACAAATATTTGATAAAAACGCTATGGCAGAGCTTTTGGTTTAAGGTAAAAATCTTTACTCGGCGGTTTCTCCGCTAGCCCGTTTCGTGGTATAAAAAAGATAGTTACCAAGGAGGCTCATCATGCCCACCAAAGAAGAAAAGAAGGAGAGGATTGCTTTTCTTCTCGAGCAGTTGCCGGCGATGTTGGTGAAGTCCACGAGTTTGCGGGCGATCTCGAAAGTTGTCTTCAAGGGTGGCAAAAAGAACCGCGAGTTCGTTGCGGCGATGAAGGAACTTGGGACGCTTGACCGCGGAATCGCTCTCAACATAGCGGTCAGCGTGAGCGAGGTTGAGCTGCCCCACAAGATGAGCCGCAAGAAAGCCAAGAAACTCAAACGGTTGTTGGCGGCCGCCAGCGTACCCCAATCGAACGTATTCGTGAACTAGTGCAGCGTTGCCCGTGTGGCGCAGGGAATCCAACCCCCGCGCCACTTTTATTTCTCGCTACAATGTGATATAATAACTACGGTTGGCAATCCAGACGGTTGCCTGGTCGCGTCGCGCAAGCGATGTGGCCGGGAGGAAAGTCCGGACACCCACGCTTTGCCGCAAGGCAAGAGTTAAAACAGTAGCGGCTAACGGCCGCACGGCGCAAGCCGAGAGGTGCGATCAGTGACGCCCGCGCTTGAAAAGGTGCGGGGAGCCCAATCCCAAGCTAGACGGCTCAATTCCGCCATAGGGACAAAAAAGCGGAAGTGAAACGGCAAAATCCTTACTGGGTGCAAGGCCGCGCTTTGTGCAAATGCCGCAAGGTGTTTGCGCGGAGAGTGCCGCACGAGCCCGCGAGTAATCAAGGGCCAAGATGAATGACCGTCCCTCGTCGCGTTCCCTTGGAACGCGACGGGCGACAGAATCCGGCTTACGGATTGCGAACCACCCCAGAAGCCCGCCGCAAGGCGGGTTTTTGGGTGCTATTGACAAGATAGGGGAGCAGGGTGTATAATATACTTAGCAAAATCCTGAACCCGTATGGGCAGGTTCTCCCAAAAGGAGATTTAAAAGAAAGGAGATGCCGTATGGCTTCTCAAGACGATAAGTACACGTTTCCGATTACTGACGGTCCCAGCAAATTCGACCTGATGGTTTCGCTGTTTGAGGGTTGCCCCTCTCACCGAAAGTTCGTCACGTTCGAGCTGGCCGGACTCGCACACCTCATCCCCGTCGCTATCACATGCGTCGAACAGAAAGATGGTTCCGGCGAAAGCTGGAACATCAAAGGTTGGGCGAGAACGGACACCGTCCAGGCGCACGTGGAGGGCTACTACGCCTCCAGGGGCCGCAAGGGCCTTCTGAAGTTCGTTGTTCCGACCCACAATTGCTGGAAAGACGAAAGGCGTGGCTTCGTCAGCACCGTCGACGCTGAAGGCGAACGGAAGCTCGCAGCCCAGCTAAGCAGTCTGCGGTCGTAATCGTCAGTATCGATCCGCATCTTCGGGGAGGCGGCCCACAAGCCCCTCCCCATCCCACCAAAACTCATGCGCGATCACGATTTTTGGTGAGCTATTTGAAAAAGGAGGTGATTTATCTGAAGCGCGGAAGGTTGGTGCAAAAAGATTTGAAGTGCACCACGTGCGGCGCCATGCGAACGATACCGCGTCGTGAAGCAAGGAATCGCAACGCTGGGCACGTCAAACACATGTGGTGTTTCCGTTGTGGTAAGGAAACGCCACACGAGGAACAATAGATTCTGCCCCGTGGGCAGCAAAGGTCTCGCACCTTGCTGTTCGCGGGGCTTTTTAATTTTGGGGAAAGTAATATTGGTTGACGGATCTCTTTTAAAACTGTTACCCTGAGCGCAGTGAGGAGGTGCCAAGTGGCATCAAGTGTATCGGGCACGAAATGCGCCAATTGTGAACGTGCTAACTCGAGCTACGATGGGAAGCCGTTCGTTCCTCCTGACGGGTCGTGCAATGACTTGTTTTGGACCTGCGGCTGCGGTCAGCAGTGGTTCCAATTCAATACGCACTATCATCTCTGGCAGCCGGTCACTGCGACGCAGGCAGACGCCTTCCGGCGTGACATGAGCCAGCCCCTCGATAATTTCGACGGCGGCTGGTGAGGCAACGGGTGAGACAAGCAGACGGGCGCTTCTTTGCGAGGCGCCCTTTTTCATTGTTTTTATATGCTAAAATGACTTGAATGAAACTAGAGCCCGACGATCAAATCAATCTCACGAAAGATATCCTCGCGGGGCTGTTGGTTGCGTACGACATTTCGGATTTTACCTTCGAGCCGATAAGCGAAGGGATCGCCAATTCATCCGCTCGTGTTGAAAGTGGCGGCAGAAAGTATGTAGTGCGGGTTTATGCGCAGGGCAAGAACGACGACGATATTCTTTTCGAGATCAACTTCCAAGATTATCTGCGAGCGCATGGCATACCGATTCCCATGATACACAAAAGCAATGATGGCAAAGAGCTTATTATCGCCGAGGTGGGCCACAAACGTTGGCAGGCGATTCTGATGGATTTCGTAGAAGGCCAAAGCGTAACAACAAGACCCTCGTATGAACTGATTGCAGAGCTGGCCCACTTACAAGCAAAAATGCATTTGCTTGGAATGGAGTTTGTGAAAAGCACCGCTGCTCCAAAAAAGATATGGCCAGATCTGCACGATAGTCTGGCCGCTAAGGTTGAAAATACCTCCGTTGGCGGGCAAGAAGTGCAAGCGTTGCTTCAAAGGATAAAAGCGTACCGCTATCTGCTTAGTCCTGACCTTGCGTATGGCTATAACCATTTGGATATAGATTTTGACGGCAACGTACTTACGAAAGACAACCGAGTAAGCGGCATTGTTGATTTTGACGATCTGCAATATTCGCCCGTCATCGTTTGTCTTGGCTATAGTCTATGGAATATACTCGACGACGAGGGTATAGACGCAATGAAACACTACTTAAAGGAGTATGAGAAGGTGCGTCCTCTTAATAGTCTTGAATACGAAGCGCTGCCCAACGTGGTTTTTTTCCGTAACTACGTGATCTGCATTGTCCGTTTGCTCTTATGGGATAACGATACTCCGATAGAGGACATAACCAGCCTCATTCGCCTTGAAAAGGAAATCCCTAAATTACTGAGCCCTGAAATGCTACGTTTTAGACATGAGCTTTGAAATAGTGCCTTCCGGAGAATTTTCTGAAGCCGAGCAAGATCTTATCGCGAAGCTTCGCGAGAACGGCCTTACCGAAGAAACCCAGGCCGAATTAGTGGCGTGGATTGAGGCAGAGGCGGCGAAGGCAAAAGAAGCCAACACGTCTCGCGCAAACATAGAGCTAGATCTTAAAACAGCCAAGCTGTACCGCGCCGCCAGATTCACAATGCAAGCATGGGATTCTCTTGAGGCGGTGCGCCAGCAGGCACATAACGAAGGCGAAGCAGATCTCCTCGCTGCTGCGAACGGCATGATGGACGAGATGGAGGCGAGCGGCGAAGTATAATCTTTGCATTTTCTTTGACTTTTGCCCTTTATTATATTAAAAGGTAATCAGCAGTAACCGAAAGAAAGGGAGGGAATATGAAACTAAAGGCAGCCCAGGCGGGCTTGTCAGAAGCATGCGTAATGGAGTTGAATCGGCTGAGGCCGCGCGTGCTTAAGGAGGTTTTGGTGCCTCATCTCAAGGTGTCGCCGAGCTTCGGCGCCAGCGAATTCTACGTCCAGAAATGCGACGAGGCGGACGCCGACACCCACGCGCCGTTCTGCGAAGTCCGGCTCTCAGGCGTTTCCCTGAACGACGAGCGGTCGGCGAACGACTTCAAGCGGGCCAGGGCGGAACTGGAAGACGTCTACGCCGAAGTCATTACGAGGCATCTCAAGCCCGGTCAGGGGGTCGAGCTGACCACCATCATCATGCTCGACGCGCCGCTCAACGGTTCGACGCTCGTCGAGGGGCCGCCCTGCGACCTACCGATCCCTCTTCGCTGAACCCTGATGGTGCGGGTGGGCGTTGCCAGCAATGGTGACGCCCTTTTCATACTGGGACTTTTGAAGCTTTAAAAAGCCCCGATGTGCGTCGGGGCATTGGCTATTGGTTGCGGTCAAAGTAGCGCCCGCAGTTGCGAAGAAATGCTTCGCGCGGGAGTTTCAGCGGTTGGACGCCTCTTTCTTCGGGCAACGGTTGAAGAAGGGTTATCCAGCAACGACGATTGCCCGTGCAGGAAGATTCTTTGCGAAAGGCCGTCCGCAGCCGCATGACTTCCTGCCGGAGTTGCGGCAAAGTCATGGTCCTGAGATCAGGGTCAAGTTTTCTCATGCTGGCTTCAGTATAAGCTATTTATTTTTTCTGGTTAATAAAACTATATTAAGGACCAATAAAACCATAAGGCCGATATAAGAAACGACTTGGATGAAGCTGCCGGAAAATCCCTCATCGAGTCCATTATAAGTGACCCAGAGGATGTAGAGAACATTTCCAGTGACGGCCAGATATGTCAGATATTTCATCATTAATTAATTCTATCATTAAAAGCGGCCGCCTTTCATTTGGATTCATCAATACTTCATGAAGGATTCTAAATGATTGAATCTCAACGGGTTTTTCATAAAGGTCGGGAACATATAAACAGATAAAAGAAAATGACAAAAAAAATAATGGCGGGGGTTGGTATCGCGGCTACTGCCGTGATTTTGGCGACTACGCTTGTGATGGGCGCCGAGACAACGACGACAACGGCGACCGTAACCAAGATTTCTTGCGTAGGGACGGCGGTCAACGCGCGCGAAGCATCGATTGATACCGCGATGACAGCATTCACTACGGCGACCAATGCGTCGTATGCGGCGCGTGCCACTGCCCTACGGCAGGCGTATGCCAGCACCACATTGAGCGGCGTAAAGGCTGCCGTAAGGGCCGCGTGGGCAACCTTCAACGCTTCTGAAAAATCTACGCGCAAGACGTGGCAGACTGCCCGCAATGCGGCATGGGCGACCTATCGCACGACCGCAGTAGCGTGCAAAGCCCCATCGGGCACGGGTGACGGAGTGAATTCCGCTTCTGAATCTTCCGGTGATTAGCTATCAGGCATAGCGTTGAAAATCCTCCATCTATGTAATGGGGGATTTTCTTTTTGTTGGAAGGCGCCACGTGCTATAATTTGAGATATACATGGATAATCGAAGGCATATCCGCCATTCGGGACGACATTTGGGGTTCAGCTATCCAACTTCGTTTTGGCAGAGGATGCACGCCGCATTCGCGCCGTTCGTGGTCATCGTCATCCTTTTTATTATCCTTCGCTTTTATTCTGTTTTTCCATTTGTTCCCGCGAACGTTTCACTCGAGACGATTGGCGGAGCATTGCTTGCCACCTTCCTGCGGCTGTTCGTCGCCTACGCGCTCGCGCTCGCGGTCTCTGTTCCGCTTGCGCTTTTAGTGACGAGGAGTCCGCTTATGGAGCGGCTTCTTTTACCAGTCTTTGATATTGCACAATCAATTCCGGTACTTGCCTTCTTCCCGCTCATCATTATCTTTTTTATGCACTTTGGTTTCACGAACGGCGCGGCAGTCTTCATTATCTTTCTTAGCATGTTGTGGAACATTGTCTTTAGCTTGGTAGGGGGATTGAATGTTATTCCGTCCGACATAAAAGCGGCGGCGCAGGTATTCGGCATCCGCGGGATCGGCTTTGTGCGTAAAATTCTACTTCCCGCCGTCGTGCCATATATTGTCACCGGATCTCTCCTTGCATGGGCACAGGGATGGAACATCGTCATCGTCGCGGAGGTCTTGCACACTTATATCCCGGGCGGTTCCGCGAGCAACGATCTTTTCGGCATCGGCAGCACGCTCGTGAATGCCACCGCAAAGGGCGAGAACGGCGTCTTCATCGTCGCTATCCTTGCCATGGTGCTTTTGATCGCTCTTTTGAATTTCTTTGTCTGGCAAAAACTTTTACATTATGCAGAACGATATAAATTCGAATAACATAATACGGTTCGCCGGCGTTTCAAAGATCTTTGAGCCCATGCATGAGGTGGCGTTACGCAATGCCACGTTTGAAGTGGCGCAAGGGGAGTTCTTCTGTATCATCGGCCCATCGGGAGAGGGGAAATCAACCATTTTGCAGTTGATCGCTGGGCTTGAAAAAGAATCCGAAGGCACAATCACAAAACCCGAGAGCGTTTCAATGGTCTTCCAAGCCGGCGCGTTGCTCCCGTGGCTCACGGTGCGCGAGAACGTTGCGCTTGGCCTTGCCGCAAAAAAAATGACCGCGGCGCGGGCCAACGCCGAGGGCATGCGCTATGTTCTCATGATGGGGCTCGGCGGCTTTGAGGAAAAATATCCCCGCGATATCTCCGGTGGACAGCGTCAGCGTGTTGGCATCGCGCGCGCCTTGGCGGCCGATCCCGCCGTGTTGCTGCTTGATGAACCGTTCTCCGCGCTCGATCCAAAGACCACAGAAGAATTGCACGAAGACATCATAAAGATCTGGCGTGACACCAAAAAGACCATCGTGATGATCTCTCATCTTATTGAAGAAGCGGTTTCGCTTGCCGATCGGATCCTTTTGATAAAGAACCATACCGTTGACCGCGTGTTCACGATCACGCTCCCGCGGCCACGGCGGGAGAACGAAACGGAATTTGCCAAGGAGGTTTCGCAAGTGCGAAGGGCGTTTTTCAAAACGTAATAAGAGAGGGCCAGCGCGTGTAGTACTTCATGAAGAACTCATGCGAATACTGGTAATAGAAGATGAAGAGAAGCTGGCAAAATCCCTCGTTGCGGGATTTACAAAAAGCGGCTATGCGGCCGACTATGTTTTGAACGGCGAAGAGGGCAGGCGTCGTATAGAACTCTATGGCAAAGATTATGATTGTGTGACGTTGGATCTTATGTTGCCCGGCATGGACGGGTTTGAAGTGTGCAAAACCGTTCGCGAGCATGGCGCAACGGTTCCCATCATCGTGCTTGCGGCGCGAGACACGGCGGAAGATAAGGTGCGGGCGCTGGATAGCGGATGCGACGATTATCTTGCAAAACCGTTTTCGTTTGAGGAGCTCTTGGCGCGTGTCCGCGCGCTCCTTCGGCGGCCGCATGACGTTTTGCCGGGGGTGCTTGCGGCCAAGGGAATCGTGCTCACTCCCGCAAAGCACGAGGTCCATAAAGACGGCAAAAGAATAGACCTCACCCTTAAGGAGTTTGAGCTTTTATATTATCTCATGCGCCAGCCCGGCAAAGTGTTGAGCCGCGAGGATATTTATCTTCACTTATGGGATTTTGCGTCGAATTCCATGAGCAACATCATTGATGTGCACGTGAAAAACCTAAGAAAGAAGATCGGCGATCATAGCGACGATGAAAAAATTGTGGAAACCGTTCGCGGAGTTGGCTACCGCTTTCAGGAATAGCTTTACCGCGGACCTCATCACGGTCGCGCGATTCAAGATCACCGTGCTGTACCTTGTGATGGGGTTGATCATCATGGCCGCCGCCGGGTATTTGGTGTATGCGCGCGTCATTGCCATCGTGCAGAACGTTCTTACCATTGTGACGCAACTGGTTGCCGCCCACGGCGACGTGAGTCAGGCCACCGCTACCAATCTGATCGCGCAAAGCGTAAATACCGAAATGCAAAGCATGAACCTTACCGTGGGGATCCTGGTCACGATCATTATATTGCTCTCTGCCTATATCCTTGCCGGCATGACGCTTTTTCCTATCAAACAAGCGATGGAAAAGCAGAAGCGGTTCATCGCGAACGTGTCCCATGAGCTGCGTACGCCCCTTGCCGTTATGAAGACGGAAACCGAAGTGGCGCTGCTTGACGCGGGCGCGCTTACGGATACCGCCTTCGTGGCGATCATGAAAAGCAACCTTGAAGAAGTGGACCGCATGTCTCACATCACCCAATTCCTGCTTAGCTTTTCCACCCTGCATCAACGACTGACCCGCAATTCTTTTTCGGAAATCAACCTCGTTCCGGTAGCCCAAAATGCGATGCGTCTCATGGAACGGGTGGCGGCCACAAAAGGGGTTACCCTTACTTTCGCGAACGATGGCGCGGCGGTCGTCTCTGGTGATCCGGTCGCACTGGAAGAAATGGTCATAAATCTTTTGAAAAATGCAGTGCATTATACGCCACGCGGCGGCACGGTGGCGCTTACGATTATGCGCGGCGAGAAAGAACGCCGCCGCCGGGTAACGCTCACTGTGCGCGACACCGGGGTTGGCATTCCACGCGGCGATTTGCCGCGGCTATTTGAGCCGTTCTATCGTGGCAAGAATTCAGTGGTGTTGAGGGATAATCAAAGCATGGGGCTGGGACTCGCGATCGTAAAAGACATCGTTCATCTGCATCACGCAAACATTTTCGTGGAGAGCGAAGTAGGAAAGGGAACCAGCGTATCGGTGAGATTTTTACTTCGCGCGTAACCCGCCGGCGCGATCGGAGATATCAAGGCGCCGGAGAAGATACAGTAACACGGTAATAATGACGGCAGCTACGGTGGCGAATGCGATCATGCCGATGCCGGCGAGAATGCCGATGGCGGCCGTTGTCCAGACGAGCGCAGCGGTCGTGAGACCCTGCGGGTGATCGTCCATTTTGATAATGAGCCCGGCGCCCAAAAATCCGATACCAGAAACAATACCGGCAATAATACCAAAGCCGGTGGTCTGTGCAATCATGTCGGGCACGGCGCCCGTCGTTCCGGCCGTGAGGTAGGGAAGGACAAGGCCGACCATGGCAAAGATAGCGGCGCCCGCGGAGACAACCATTTCGGTCCGGATGCCCGCTTTTTTGCCGACCATTTCGCGTTCGAGGCCAAGGATGGCTCCAAGGATGAGTGCTACCACGAATCGGATGAGCATTTGTTCAAACGTTAGCATTACGTTAATATTAACATATTGGTATGAGAACTTATATTTCCGACATTGTGCAAACCGAGGGAAAGGAGGTAGAGCTTTTTGGTTGGGTGCATGCGCGGCGCGACCATGGCAAGCTGGTCTTTATAGACCTCCGCGATCGGAGTGGCCTTGCGCAGGTGGTCTTCGGCCCGAGCGTGTCGAACGCTTCCGAGCTACGGCTTGAATACGTAGTGCGCGTCGTGGGCACGGTCAAAAAACGACCCGCGGCGATGGTGAACGACAAGATGCCGACAGGGCAATACGAAGTGAGCGCGAAAGAATTGGAAATAATCAACCAATCCGAGCCATTGCCGTTCCCGGTTGATACCGATGGATCGGAGATCAACGAAGAGATCCGTTTGAAATATCGTTATCTGGATTTGCGGCGGGAGCGGTTGCAAAAGAACATCAAGTTCCGTTCCGACTTCGTTGATAAGGTGAGACAATTCCTTTTTAAAGAAGGATTTCTGGAAATTGAAACTCCCAGTCTTTCCGCGCCCACGCCCGAGGGATCGCGCGACTTTATTGTGCCGTCCCGCTTGCAGCCGGGCAAGTTTTTCGCGCTTCCACAATCTCCCCAGCAATACAAACAATTATTGATGGTCGCCGGGTTGGAAAAATATTTCCAGATCGCGCGTTGCTTCCGCGATGAGGACCTGCGCGCGGACCGCGGGTTTGAACATTCGCAGGTGGATATCGAAATGAGCTTCGTTGAACTGAAAGACGTTATGGCGCTTGATGAGGCGATGATGACCGCGGTCGTGGAAAGTTTAGGTTTCAAAATTAAGCAAAAGCCGTTCCCGGTTTTCACGTATCAGGAAGCGATGGAAAAATTCGGTGCGGATAAATTCGACCTGCGCACCGAAGAAGACAAGGCGAACGGCGTTTTGGCGTATGCATGGGTCACCGACTTCCCGTTCTTCGAAAAAGACAAAGAAGGGCAATGGACTTTCACGCACAATCCATTCTCTATGCCCAAAAAAGAGCATGTCGATTGGCTTTTGAAGGGAGAGCATATTGAAAAGATCGTCACGAACCAATATGACCTGGTGTGCAACGGGTTGGAGGTCGGCGGCGGCAGCATCCGGGCGCACAAGCCGGAAATATTGAAAGCGGTGCTCCATGTCATGGGATATACCGATGAAAAAATTGAGGCGCAATTCGGACATATGCTGCAGGCGTTGCGCTATGGCGCACCACCCCACGGCGGCATCGCGCACGGCATCGAGCGGATCGTGATGAGCTTGATGGGGGAAACCTATTTGCGCGAAGTCCAGGCGTTCCCGCAGACCAGCTCCGGCAGAACGTCGGTGATGGACGCGCCTTCGGAGGTAGACAAAAAGCAGCTGGATGAGTTAGGATTGGAAATAAAGAAATCAGAAAAAAATAAAAAATGAAAAACATAAATTTTCCGATCGGGAAGACGAAGACGGATGGCGCGGCAAAGAAATTCAACCTGAACGACCCGAATGAGCGGGCCGAATATTTTGAATTGAAGGCGGGCAAGGAAATAAAGGCGATCAAGGCATAT
This sequence comes from uncultured Candidatus Saccharibacteria bacterium, assembly GCA_964577245.1. Taxonomy (GTDB): domain Bacteria; phylum Patescibacteriota; class Minisyncoccia; order UBA6257; family 2-01-FULL-56-20; genus CAVYIK01. The sequence goes on from CAZNYI010000006.1 coordinate 28,302, forward strand.
CTTGCGAGCGGCAAGGCGTTCGTCGGGTTCCTTATGGGCAAAAAGAATTCCGGGAAGGGGACGTATTCAAAACTCTTCATGGAGGCGGTGGGTAAGGAACATGTTGGCCACGTTTCAGTGGGTGACATCGTGCGCGATGTGCATGCAAGCTTGGCGGATCCTACAAAGAAGAAGCAGCTTTCCGAGTTTCTTGCCAAAAATTATCGCGGCTTCCACACGCTGGAAGAGATAGACGACCTCATTGAAGGCCGCAGCCAGTCAACGCTCGTTTCCACAGAACTCATTATTGCCCTCATTAAATACGAGGTCAGCCAACGCCCACACCAGGCCTTCTTTATAGACGGCTTCCCGCGCGGACTGGACCAAATCGCTTACTCGCTCTTCCTTAAAGAGTTAGTTGGCTATAAAGACGAGCCGGACTTCTTGGCGTTCATTGACGTTGCAGAAGCCGTGATTGATGCGCGCATCCGCTCCCGCGTGGTGTGCCCCATTTGTCATACGCCGCGGAGCTTGCGGCTCGCACCGACGAAATACGTGGGCTACGACAAAGACAAGAAGGAATTTTATCTCATGTGCGATAACCCTACATGCAATAAAGAGCGCATGGTAGCAAAAGAAGGCGACGCGCAGGGCATTGAGCCCATCCGCGCACGATTGGAAGCCGACGACAAGATCTTCGCGCAGTTGCTGAAGCTGAATGGTGTCCCCAAAATTTATCTTCGCAATTCCGTTCCTGCAGACACAGCGAAGGATTATGTTGACGATTATGAGATCACGCCGGGCTATAGCTATGAGGTTGACGCCGCAACGGGCGACGTAAAGACCTTGGAATCACCGTGGACCATCAATGACGATGATGGCGTTGCTTCATACAGCTTGCTCCCTGCGGCCGTGACACTTACATTGATACGAGAGATCGCGAAGGTGTTGGAGTTGGTATAATTGGATCATGGTCCCGCCGCGGCATTCAACTTTGTGCTTGCCA
>CAZNYI010000007.1:0-17326 GCA_964577245.1 uncultured Candidatus Saccharibacteria bacterium
GTCACCACCTGTATTGCTTGTGCCGCAGTCGTAATCGCTTGTTGTTGCTGCGCAACCGAGAGAGATGTATTATTCTGAACCGTGACGACGAGCGATAGTGCCAACTGCAATATGGTCAATAAAATGGAAGACATTATAACAAAGCTTTATTTGGGCTCTTGCCCATATTCCTCATCGGCAACGTTCTTATCCGCATCCGCCTTCGTCGCTTCGATCGTTCCATCAATATGATTCGGCGGAGCATAGACGGTATATATTTTAAGAGGAACCGTACCGGTATTTATAAAATTGTGCTGTGTGCCGGGCGTTACTACCACAACGTCTCCCGCACGAATGGGGCTCACTTTCCCGTTCAAAATTGCTTGCCCAGTACCACTCAAGAAGAATAATGTCTGTTCGGTATAGGTATGGGTTTCCGCGCCAACTTCTCCACCCGGAGGGATGCTCATAATAACCAGTTGGCTTCTTGTGCCGGTAAAAAGAACTTTTCTAAAATTGGTGTTGCTTTGCGCTTCTTGAACTATATTTGCCAGATACGGCATATTGGCCTTGCTGTCTATTTGGGCCACACTATATGACACTCCATTACTCTGTTTATTTTGATAATAATAATACGTGGCACCTCCGACTATAATAAGAATTGCCAGTATCAATGACAGCTTAATATAAAGTCTCATCTTTATATAAGTTTAGCATACCAATCTCACGTCGTCTCCTGCGGCCCTGCATCCTCATTCTCATCGGTCACCGCCCTGATCCGTTCGATCAGTTCTCCCGCCGAGAGGCCTGGGTCATATTCCACATCAAGATCTTCGGCGATTGATTTTAGTTTTTCGAGCGCTTCGCCGCTCCCCTCTGCCGCGAGCGATTTAAGATATTCAAAATCGGGCTGACCGTGCTCGTTGAGCCAATCTCGTTGTGTATCCATGCTTCAGTTATACCGTTCAGTATCGCACCTTATTACAGAGAATCCTGGCGCCGGAGCAAAATTATAGACACATCAACACCCGAACGACACACATACCATGGCGGTGGTTTTCTTTACCCTCACTTCCCATCATCAACGAAGCGCTCGTAATATGATGCGATAGTGGCTGGATACAACAACATCCAGAAAATGATTTCTTCCACGGGGAAACGCTGGCCGAAGGCGGTCACCATCCCAAGATAATCTCTGCCCGGAAAAGTCCAATACTGGAACGTAAGGCCGACGACTTCCCATGTGAAAATGATGAAAAATAAAGAGAGGGCGAATGGAATATATTTGCGCAATAATTTTGGTGATTGAATAACCTGCAAAATAAGCGGTATCACGGCGGCAAGTCCCATTTTGAGATATGCGTGCGAAAAGTATAGTCGTGAAGGATCGAGGAAGTAGAGGCAAACAACTACCAGCCAGGCAAGGATCGCTGGGATGATCGCCACCCATATATGCGGAGATATGCGATGATTTTTGTCTTTGTCGAAAAAATGCTCATAGAAGGTAAGGACGTAGGCGGTCATGAAAATATATCCAAAAAGCGACTCAATGGTGTCAAAACCAAGCACTCGAAATGGAAACCGCGTCGTGGGCACTATCCACGTTTGGGTGGTATGAGCAAAAAATTCCAGGAGGGATCCAAAAAGAAGGCCGAACACCAACGAGCCAACCGCAATCTTTTTCCAATTTTTCTCACCCCGCAGACCGAGATACAGTACGGTCGGCAATGATAATATCGCATACCATACAAGGGAGTAATCAAGGACCCCGCCGCGTACCAAGTATGGGAAAGCCAACCCGACGGCGAGAAGAAGAACAACAACGGCCGCATCTATTAGGTGAGCCCGAGACATTATTTAAAATTATAACAAATCAACCTCAGACCAAGGTGCGTCATCCTCTTTCTCTGGAGGATCCTCTGGGATGCCCGCAAGGCCTCGCCCAGAAAAGTTCGAGACCGAGGCAGGTCGATGCTATACAAGGTAGCCTATTTATGCTACATTGCTCCCAGCCCGACTTTCACGTGAGGTACGATCATGCAAAACGGAGAGGAAAGCCTCATCGAACGGCTTCGAGCATTTGTCGATGCAGATAGTGCCTTCCAGACAGCTCTCAAACCCGGCAATCGGTGGGCTATTGTGTTCGTTCGGCCGAACTCCATACGACTGAAGAACGAGGCGCGGGAGCCCGGAACCGTCATCGAACCGCATAAACGGAAGGTAACATTGCGCTATCCCACGCCTGCGGAGTGGAATAAGATCTTCTCACTCTTCCCGAGAATATCTAGAAAGAGAGCCACCCTAGAATTCCTCCGCCAATCCCAGCCGAGAACGCGCAGAGAGATCCGCGAGGTCATCGGCACGGGAAGGGGGGCGATGGTAACCCTTCTGAATCGCCGGCTCAAGATAATGGGATTTAACGCGCGAGTGCAAACCCGTACCAACCCACGCTCGACGGCCGCCTACCAGCAGTTAGTTGAGGTCGTCATGGTGGAGTAGTGCAAACCCGGCACACAACGCCTATCCCCGCCCAAGTCCCGCGCTTGTCATGGCGGGGTTTATATTTATGCAAAGCTGAACTTCCTCTCCATCACCGATGCACGCACCCGGCCCAACAACACGGTCGACGCATCCCCTCTTTCAGCTCCATGCGCACCCGCTCCACGTGCTCTCGCCGGGTTTCCGGTTTCTTCACGGAAATAGTCCAGCAGATCCACTCATTGCGCGCGAGCGGCGTAATGTCTTCCCATTTCGCTCGTGCGGCCGGGTCGGCAATAAGGACTTTTCGCAAATCCGCAGGCAAAGCATGCACCACGCCACCGGCAATTCTATTTTTAGCCATACATTATATTACCAAATCCATTGATAAAACTATCATGAACAACTTGATTTATAGCCCAAAGCATACTATCCTTTTTTTAGTTTTTGGAATCGGTCCAAGGAGGGCCGAGCTATGTCGAAGTTCGACTTTGCAAATATGGCTATTGGGGCAATCATCGAGCTGAAGGGAGGGCGCGCGGGCGAACTGATGGATGCGGCGCTCTGCGACGGCGAGGACCGGGCGTGCTGTCCCGGAACAACCCTTCATCTCCACTACGCCGCCGAGCTGAAGGGAAAGCAGGACGGGCTCCCGGAACTCATCCGAGCGCTCGAGCAGTTGCCCTACGCAAGCATCAAACTGGTGCGCGCGACCGCCGCCGACGTGAGCGATTACGTTCGTATCGGACGGCTCACCGCGTCACGCATCAACTGCGTGACCACGGATCCGGCCGAGGCGATCAAAGAGATCAACGGATCCGCCGTGTACCTGCTCGAAGTCGGCGGGCAACGGGTGGGGTTCATAAGCTACACCGATGAAGGTCCCGACTACGCCTACATCGCCGAAGTCCAGGTGGACCCGGATTTTCAGGGCCACGGGGTCGGCGGGTTCGGGTTGGGCGCGGTGCTGAAAGAGCTCGCGTCGGTGCGAACCATAGATCTCCAGACCCACCCGGAAAATCCGGCGCAGAAGTTATACGAGCGGTACGGCTTCCGCTCGACCGGAGAGATCGTCAAGAACTATCGCAACACCGGCGAGCCCCGCATGCTGATGGTGCTCGAACAGACGTGACAGTGACCGACGACGGTAGTAGCGGCGCAGACATGGCTCGGGACGCGAAAGCGAACCGGGTCTTTTACTTGCCATTTGCATACTTATATGTAACAATTTTCGGCAGTAAAGGAGAGCAAACCATGACGCTGGAGCTGCACGACAATGAAGCGGGGAAGACGCTAAGGGCGAAGATCTTCCGGCTTGACTTTGACTATCAGGCCGAGCAGTGGGTGCAAGACACGAGCAGAGACGATCCGGAAGTCATCAAGTGGATCCTGATCGACGACGACGGCACCCGTTGCGTGTGGGAACGGCCAGTTGGATCGACGGACTTTCCGGAGATCACCCAGCGCTCGGCGCGATTCACCGGCGAATGGAAACGCGGACCGGCCGAAGTCGCCATCTAAAGACAGAAGTTGGTAGTGCTCGGGGAGTGAAAGCTCCCCGATTTTTTGTAATACAATAGTTCCGCTTTCGGCTTATTCTCTATGGATGAAAACAAAGAAAAAGAAAGTGAGGATTCATACAAACGCCGGAACCGCCTTTTCTATGGCAGAACGTATCCGGCCATCTGGCTTATCATTATCGGTCTTTTTTTCCTGTTGAATAATTTTGGCTATCTTCACGGAGAGGTATGGGGAAAATTATGGCCGGTTTTTATAATCCTTCCCGGTCTCTTTCTGCTCCTTCGCCCGAGGAGATAAGCAGCTAAAATTATGACGTCTTCTTTTCGTCTAGCTTCGCAGCGGCCTCAGGAGTGGAAACGGTCTTGCTCATGGTAAGCAGGCTTGCAATGCCCCATGCCACGAGAAGGTAAACCACCATGGCGAGCAGGGTGGTCCACTCAAAGACCTTGCCCTCAACAACCGTCGCACGGAACACCGCGATAAACGGCGCGGCAAACGGCCAGCTTATGGCATACATAAAGTCAGTGAATCCTGCGCCCGGATTCGCTCCCGCGAGCCGCAGAAAGAACCGGAATGCAAGGATTATTTCAAGCAGCGCGGCGAGATACCAAACAACCTGGGTCCCCCGAAATAACGGCTTAGTAGTTGGAGAGTTATATGAGTCCATATTATTTATTCTGGATAGTATTGGCGATCAAGGTAACCGCGGTCTGTGCGAGCGCTCTGCCGTTCAGCACTGCGCCACTCTGCATCGTAACGGCGGTTTGATCCAATATAGTTCCATTAAAGACCGATGCCGATCCAAGGTTCGTTTTTCCGGCAACCTGCCAGAAAATATTTTTGGCCAGTGCGCCGCCCTTGAGGATCACTTTTTTGCCGGAGCTGATATTCAGGGTTCCCGCTATCTGGAATATCCAGATATCATTTTTACCGCCCGAGAGCGTGACGTTCGTTGATATTTTTACATTAGAACTCCACTTATAGAGTCCGGGCTTAAGCGTCATCCCGCCGATATTTCCGGCACCCAGCTCCGTCGCCGTAGGATTGGTTCGTCCGGCAGCGTTCGTGTATGCGGTTTGCATGTTATTTACCGCCGTAGTGAGCATGCTGGGCGTTGGCGCCGCGTAGCTGGCGGCATAGATTTTTCCTATCACCAGGGGCGACGTTGAAAATTGACCTGAGCGATCTCGCGTTAACGCAAATCCCGTCATCGCCGTACTCGCGATCGGACTCACTCCGATATTCCCTACAATTTCAGTGACTCCGGTCGTTGAAATCCCTGTTTTTGAGAGAATCACAAAATTACCCGCAGTTCCGAGGTTTACGGTTGCCGGACCGGCGGCGAATGCGGCAATTGGCCCACCGAGACCAAGCACAAAGGAAATGGCCAGCGCGGCCACCGTTACTGGCAAATTCCTGTTAAATTTTTTCATATGTTTATTTATTATTAGTTAGTGTAGGGTCATGACCGACCAGTAGGTTCAGACCTTGCGATATAATGCCGTCCTTCGACGCCTATTATTACACTCGCTCATAAAATTGCCTTTTTATGATAAAATGGTCGCATGAACATCATCCTCTATGGCGTCCCCGGGTCGGGCAAAACCACGCTCGCCCGCACGCTCGCGAAAAAATTCAAACTACGGCACATTGCGGCGGACAAATTCCGAACGCTCGCCCAGAAAGGGAAAATTGTGTCGAAGGCGCCGTTCCATTTTTTATCAACTACGGAAGCATATCAGGGTATTGGCAAACGGACGAAGAAAAATATCATCGCGGGACTTTTGAGTGTGCGTAAAGCGCTGCACCCAACGATTGCCGCGCATATCAAAAAACAGCGTGGTGGATTCGTGCTTGAAGCGGCGTTTTTGGATCCGCGGCAGTTTTTAAAAACCGGCGACGTCATTCTACTTGCGCCTTCGGCAAAAGATCATGAACGACAATTTTTCATCCATCGCAAAAAGGACGCGTTCCACAAAGCGCAGTTCAGAAACGCCCGAATTATTGAGGGATTTTTGGTAGCAGAAGCAAAACGCCTCGGCGTTCCCGTTATTTCCGCTCCACCACGACCGCCGTTCCATAGGCCAAGACCTCGGTCACTCCCCTTGTGATCTCCGTAGCATCATAGCGCGCGCCGATCACCGCATTGGCTCCCATCTCCGCGGCATGTTTAAGCATAAGATCAAAAGCATCGGAGCGGGTATTCTCGCACAGCTTCGTGAACAAAGAAATGTTGCCTCCCACGAGGGTTTGGAATCCTGCGCCGATCGATCCAAAGATAGAACGGGAACGAACAATGATGCCGCGCGCCACCCCCAAATTTTTTACGATGCGGTAGCCATCAAGCTCGAACGCCGTCGTGACCATCGCGTGCTCAACTATTTTATCCATTTAACGCATATTACCATAAAATTAAAAAGGGCGCGTGTTATCAACGTGGATAACCTACGCGCCCAACTTTTTCATCTTCACCAAGAGGACAGCTCCGAGAAGCAACAGGGCGACTCCACTGCACGTTATGGCCGCCTGAACGCCGAACCACTTCGAGAGACCTCCGATCGCGAAGTTGCCGAACGCCACACCGCCGAAGAACAGCGCGACGTCAATCCCCGTTACCCGACCGAGCATCGCAGGCATTTTGCGCTTAACGATCTCCCGCAATGTCGTGCGGATCGTAGTGCTGGCACCGACAACGCCGGCACCGGAAAACACAAGCGCGAGCATCCCCCAGTAGAACGTGTTCATCATTGAGAAAACGATAAGAGATGCCCCGGTGACAAAGATCCCCCCAATGATAAACAACTTCACCGACCGGCGCCCGGAATAGCGAGAGGCGATCGTCGCTCCAATGATTGCGCCGAATCCCGGCGCGGCATAGAGCCATCCATAGCCCGTTGGCCCGAGATGGAACACTTCCTTCGCGACCGCTGGGATGATGGTCCTGTACGGAAGGCCAAGAAAGATGGCCGTCCCCGAAAGACAGAGTAAGAACCGGATGCCGGGATCGGAAGCGGCGTACCGCACGCCGGGCAGAAACATGCCGAACGATTTACCGTTACGTTTCCCAGGAAGATGATCGACGCGCATGAAAAAGAGCGTTGCGATCACCGCAACGAAGCTGAGACCATTTACGAAAAACGCCCCTCCCATGCCGACCTTCTCGACCAGGAACCCTCCGACGCTCGGCCCTAAAGCCAGCCCCACATTCACAATCAAAGAATTCAACGCGGTGGCAGAACGTAGGATATCTTCGTTCGCGAGTTCCGTAATCCACGTATGCCGCGCCGGAGCGTCGAGGCCGTTTATGACCCCAAGCGCGAGCGCGAGCAGGTTGATCGCCGCGAGCGAAGCGTGTCCGGTTACCACCAACGCGCCAAGCGTGAATGCCTGCGCCATCCCGAGCAACTGGGTGACGTAAAGAACGCGCCGCGTATTGAACTTGTCGATAATGACCCCGCCGAACGGAGCCAGAAGCATTGTCGGAACCATGAGCAGGCCACCCGTGATGCCGACCGCAAGCGCGGAATGGGTCATTTGGTAGACCAGCCAACCCTGTGCTGCACCCTGAAGAAAGGTGCCCGCAGAAGAGATGACCCAGCCCAAGAAAAACAAACGGAGGTTCCGGTCCTGAAGCGCCGGATACGTCCTTAATAGCAATCTTGTGAGCACGGATCACCTCATCTTTTCGGATTTATTCGTATTACAAAGAACGGATATAGAATGGCATATAAAGGATTAATTGTAAAGACTTTTCAAAAATGAAAATGCTATAATAAATTCATGAAAAATAAATCATTAATGTATTCTCTGCTGGGCGCGGTGGTGCTGGTGGTTGTGGTCGTGGTCGTAATAATGGTATTGCCCGGGGGCTCAAAAAATGGCGCGAACGTGCCGGCGGTGAATCCTCTTATAGGCACCTGGACCTCGGCCACGCCGGGCAAAGGGATGCAGGCCACGGGTACGGCTACCATCCTTAGAAAAAACTATGAATATACCGTAGCCGGCGATGTTACGGTGGTGATTCAGAGCGTGGAAAACAATATCGCTTCCGGAACGATCACCTACACGAACGCGTGCCTTACCGTTGTTTCGAGAGCCCCGCAATGCATCACCAGTCTTGTGAAGCCGGTTCAATTGCAAATCAACGGCAACGCGATCACATTCGATAGCCAGACCGAAGCTGGGGTTGATGTTTCCTTCACGGGAACCTATACCAACAACGCCATGTCGGGAACCTTTGTGCGGACGAGCTCCATCGGAAAAGCCAGCGGAACGTTCAACTTGGTGCGCGCATAATGAAAAGGGCTCGCATCGCGAGCCCCACTGCCTTATTTTTCTCCTCTCTGCGGTTGGAGCTGCCCGAGCAACTCCGCTTCCGCTAATTTCATCACGGGAGCAAACCTCCGGAGGGATGCGTCATTCACGACCGCATACCGCGGGCACCGCGACACCCAGATGATGAGCCGACAGGCGCTCTGGGCAATCTGGATAACACGCATTTGTTTAATGGTCACGGTTTCCGCGCCGTCCCCATAGCAAGACAGTGTTACCAGGGAAGGAGCGACATATCGATTCTCGTCACTTCCCGTTCCGAGCGCGGAAAGTTTTGTCCCATCGCACGCGCACACCACTTTTACGACGGGATCGTGGTAGGCATTCCGAGAGATTCCGGAGAACCCGTGCTCTTCAATGAACAAGTTGCGCGTAGGAGCACGAAGCTCCGCAGGGAACGGGATCGTCCAGCAATGCTCCCCGTGATCACAAAGGCTAAGCCTTCGCTTCTCAAAGAGCACCGTGCAGCGTTCTCCTCTCAAACCCGTGATCGGTGCGGTCTCAGTGAACCGCACCCAAGCCACCTCGTCCTCGCTCAACGGCGTAAGGACTCGCACGTCGTACCACCTCGCTTTCTTTCAGTTTCTAAAATAAATGTAATTCGAATCACGCGCGGCGTCAACCCTGGCCCGAACTTGTTTCGGTAAATAAACTCGGGTCAGGGGGGCGTTGCACGACCACTTTTGTGGATCGTGGAGCCCCTATGCGGAACTATGTGCGGCGAGCCGCGTCGCCCGAAAGGTCTCGGCAATTTTTTTGAGTCGCGGCAAGAGACAATCAGGATGGACGGCGAGATGGTACAGCTTTATCGTCGCCGTAGTGCGGCCGATCTCTTCTATCTCTTCGGCAATGCTGGGATAAGCCTCCCGAAAGGAAAGCGTTTTTCCGTGCCGCCGCACCAGAAAGTGAAGCGCCGGATTGGGATACGGATGAGTGTCCAAGAAGGTGATGGCGGCGCCTTCGCGAAGCAATTCCTGCTCGCGCTCTTCCGCCGCACGAACCGTCGCGAAGACCTCTACGCGCGGCATCAGCCCGCACTCATCGGAGGAGACGAAGGTCGGTGACGCCTCTTCGCCGATATATCGCCGAATAAGATAGTCCACCTGCTGATCACCCATCATGAGAAGTTGTTCCTTCGTGAGCAACCCAACTTCAATGAGGTGCCGCAGAAAGACTATGCTCGTGATCGTCTCGAGATAGCGGCTGCCGGGATGGAAGTAGAGATACTTGAACATCAGCATCCGCGCGCGGAGAAAATCCGCGAGCCACCGCGCATCGGTGAAAACCACATCACCACCGCGCACGTGCACCGTCTCCCAGAGCGCAAAGAGATGCTCGCGCTTCTCTGTGAGATTCATGATGTCCGCGCACCCACGCAGGTAGGTGGCGGGACCATTCGGCTTATAGCGGGCAAGATACCACCAGACATCGCGCGCCAAATACGACGACTTGTCGGCGATATCAAGCAGCGTACCCAAGACGCCTTTCCCTTGCACCGTATCAGCGAGAAGCTGTTCGCGGAGCCTGTAGCGGTCCCGAAAACATTCCCACTTCGCTCCCCGCAAGAGCTCCGGATAGTGGGCGTCTTCGTCGAAGAATTTCGGATCAAGCGCTTTCGCGCCATCTCCGTAAGCAGGAGTGCGCACGTCGTGGCTTAAAGCGGCCACTTCAAGTGTGCGCCGGTCGAGATCGTCCAACCGATTGTTGATCGCCATGCAAAGCGCGATCGCCCGCGCATCCAATGAATGCACGAGGCGAGTGTGGTCGAAGGCAATGCCGTACCCAGTGGTATCTATATCGGTGACGACCGGATCGTGGAGCTTCCCGAGTTGGGCGATGTGTTGCAGCCGCCACAGCCCAAACGCATCGCATGCATGGTGAGTAAATCCCCCGTCGTGAATGACGTACCCAAGCCCGGCGAGGGGCACAGAGGGTACCGCGAAGAGAAGATCGCACTCTTCAATGGCATAGCTCCGCCTGAAATGCGCCACATAAAACTTGTTCACGCGGCGGATCCAGTCCGGCTCCTTGCCATCGTGCCAAAGGGATTGATTGAACGCAAGCCGCAGGCTTTCGATAAGAACACCTCGCGGCACCTCCGGGCCCAATGCATACGCCGGAACAACGTCCTTAAGCCACGCTCCCCTTGCGGGAGCGGTGTCGTAGGAAAAGGTTATGGTCGGCAAGTACGTGATGTCCCCAAAGGAGTGGCACCGCGTACCCGCAAAAAAGCGGGAGGACAGTTTCCTCACGGTATTTCTCCTTTCTTTTGCTTCTTAAAATTGGCAACAAATGCTGAATATGATATATCACCTTGTAAATACAATGTAAAGCGTTACTGTGCTTCCTACAAAAACAGCCCGGAGATCCGGGCCGTTTTTGTACCGTCTTTCAAAACATCCATTATCCTCCGTACGGCGCCACCGAGGGCGATACCGTGTGAAAACCGGACCCATAGAAACCAACGAGGGAAAATCCGGCAATCATAAAAACGATCATCACTACGAAGATTATCAGCGCAGCGAAGAAGAGCACCTTGCCTGCGTGGTCAAGCCCTTTCACGTAGCCATCGTATTCACTTTGGTTCGCGAATTGTGTGCCTTCCGCGGCGATCACGTGCCCCTTTACGCCAAGATAGATCATGATGACAACAAAGAAGATGACGTTCACGATCGGGATGAGCGCAAGAAGATACCACCAAAGCAGTTTGTATCGTTTTACTCCGATGAGAAATCCGGCGGTATGGATGAACGCACCCCACGACCACCCTTCCTTTGGGACTATAGCGATACCGTTATTTTGTTCCATAGTTATATAGTAGTTTCGACCTTGAAGTAGCTTGCTTTAAGTATAGCAAAGGGCGTGATCGATGACTGCGGTAAGGCATAGGCCGTTAAAACGGCTATCTCTATATAAACCGTCCAATGGCCGATCAAAAAGACCATCCGTTTAGTTGGGAAGCATTAAGCCGGATCATTCTTGCCGGAATTGTGATATTGCTCATTTGGAAAGCCGCCGACGCGCTCGCCGACATTGTGATCGCACTTGTTATGGCGGCGGCGCTTTCGCCGATCGCACAGCGGGTCAGCAAAGCAACAAAGATGCCGATGATCTTTTCTATATTGTTGGTGTTGCTCGTGCTCCTTATCCCCATCGCCATTCTCGGCTTTGCGGTGGTTCCCCAGCTCAGCGCGGAAGTGCCCGGTCTTATCAACAACATAAATACCACGATCAGCCACCTGCCGTTCGCGCCGACAGCGCTCAAGAATTTTAATATTAGCAATTACCTTCAAAGCAATCCCTCGTTTGTGCTCGCCTCCACGGAAAGCTTTGTGTTCACGACGGTATCCGTCATCACCATCATTATTTTAATGTTCTATTTTGTGTATGACCAAGAACGATTGTTCGCTTTATTTCTTGGCATTTTCCCGTATAAAGAAAAAACCAAGCTGAAAGAGCTTCTTGGAGAAGTCGGTACGGTGACGGGGCAATACATTCGGGGAAACGTAATCATCTCCGTCATTTGCAGCACTATTATATTCATAGGACTTTTGGCGCTACAAATTCCTTACGCGCTCCCGCTCGCTATTTTTGCGGGCATTTTGGACCTGCTCCCCTTGGTCGGCCAGACCATCGGCGCCATCCCCGCTCTTATCATCGCCTTTGCCATATCGCCGATTCGTGGTATCGCGGTGCTCGCGCTTCATCTGGTCTACCAACAAGTTGAGAACGCCGTGATCTCCCCAGTGATCTATAACAAAGCCCTCAATCTCTACCCGGCATTAAGTTTTCTCGCGGTGATCGTCGGCGCAAGTCTTTTTGGGATCCTCGGTGCATTTCTCGCGCTCCCCGTAGCCGCAAGTATTCCGGCGGCATTCCGGTATCATGAAAATTACGAATTAAGGCACAAAGCAACGTAAAAACTATTCCGTGGTCTTCCCGTCAAAGTGGTCTCGTGCATCGTCCGCAACGGCATCAGCTTTTGAAACGTGGATGACGCCGTCCAAGTGGTTCGGCGGAGCGTAGACAGTGTAAAGCTTCATCGGTTTATCGGGCGAGGTGTTGATGATGTTGTGTTCAGTGCCGGCGGGTACCACAACCGCAAAGCCGTCCGCGATCTCGTGCTCCACGCCATTCAAGACCGTTTTCCCCGTGCCGGATTCAATGCGAATAAATTGATCAAGGTGATGGACTTCCATACCAATATCTTCCAACGGCTTCAAGCTCATCACCACCACCTGACAATTTTTTGTGGTATACAAAACCTTACGAAAGTTTTCGTTCTCAAGCGACGCCTGCTCTATGTTTATTACGTAGCCGTTCATACTATATAGTATAGCACAACTGGTTCATAAAAGATTCATAAACGAACCATTAGAGTATCCCTATGATAATCGTCCACGATACTTTCGTCTGCAAGCCCGGCAACGCATCAAAGCTCGCCAAGCTCTTCAAGGAGGCGATGGCGAGCGAAAAGAATATCAGCATCATGACCGACGTAACGGGGCAATATAACCGCGTCATCATGGCAAGCTGGTATGAAAATCTCGCGGGCTGGGAAAAATCGAACGAAGCATATATGAATCCGACGCCAGAGATGAAAGCCTCAATGGAAAAGATGAAAGGTTACACCGACCTGTATCTCACGGGCAGCCGCGAGATCTATCGGACCTGGTAGCGCGAGATAAAAAAGGCAGCGCATTTGCGTGCGCCGCCGGTTATAATAGGAATTTCCACTTGAGCTTCCGAACTCGATTCAAGGCCAAGACGGATCCGGCCAAGTCCTTGCGCACGGGGCGCAAGAAGATCGATTCCCAGGACGGACCTTTGGGAAGGATCGAGCATCAGGAAACTAGCAGAAAAACCAAAGAGCTACGAAGCGATACTCGTCACGGTGGCGGGCGGTGTAGCCCGCGCTCCCGACGCTCTGCCAAGACACTTCTCAATGTGCCCGACGCACTTCGCGGTGGGATCTTCACCTTCGCGCACCAAGAGGTGCCGCTCGGTGCAAAGCGGGCAGCCGTAAAGCGCCGCAGAGCCGGCGCCATTGCGCACAGACTCGAACCCGACGTGAGCGAACGCGTGATGCACGCCGTTGAACTCGATGTTGCACTCCCGCTTGAAACGAATCTCCCCTTGCGCCGCCGCTTCCATGCCGGCAATGGCAAGAGTTGCCTTCTCGAGTTGTTTCTCCAGGTTGGCGACTCGACGGATTGACTCGTTCGCCGCCGGCCGCAGCGTGGCGATAGTTCCTTCCAGGTCAAGGTTCCGCCGATTCGCATCGTCCAATACTACCTGCAATTGGATGGCAGTATCCTGCCTCGCTTGACCCTCCACGAGCAACGCCGCAACGGAAGGATTACCTCTTGCGACGTCTTTCGCATTGCCGTCGGCAAGAAGCGCCGCCAGACGGCGACTATCCGCAAGCTTCCCGCCAATCCGCCACCAGGCAAGAATACTGGCGAACACGATAAAGAACGTCAGAGCTCCGATAATCAGCAGGCGGGAGTTTGCTTTTGCGTTCGCGTCCGCGCGCTGAGTCTTCACGGTCTCCAATTCTTCCGCCAAAGCGCTCGCCCTGTTTTCAGCGATCTTTGCTTTCGCAACCGCTTCATCGAGAGCGTGTCCCGTCCTCTCGGCCACAGTGGTCATCGCGACCGCAGACGACTCAGCGTCCGTCACGCGTTGCCGCAGCTCCGTGATCACTCGATCCTCTTCGTAAACCTGTCTGCTTCTGATGGCGACGTCCTCCGGCGGAGGCGTGGTCTTGCAACCATGCGGCAGCCGAATCAGCGTTCCAGCCGCGAGGCGGTGGAGAGTGAGCACCGGGATGTTACCGTTCTCGGCCATTGTCTCCGAAAGCCATAACTCGTCGCACCCGTTATCCACGAGTAGCTTCGGGATGTTCCCGCCGTCGGGAAGGGCGATGGGCTGATCTGCGTCGACGTCACTGTTTTGAACGTCTTGCGTCGTGGCCGCGAGCGGCCCTTCGCTATTTGTGGGAAGGGTTGCTTCCTGTTGCGCCCACATGGGGCACAGGGCGGCAGCCAAAAAAGCGAACATCCACATGCGAAGCATGTTGAGTGTCATTTCCGTTCTCCCTCGATGTCGTTCAATCTCAATCTCTTTCTACTGCAAACCTATTGTAAAACGTCGTTATTAAAGGCATTACGCCGTATATAAGACCTGACGACATATTAAAACAAGCCACAAAAAATGTAAAGGCCACCTGTTGGGCAGGTGGCCGATGAATGTGAACCAAAGAACAGTTGGCCCGTCAGCGTTGAGGCCGCCGGCGCCGCAGGAAGGTCAGGCCGAGCAGACCCGACCCGATTAACACGAAAGTCACGGGCTCGGGAGTCGCGACCTCCGTAACCGTGAAGTCGATTGCCCAGGACGGATCCCCGTAGGAATTCTGGGAAATGCAGTCCGTCCCCGCCGTGCAAACATCGATATAGTTCTCGGCGGAAATCCCCTGATAGATATTGAAATCGCCAGCAGGCGGCGATGAACCGACGCCGTTGATCGCCTCGAACGAAAACCCGTTCACGGTGACGAATGGGAAGGCGCCCGTGAGCACGTTGTCGTTCGACGCAAAAGCACCAACCGGGAGCAACTCCATGTCGGCACAGGTGGTGACCCCCGTGCAGACTGTGCCGGTGAGCACCACGATCTCGTCTCCCGCCGTCGTGGTGGCGACTCCGGTGCCCCAGATGCCGTTCACGGCCGATGGTGGGGTCGCGAAACTGAAGTTGTAGGTGGTAGCCGATACGGGGACAACCATCAAAGCAAACAGCAATGCCGCAATGAGCGGCACGAACAGATTCTTTTTCAAGACATTCTCCAACCCCCCATGATTTTCCGGTGCTACACGGTATCTTGTGTACGAGGAGGAGGGCTTTTCTCGTTATACCCTAAACCACAATTTTTGGCAAATGGTTGCGCTATTTGAACAAAAACCGTCTATCGTATTTCGTCGTATAATAAATATGCCATGCTAGGAGAAAATAACCATCACAGCAACAAACGGCCAGGACGATACCTTGAATATGCGATGATCGCGCTCGCGATCGCGCTCGCCGCATTAATCGTTATCTTCGTTTTGAACTATCGCACCATCCGACATGCGGCCGTGACAAGCGCGCGCCAATCGTGGCTCACCGCATTCCTCCATAATCACGGGCCGCTCGGCGCAGCGGACATAAGTTACGTGCATTCGTGGATGACGTTTGATTATGTGAACCGTCTTTTTGCCCTGCCGCCGGATTATTTAAAAACAAAACTTGCCATCACGGACGCGCGGTATCCACAACTCACGGTTTCAAGCTATGCAAGCCACAGCCATTTGAACCTTGCAACGATCATGAGCAACCTTGATGACGCGATCCGCGCATACTTCGCCGCCAGCTCCACTGCCATCTAAATGGACGTCATTAGCCCGCTCCTTTCGTACCTGCTTCTCTATAAATATGCGGCACTCGCCGTTTTTGTGTATGCCGCGGCACTCCTGCTGCCGCTCCCCTCAAACGCTCTGCTTCTTGCCGTGGGCGCCTTCTCCGGCCAGGGCTATTTCAATTTCTGGATAGCGCTTGCGGTGGCGGTGATCGCGAATACCTTGGGCGACCTCACGGGCTATGCCATCACGCGGCAATACGGCGCGGCCGTGACCCACGCGCTCAGAATTGATAAAATCAAATTTTTTGACCAGCTCCAAACGGAACTCCGCGAGGATGCCGCGATCACGGTCCTCACCACACGCTTCGCGGGATGGCTAAGCCCGGCAGCAAATTTTCTTGCAGGACTCGTGAAGGTGCCATTCGGCACTTTTCTTCTCTACGACTTCATTGGTAATTTTATTGAACCCGCGGCGGCGCTCACGATCGGCCGCATCGTGGGAGATTATTGGAGCGACTTTTCCAACCTGCTTGAACTCGTCGCCGCAATCATCGCCGTATGCGTCGTGCTTTTTATCCTCGCCCGCATCCGACAACGGATCACGAAAAGATATTCGTAACGACGCGGGCACACGCTGCGCCATGAAACTTTTGCCGCGCTGATCGTGTATAACTATATATAAGCCAACGCTATGGAAATTAAAGACAAAGTGATCATTATAACGGGCGCTTCACAGGGCATCGGCTTCGCGGCAGCAAAGCTTTTGGCCGCAAAGGGAGCAAAAGTGGTGCTTGCGGCCCGTTCGGCGGATATCTTGAAAGAGCTTGAAAAAGAGCTGCCGGGCTCGCTCGCCGTGAGCGTTGACATGCGGAAACCCAGTGATATTAAAAAACTTATTGAGGAAACTTTAAAAAAATATGGGCGCGTGGACGTGCTCATTAATAATGCCGGGCAGGGCATGTATAGCCCGGTGGAAACCATAGATGTGGAAAAATATAAGGACATTATGGAGCTCAATGTGTATGGACCACTCCTCGCAATGGAGGCGATCATCCCGCAGATGCGCAAGCAGGGCGGCGGCATGATAGTGAACATTAGCTCCCTTGTTTCTAAAAATTATTTCCCTAACCTCGCGGCATATGCCTCAACCAAATATGCGCTGAACGCGCTCTCTTTGACCGCGCGGCAGGAGCTCGCGAAAGATAATATCATAGTGAGCGTGATGCACCCCAAAATGACGGCGACGAACTTCGGAAAGAATGCGATCCGCACTACGGCATTCCGAGCCTCACGCCCGGGCGACCGTCCGCATATGCAGGTAGACACCGCCGAGCAGGTCGCCGAAAAAATAGGCGAACTTATCGAATCGGAGGCAGCAGAAGCGGAGATGTAGTTTCCTGCTATACTAGGGTTAATGAGTAAAAACAATACCTTCCTTGTCGCGATCATTATAATGGTAATTTTGATTGCGGCCGGGGGCGCGTATTGGTATTTTTCTGGCACCAATCAAATCAATCGCGGCGGTGGGAATATTGCCTGCACCATGGAAGCAAAGCTTTGCCCTGACGGTTCGTATGTAGGCCGCACCGGTCCCAATTGCGAATTTGCCGCGTGCCCGGGC
>CAZNYI010000007.1:17426-22202 GCA_964577245.1 uncultured Candidatus Saccharibacteria bacterium
TCCGGCATCAACGGCACGGTAATGCTCGGGCCGACCTGCCCGGTGGAACGCATCCCTCCCGACCCGAACTGCGCCGATAAACCATACCAAACGCGCGTTGCCGTTTTCCGTGCGAGCGATCCGGTGCATGCCGTTGCTTTTGCGAATAGCAGTGCAAGCGGAACATTTTCGGTGTCGTTGCCAGCCGGCGACTACACGCTCGGCGCAGGTGAAAGCAATTTGCCGCGCTGCGACCATCCGTCAGTCACCGTTGCGCCGCAAACGTTCGCCGCCGCAACTATCTCTTGCGATACGGGGATACGATAACGACCACTAGTCTTCCATCAATATGCTTTTGATGCGCGCCACTTCCTCGCGCACTACGTCGCTCTCATATTCGCCATTGTGCGCCGACGAGCCCTCATAGATAGGCTTTTTTTGATCAAGATGGATTGAGAAATTAAACACGTCTTTTTCTTCTTTTAGGTAGATGTGGAAACGCGGATAATCCCCTCCCATGCGCCGCACGCAGCTTATCTCATCCGTCACGGTGGCCCGCTGTGGCGCGTAGCCAAGGCGGCGGATGATCTCCATTGCGTTGCGCTTGTTTTTGTTCAATCTGAAATTCATTGCGGTGTATTTGTTACAATGATAACAAATGGCCAAGTTGAAGAACATGCGGAACATTGGGCCCGGCCTTATCACGGGCGCTGCCGACGACGACCCATCGGGCATCGCCACCTATACGCAGACCGGCGCGCAGTTCGGCTACGGCCAGCTGTGGACGGCGCTATTCACGTTTCCCCTCATGACCGCGATCCAAGAAGCGTGTGCGCGGATCGGCGCCGTTACCGGCAAAGGCATCGCGGCCATCATCAAGGAACACTACAGCCGCAAAGTGCTCTACGCCACGCTCGCCCTTATTCTGATCGCGAACACTATCAACATTGGCGCAGATCTTGGTGCCATGGGCGCCGCGGCCCAGCTTATTATTCCCCTTCCCTTCGCCATCCTCACGCTCTTCTTCACGGTCATCATTCTTGTGCTTGAAATTTTTACTTCGTATCGCACGTACGCAAAAATTTTGAAATGGCTCGCGCTCGCGTTGCTTTCTTATGTGATCACTGTGTTCCTTGTGCACGAACCGTGGGGAACGATCCTGCGTGCCACGTTCATTCCGCACATTGAATTCAGCTTCGCCTTCCTCTTTATTATCATCGGCGTCGTGGGCACCACCATTTCGCCCTATATGTTCTTCTGGGAAGCATCGGAAGAAGTGGAGGAAGAACACACAAAGCACATGATCCACCATGGCAAGCCGCGCATGACAAAAACATTCATGCACTTATTGCGGATGGATAACTTTTTCGGCATGCTCTCTTCGCAGGTAACCACGTGGTGCATCATCGTGGTCGCGGCCACCGTGCTCCACGGAAACGGCATGACGAACGTGGGCACCGCCGCCGAAGCCGCAAAAGCGCTTGAACCGCTCGTTACTACGTTCCCCTATGCCGGCCTTCTCGCAAAGATCATATTTGCGATCGGCATTGTGGGCCTCGGGCTCCTTGCCGTCCCCGTCCTCTCGGCCTCTGCTTCTTACGCGCTCTCGGAAGCGCTTAACTGGCGCGAAGGGCTGAATTTAAAATTGAAGCGGGCGCATGGCTTCTATGGCGTTATCACGATCGCTACCGTGATCGGGCTTATGATCAACTTCGTGGGCATTGACCCCATGAAGGCGCTCATCGTGACGGCTGTCGTGAACGGCGTGATCTCGGTGCCACTCATCTTCCTTATCGCGCGTATCGCCCGCGACAAAAAAATAATGGGCGAATACCGCAGCGGCACGCTTTCACATCTGCTTTTGTGGGCCACCTTCGCCATCATGGCCGTGGCCGTCGTTGCAATGTTCTTTACCATCCGATTGTAGTATCTATCGGAGGGAACAGTGGGAACAGTACCAGCACCTTTACAAAATAACGGCCTCTCGGAAGTGAAACTGCTTCGCTATGGCCCGGGGGTCCACGTCGAGTTCGTCATTCGCGGGAATACGATCATCTATTGTGGCACGGAAGACATACGCGAAATTAAGGCGGATCTCAACACCACGAACAGCGCCGCAGAGATCGCGAGCGCGCTCGCCGAAGCAGTGGGCGCCGCATCGCCCAGAACGCTTCAGCTTTTTGAGTTTGGGGTTTATAGAAGCGTAAGCGGCATCGGGCCGAGAGAGTACGACTTTCACGAAGTACACCTCCGCTCTTGGGGGGTGCAGCACGTGAGGGTTACGTGTCCATCGGAAATCGTTGCGATCTTCCGGCACCATATTGCCGGAGACGGAATACCAAGACAGCACACCCCATTGATCGAAAATTCCTTCCGCAGATCACTGGAGCGGCAGTCTCGCGCAACAAACGCAACACAAGAAGAGGACGGAGGAGAAGACGAAATATAAAAAGACGGGCGACGATCGCATTGTGCATCTGCACGCGATCGTCGCCCGAGACAAAAACCCTACGCAAGCAACGCTCCGCCGTCCACCACGATCTGGCTTCCCGTCATATATGAAGACATTTCGGAAGCAAGGAAAAGCACTGCCTTGCCGATGTCATCCGGCTCCCCCATCCGCTTCATCGGGATCCGCGCCAAAAAACTTTCCATCATCTTTTGCGGATCAACGCCCGTGGGCACCTGCGCATTTTTTTGCATTGCCGTCGCACCGGGCGTAACGACGCCTCCGGGTGCTACAGCATTCACCCAAATATTATCGGGCGCAAGTTCCAAGGCCACGTTCTTCGTAAATCCCCACACGCCATGCTTTGACGCATCGTAGTGTGCAAGCCCCGCAGACGACGGGTGCAACGCGTCGATAGAAGTGATGTTCACGATGCGGCCGCCGCGGCCCTGCGCGATCATTTGCTTCGCCACCGCCTTCGTGCACAGAAACACGCTCTTCAAATTCACCGTGAGCACATTTTCAAAATCAGCGGCGGTCATGTTCATCACAAGGATACTCGGATAGATGCCGGCATTGTTCACCAGAATGTCCACGCCCCCGAACGCGGCAACGGCCGCAACCACCATCGCTTGCACTTCCACCTCGTTTGTAACGTCGGTGCGCGTGGCCTCCGCCTTGAAACCGGCCGCCAAAAGTTCCCGCTTCGCCTTCTCTGCGTTTTCGGCATTCACGTCGGCGATCAGCACGTTTGCCCCCGCCTCGGCAAGCCGCCGCGCGATCCCGAAGCCAATACCCACCGCGCCGCCCGTCACAATGGCGGTCTTCCCTGAGAGATCAAGCAGCTTCGCAAGCGGTATTTCGTCCATACTATTATCTTATCACAAAGCGCTATAATAATAGGGTGCCAAAGCAGGACGCAATCTATAACGCAGAGAAGCTTGCCAAGTTCTTCGGCGTTACCAAAAAGACGATCCAGAGCTGGTGCAAGCGCGGAAAGCTGCCCGGATTCAAGATCGGCAAACAATGGAAAGTGCGCGTGGCCGACCTCCAAAAAATGATAGACAGGAAGGTGAAGACCACGAAAGATAACCCATCCGCAACACCAAAGCTGTTTTAGAATACTAATAGAGAAACTAATGAATCCTCTTGAGCGCAACCCATCTCCGTTTATTGAAGTAGAAGGGGTGCGGTTTTATGGGAACCCCGAAGGGGCGCCGACCGAAGAAGAGATACAGAACCTACAACTGACACCAAGTGGTGAAATGCATCTTTTGCGTCATTTTTCCCGCCTCAGTGAAGAAGCGAGGGCTCGCATCATGGGAATAAAATTAAATCCCGGCACCGAACGGGAAACAGTGGTCAGCCAGGAGTATCTCGACGAACAGTTGAAAACCGGCGGTGCAAAATTCAACCCAGAACAGGCCGCTATTGATGATCCGCAAAAAATGAGGGGAGTTGCGATGAAGTTATTGCAACTCGGTTCGCCCGCCGGAACGCCTCAGTGGGTAAGGAGAGGAAATCAAAAACGGCTGATATTCCGCGTAACGCTTACTTCCGAACTGAAAAATGAGCTAGGGCTCGATCAAAAAAAGCCGTTGGGGTTCGGCAACCTTGTTGAAATAACCGACGAGACAAAAGAGGCTGTCTTTCAAAAACCGCGGGGAAAAAACGAAACAAGTGACCAAATCGAAAGAAATTTTATAAGGATGGCGCAGGCCCCAACCACCGACGGGCTGGTAGTAGCGCTCACCAAGTTCGACAACCAAGAATATCCACAGATAGCCGCCGTCCACCCCGGCATCATCGCCGCGCCGATGCCGAATAAACGATCCCAATCAGAAGAAGAATTCAATTACAATCAAGCATTTTGGTCCCGTCACGCGTTTGTTGAAACATAGCTCGATTGCCCAATACCCGAAGTTGACCGTGCACCAATGTAATATAATAAGCATATGTGGATATTCCCCTTGGCGCTTCTTATTGTGTTCGAAATAGTTGCGGATGTTTTCGCAAAAGAGTGGGC
Organism: uncultured Candidatus Saccharibacteria bacterium; assembly: GCA_964577245.1. Lineage (GTDB taxonomy): Bacteria > Patescibacteriota > Minisyncoccia > UBA6257 > 2-01-FULL-56-20 > CAVYIK01. The sequence goes on from CAZNYI010000007.1 coordinate 21,881, forward strand.
GCTAAAAAGCAATCCGATATTTTGGATCTGTTCGCTAGCGGGATATATTGTCGCCAATGCATTTTGGCTCTATGCAATCAAGCATGGTTCCGGGCTTGCGCGCGGAGCAACCATCTTCTCGGTCGCCTCGGCAATACTCGCGATCATTATTGGTCTTCTTTTTTATAAAGAACAGGTTTCGCTCATCCAAGCCGTTGGAATGGTGGTTGGCCTTATCGCTATTGTGCTGATCTTCTGGAACGATCTGATCCATATTTAATGTCGTAGTTATGAAAAAGATAGGAATTGTTGCCTCCGAGGGCGGGATGTCGTGTGCTTATTC
>CAZNYI010000007.1:22302-27054 GCA_964577245.1 uncultured Candidatus Saccharibacteria bacterium
TGTGCTTATTCTCCCGGGATGCATGATGCTTCGGTCATAATCATCTCACCAAGTCAGAAACTGCCAATCCATACCCTGGACAATAATAGGGAAGATATTTTAAAAGCAATTTCGATCGGCTATAAAGACGCAGCAAACATTAAAAAGTTATTAAAAGATATTTGACTCGGCCTACGGGTTTGATATAATAGAAGAAATTATTGGGACTTCCCACAACGCACCCCGCCCCCTGGCGGGGTGTAAAATTTCTAAGAGGCATGCGCCTTAAGAAACGCTATCTTGATCCTTTGGAAGTCGGCTTTGTTAAGCGCTCCCATTTTCCCAACAAGACGCTTCCCGTCAAAAATCCTTGCTTGAGAGATTATTGCCCTGCTTTCTGTTCCACCATGTTCCATGGGCACATACCACTTTCCGTATTTCAGTTTTGTGGTAAGCGGGATGCCAAAAAATGAATTCGCGTTGAACTTTCTCAGCACGATAACCGGCCGCGTAAAGCGGTCGCCCTTCCCATAGATTTCAACGCCAATGTTCATTCCAATGCTACACCACCACAGTTCACCTTCTTTAAAGGTAGGCTGTGATCTTTTTTCCCGTAAGAAGATTGCCACCTTCCACCAACCGAGAAGCGATAAAAAATATTTAAGCATACGCTACCCTACCATATGACCCATTAAAACTTTCTTAAAAAAATTGCGAGGGTGCGCCCCAAAAAGCGCGTCTCCGCCCGGCAGACAAAATAGGGGTTTTCGCCGAACTCATTCTTATGCGCGAGGCGAAAACCCCTATTTTGTCTGCCGGACGGCGGGAGCTTGCTTTTTTGGGTGCCCCATGCTATACTTCCCTTACCAACGAAATAGCGAAGTGATATACCCCGGAAGGGGCTTTTTTGTTGGAAATTATGAGGAAATTCATCAGACGGGTACAGATTTTTGCAACCATAGTAGCTACCTTCGCGGCCACCTTTGCCCCTGGCATTATTAGGGCTGCTTTCGTGCCGCCGGCAGCCATGGGGGCTCAAAACCAGGCCACTGGGACGGGCGCGGGCAGCACGCCGACAATGGCGCCGCTTACCGCCGCGACAGCAGTCCCCGCACCGCTCTATCTTCGGGTGACGGCTTATTCAAGCTCCCCCAACGAGACCGACGACACCCCATTTATCACAGCAAGTGGATTGCACGTCCGCGACGGCATCGTGGCAACCAACCTACTTCCCTTTGGAACAAAGATACAAATCCCGTCGCTTTTCGGTGACAAGGTCTTCACCGTGGAAGACCGCATGGCGAAACGCATGAAAGATGTAGTGGACGTTTGGATGGTCTCAAAGACCGCAGCGCTTAAATTCGGCGTAAGCTATGCAAAGATCGTGGTCGTAGCAAGCACGAGCACTGCCGCCGCAAACCTCGCGATCGTCGCCGACAAAGCGATTTCGCAAAATTAGGCAGGCACATTACGCGGCGACTTTATGCCGCGACTGAACTCACAAAAACACCCTCGCGAAGCATTTCGTAGTCCCTTTTGAATATATGCTTTGTAATGTGGAATATCCCGAACGCAATGAAGAACGCGGAGAACACGTCTATTGAATAGTGCAGGTGGCCGAGCAACACGGCCCCGGCGCCGATCGCGCTGCACACAAGGAAGAAATAGCGCAAGATGGTCTCATCCCAAAAAACGAACGCGAGCATGAATGGCAGGCCGGCATGCGCCGAAAAGAAGAGGTCGTCGCCAGAGCTGAGGCGATACAAAAAGCCACTTATATCAAGATAGGAATGCACCTCCGGCGGCGCATAGTGCGTCAGCATCATAAAAACCGAGCGGATCAAAATGAAGAGTGCAATGCTCTTCAACATAAAGGGCAGTCGGCGCGGCTCGCGGAGCGCGAGCAGAAAGAGAATAACAAAGAAAATGCTTGCCCCGTCCGTAAAGATAAAATTAACGTTTATGACGGGAAGATTATCAAGAATGACGTCGGTCACCACACTTGACGCATGCGCGGTCGTAAAAATATTTGCGTAATAGGTGGCGACAATCCCGGCAGTCAGAAAAAAGAGGCCAACCATCACTTCAACAATAAATTCCCTTTTGGTCCACTTCATATGCCTACGTACCTATATTATCGCATAATCCCCCATGTGGCAGGGTCAAGCAGCCCGTCCGCCTTGAAGAGCACCGCCCCGCGAAGGCCGTATTTCTTGGCCAGCGCGATCTTATCTGCCGTTGATGAGGCGTCGCTAAACGACACAAAAAAGGTAGTTGACGCATTCGGATTGGTGGCCGCAAGCGCCGTCGGCAGCGTTGAGGCCACCATGGAGGTAAGCGACGGGCCGACGTCTGCAACGTGTGTACTTGAAGCAAAGGTGAACGAAAGTTCCCCGGCGTTGTTGCGATACGGCACGATTCCCAAACCATTCGCGCGATCCATGGCATCTTTATACGTAAAACTGCGCACGCGCTCGTAGGTGGTCGCCCCCATGAGCCATGAAACCTGGTATTCATACCCATAGGTCGGAATGCCAAGCATCACTTTTTTGGGGCTTATGGTCGCAATCACATTCTTGATCACCTTTTCCACCCAAGCCGGATCGGCCGTCGGCGCATAGAGCGTGCCATCTCCTTTTACCGCATCGAGTTTCACGTCTATCGTCCCCTGGTCATAGGCCATCACACGGACCTCGTCACAATATTTGTTGAGTGCAACGTAATCCTCCGCGTACTGCACTGCGGGCAACGGGTTTGATTCATAGAGCGAGCTCACGGGCGTGCGCGGCACCACGGTGCACGCGAGCGTATGCTTTACCGGATGCAGGCGTTGCGCAAGCCCCTGGATGAAAAGCGAATAATACGGCTTCGTGCTTGTCGTCATACTTTCAAAATCAATGTCTATGCCGTCAAATTTTTCTGACTTCACGAGCGCCACGATCATATCTTCTTCGGCCTGGCGATTTTTAGTATTGGAAAGCAATTTATAGATGGACGGACCGTCAAACCATGCGATGGTCGGAACGATCTTCACGCCGCTATCGTGCACAGCACCGAGGTATCCGTCCCACGAACCATTGCCGATCTTTAGATCGTCAATGAGCGCTCCGTTTGGGCTCAATTCGTAGGAAAATGGGCTTATTTCATGGAGCGAATCGAGGTTAATAGCAATATCCGAGGCACCGCTCTGGCTCTTCCAGAATGGCAGCCAGACGGCGTAATAAAATGGGGCTTTTGCTGAGGTAGTGGCAGCGAGCGCACTGGGTGCGACAAAAAAGACAGATGGAATCGCCACCACCATGCCTATGAATGCTATAAAAAGTGTTTTGGTGCGCATTATTGTTTGATGTTTATGAAACCTTCTTTTACGAGCGTCGCCGCGATCGCGCGGACCTTCCGCACGGGTGCTTTCACTTCCTTCGCGAGCGCCCTAAAGGATATCTTCCTCCTTTGAGTCAAAAAACGCAATACCTTTCCGCGCAATTCGCGGTCGGAACCGGAAAAGGGCGACTGTTTTTTATAATGCGCGCTTCGTTGATTTGGATTTACGGTGCCGCTCTTCGTCGCGGCGGCCGCGCCAAGCATTGCGCCGTAATCCATGAGCGCCCAATACCATTCGCGCGAATCCGCCCGCGGCAGGGCACACTTGATATAACGCGCAAGCGCGGCGTCCGTTACCTTGCTCTGTCGAGGAAAGAAAAAGTGGATAAAAACGCGACGGATATTCGTTTCAATAAAGATCTCTGGTTCATTCCATGCAAATGCGCGGATGGATCCAGCCGTGGCCTCCCCTATCCCGGAGAGCGAAACGAGTGCTTCACGCTCATGCGGCAACTTACCATTAAATTTTTCTAAAACAATCCTTGACAACCGTTGAAGCGCAAGGGCACGGCGGTTGTATCCGAGTCCTTGCCACACACGGAGCACGTCCGCGGTCCGCGCGTGCGCGAGCGCTTGAAACGTTGGGAATCTTTTAATGAAATTCGGATAAAACTTCAAAACTCGGGAAACCTGGGTCTGCTGGAGCATGATCTCCGAAACCACAATACGGTAGGGATCGCGTGTGCGCCGCCAGGGCATCTTCCGCCCATTATGGCTATAATATGCCCATATAATGGCCCTAAAGCGACGGGTGGTTATTGGCATTTGCATATTTTTGGCATATGGTGTATAATGTATTAGATGTAAGTGTCCTAGTAGGTTTCGTTATGTCGGCTCTGCCGGCGGAGAAGCAGAAGAGAAGTAGGTCGCCTTACATAAACATAGCATAAGAATTAGCGCTAAGAACTATAACATAGAATGAACCCGTACTCCGGGCGATTTCGCGGTTCTTACGCTTCATAAATCAATGGCTACAAAATTATACATAGGAGGTTTGCCCTACACCACAACGCAGGACGAGCTCCAGACTGCGTTCTCGCAGGCTGGTACCGTTTCTTCCGCCACGATCATCGTGGACAAGATGACGGGACGCTCCCGCGGTTTCGGTTTCGTCGAAATGGCGTCCGATGAGGATGCCCAGAAGGCGATCGAACTGTGGAATGGCAAGGACTTCGGCGGCCGCAAGTTGACCGTGAACGAAGCCAAGCCTCTCGAGCCCCGCGCTCCCCGTGGAAACGGTGGTGCTGGTGGTGGCTACGGCGGCGGACGGCAGAACAGCTGGTAACCCCGGCTAGGATGCATTCCTCAAAAATCCTCGCACTGCGGGGATTTTTGTTTGCCGTGCCTTTTGGAACCTGGCTTCGGGAGAGATGGATGTCTGCTTTTTGCTGC
>CAZNYI010000008.1:0-9315 GCA_964577245.1 uncultured Candidatus Saccharibacteria bacterium
AAAAAGGAAGGACCTGATCTTTTGTATCATCGTGCGTTATAATGAAGGATATAATGAAAAGCCGTAAAAAGAAAATCGTGGTGGCGGTAAGCGGGGGATTTGACCCGATCCACATCGGGCATGTGCGGATGTTTGAGCGGGCACGGGCGCTCGGCGATGAACTCGTCGTCATTTTGAACAACGACTACTGGCTGAAAAAAAAGAAGCACCATATTTTTATGGGGCAGGAGGAGCGCAAGGAAATTCTTGCGGCGCTTCGTACGGTGGATCGCGTGGTGCTCTCAAAGCACGGGCCAAACTTGGGGCAGGAACAATCGTTGCCTTTGTTCGCGCGTGCCATGAGCGTGTCGCGTGACCTGCGCGCGCTCCGGCCGGATATTTTTGCGAATGGCGGTGATCGTGACGAAAAGAATGCGGCGAACCCCGCCTCGTCGCTTTATTGGGATATCAATACCTGCAAAGAGCTTGGGATCAAAATAGTGTTCAATGTCGGCCAGGGTGGAAAGATACAATCAAGTTCGTGGCTGCTTGAGAAATACGTAAAAACAGCGAAGGCGCCTCGACGGAAGCGCTAGCGTGCTCGCAATGCCCGCAGCACCCGCGCCACGCCTTCCTGCAACTTTATCTTTGGCTCCCAGCCGAAGATTTTTTTTGCGTGTTTGCCGTCAAGCGAAATGCGATAGACCTCGCCTTTGCGGTAGGGGGCATACGTCGGCTTTTCGGGGAAGTTGGTTTCGCGCTTTATTGCGTCAAAGATCATCTGGTCGGTGATGAGCTTGCCCCAGCCGAGGTTCATAATTTCGTTCTTTCCGCGGCGGAGTGCGGTGAGGTTCGCCCGCGCAATGTCTTCTACGTAGACGTAATCGCGCGCCTTTGTTCCGTCGCCGAAAATGATCGGGCACTTGCCGGCCTTCATAAGGCCGCCGAAGATGGCCACTACGCCTGCCTCGCCTTTCGGGTTTTGCCGCGGGCCATAGATATTCGCGTAGCGGAAGATGCAGTAATTGAAACCATACAAGCGTGCGTAGAATTTGATCACTTCTTCGCCGAGCTGTTTTGAAAGGCCATAGGGTGAGAGCGTGACCGGCGCTTCGGATTCGTCTGCGGGGATATGCTTCGGCGCGCCATACATAGCGCCGCCTGTGGAAGAAAAGATGAATTTGCGCCGTGTGCCGCCGCGGCCGTGCTCGCCGAACGCGAGCAATACGTTCGCGATGCCAAGCACGTTCGTCTCTAGCGTTGGGATCGGGTCGCGGAGCGACCTCACCACTTCCGCGATCGCGGCATGGTGGTTCACGATCTCCGGCCGTTCCTTTTTGAAAATGCGGTCCATCGCCGCGCGGTCGCGGATGTCGGCTTTATAGAACCTTGCGCGCGGGTTCACGTTTTTGCGGAAACCGGTAAGCAGATTATCTATCACGACCACGTTGTGCCCGGCTTTTATATATGCATCTACCACGTGCGAAGCAATGAAGCCCGCACCGCCCGTTACGATTATTTTCATGACCTTATTATACCGCGCCTACTGCGGATTGACGAAAAGTGATTTGATCGTCTTCAAGACGATGGCGATATCAAGGATGGGGGAACGATTTTTTAAGTAATAAATATCGTACTGCAATTTTTGTTTGACATCGTCGATCGTAAGGTCGGCGCGGTGGTTGATCTGCGCCCAGCCGGTCACGCCGGGGGTGATGAGAAGGCGCATCTCATAGAAGGGGACTTGCGTTTTGAGCTTGGCGACGAACTCGGGGCGTTCGGGCCGCGGGCCCACGAACGAAAGGTCGCCGCGGATAACATTCCAAAGTTGGGGCAACTCGTCAAGGTGCGTCAAGCGGATGAGTTTTCCGAACGGGGTGATCCGCGCATCGTTCTTGCCGGCAGCCCATTGTGCGCCGGTTGTTTCCGCCTGGCCGTCCGCAGAAAGCGCCACCATGCTCCGAAATTTATAGAACGTGAACGGCGCGCCGTTCTTCCCTGTGCGCTGCTGCCGAATGAGCACCGGCCCGCGCGAGGTGAGCTTTACGATGAGCGCGATCAGGATTTCAAATGGCAGAAGCACAAGGCCGATCACGATGGCAAACAAAAATTCAATCGCGCGTTTGAGCGGCTCATAAAACCGCCCAGCGTGCTCGATGTTTTCCAAAAACCACGTTTCGCCGAGTTCATCCAGTGGAACTTTGCGGGTGATGAGTTCGTAAAAATGTTCCAGGTCCATCACCGACGTTCCTTCTCCGAAGAGGCGATAGAGCACGGCGGCAAGGGCGTTCTTTTGCTTCAGCTCGCGGGGCACCACGATAAGGTTTGCGCCGCTATCTCGTGCCGATTTTTCTACCGCAACGGGCGTCCGCTCCGCCGTGGCTTCGTCAAGCTGCGCTTTTATGGCATATCCGAGCTGCGGATTCTCCGCTGCCATTGCGTACACCTCTTTTGCGGCTGCGCTCGTGCCGACCAGCAGCACCTTGTTTGGTGCCTCGGCCGATTCCGTGAGCCGGTTAAAAAGCCGCCGCCAGAACACTTCAACGATCGCGAAAACGATGATAAAGATAAAAAGATTGGTCTTTGGCGCAATGCCGAACATGGGGATCGCGTAAAAGAGGAGTGCGGCAATAACCGCATTCACGACGAGCGAGAGCGCGAGCGTTTTTAGAAAATCAAGATTGTTGCGGAGCCGCCGCAGGTCATAGAGTCCCGCGATGTAGAAAATAATAAGCCACGGGATAAAGATGATCGTGAATGGCGTAAAATGAACGTCAACGAAGGCACGGTACCAACCATTGCCATAGCGCAATACAAGCGTTAGTAGGAGTGCTGCGTAAAGGGCGACCACGTCGCCCAAAAACAGAAGGAATATGGTTGCTCGGTGCCGGCGCGTCATGGGGTTTCAGTATAAGGAGTGGCGGTAAGCGACATAGATAAGATAGGCGATGCCGGCCAGAATGGCAAGGAAGACCAGGAGCGCACTCACGCCGATCGCCCATTCCTTCGCTGCGCTCTCCGGTTCGTAGGAGGCCTTTGGGGCGTTGTTCGCAAGGCGGATTTCTTTATATCCAGTGGTGAATGGTTTCTTAAAAAGCGCCGTCCACAAATTATTGATGCCATATTTTGCGGCCATCACAAAAACGCCTTCTTTTGCAAGTCGGCGGCCGGAGGTGTCGATGGGGAGCCGGAAGGTGAACTTCACTTTGCCGATCTTGCTCAAGCGCACCGCGAGATCGGTATCGTCGCCATAGAACGCCAGCGCCACGTTCTGCCCGCCGATTTTCTCAAGCGCCCACCGGCGCAATATATAATTTCCTCCCTGAATTACCGTTGTCTTTTGGAAAAGGAAGTTGCTTACGGAATAAATAACATAGGCGATGAGATAAAACGTGCGAACGAGGAGCGTGGTCCAGACGGGGAGGTCGTAAAAGCGGAACGGACCACTCAAGCAAAGCACGTCGGGATTTTTAAGAAGGGTGCTCTCGGCCCGCGCAACCCATCCGCGTGGCATTTCGGTATCGGCGTCAATGAACGCAACCAGTTCGCCTTGCGATGCTTCAAAGCCGGTTTGCCGCGCACGATTCGCCCCTTTCTGCGGTTCGTGGAGCAGTTTTACGCTTTGATAGCGCGCCACGAGTTTGCAGGTGGTGTCGGTTGAGTTGTTGTCTACCACGATGATCTCCGCGTCGGGGCGGCCGTCGATCTCGCGGATGATGGAATCCAAGCACCGCACGATACAACCCTCCTCGTTATACGCGGGGATGACGAAGCTCAGTTTCATCGGACTTGTTCCCACTCTTTGTCGGCTGCTTTTTTGAAAAGCCATACCGAGATGGAATTTTTGATCCAGCGATATACCGTAGGCGCCCATCCTTCCTGATGAAGCCGTCGTGCGGGATGGAAAACGACAAGTTCCCATGCGGTCCGTACGCGCCCGATCTTTGCGAGGCGATGGAAGAGGTCCATGTCTTCGCTTGCGACGATGCTTTCGTTAAACCCATCGACCGCGCGGAACGCCGCCGTTTTTATCATGAGGAATTCTCCCCCCGCCATGCCGAAATTGAAAAGATTATTGAAGAAGGCGAATTGGGCGTTCAAAATACCATAGACCATTTTGTCGCTCCATAGAGCGACTTCGGGGAGTGCTTTGATCTGCGGGTTGACCGCAACGAGTTTCGGGTTTTCTTCAAATAGCGCGAGCGCCTTAGTAAAAAAAGCGGTAGGATTGAGGATCACGACGTCAGCGTCCAAAAATGCCACATATTCTCCCGCCGCGGCCGCCGCGCCGTGGTTTCGCCCTTGCGCGATGCTGCGCTTTTTCTCGGGCGCAAGGATGATCACTTTATCGGCGCAGCGCGTGGCGATCTCGATGGTCTTATCCGTGCTACGGCTGTCGGAAACAATAACCTCGTGCGGGATCTTTAGGCTCGCAAATTGCTTTACGGTCGTCTCAATCGCCTTTTCTTCGTTATAGGTTGGGATGACGATAGAGAGTATCGGTTTTGTGTTCATTTGAATTTTGTCCGCATGAATTTACTGAAGCCGTATGCGGCGGCGAGGCCGATAATGATGAGCGCTATCACGAACGCCCAGCGCAGGCCCTTGTCAACCACAAAATATAAGTTGCCGAGGAAATAGCCCACCGCCATGAGGATGCCCGTCCACACGAATTGCCCGAAAAAGTTTATAGCAAAGTATTTTTTAAACGGTACTTTCGCCGCGCCGGCGGCGATGAGCGTGGCGATCGCGAAGCCGAACCCCATGGTGATCTTTGAGATCAAAAGGATCTTAATGTGGTGGTTTTGGAAAAATCGCTCCGCTTTCTCCACGTTTGCTTCGGTGAGACTCAAGAAGCGGCCGTATTTGTGTATGAATGAGCGCGCGCCGTGGCGGCCCACCAGATACCACACGACGTCCCCGGTGAGGTCGCCCGCGATGAGAATGAAATAGATCGCCCAGAATTCAAAAAAACCGAGGCGCACCAGGAGTCCGCAGATCATCATGACCACCGGCCCTTCTGCGATCGCGAGCGGATAGGCGATAGAATAGCGGTACGTGAGGAGCCATGAGACGATAGGCGATGCGAACGGCATATTAGTTCATTATACCCCTTTCTTGTTATACTGTTTTCTATGCCAGACGTTTTTCATTGGCATCGGAATGGTTTTTGGACCCCGGCGCGCAAGCGATCGTTATATTTAGGGATCCTTTTTGTCGTCATTGCGCTCTTTGTGCAGATAAATGTGGGGCAATATTCATCGCGGCACTCACTGTTGGCGCCACCGGAAAGCGATCTTTTTCTTGATAACCTGCCGATCATCAATATGGGGTTTGTGATCGTGGGCGGCATCATTCTCTTCTGGGTGTTCTCCTGCGTTCTCTTGGTGCTCCGTCCGCGCTATTTACTCTTTAGCATGAAGGCAATCGCGCTTTTCGTGATCTGCCGCATGTTCTTTACGAGCTTGACCCACGAAGGGATCTACCCGGGCGGCATCGTGCCCTCGATTGCGAATACCGGGTTTGGGTTCTACCACCTCCTTACCTTTCAGGGCAATCTTTTCTTTTCGGGGCATACCGGCTTCCCGTTCCTTATGGCGCTCATCTTTTGGGATAAAAAATACTGGCGGTGGTTTTTCCTTATCGCCACCGTGGTTTTTGGCATCGCGGTGCTCCTGGCGCACGTGCATTACTCCATCGACGTTTTTGCGGCGCCGTTCATTGTGTATGGCGTTTTCGTGATCACAAAAGATTTATTCCCCGAAGATTACACATTGCTTGCTCACGGTTGATTTTGGTATACTGTGCCTATGGAAGAAAACAATACCGAAAACAGTGCGGCGCAGGCAGCGGAGGTTTTTGAAGCGCGGGTAGCCGACGACAATAAAAAGAGCGACCACTTCCTTCCAATAAGTATTTTGGTTGCGGCGGTGCTCATTGGCGGATCGATCATCTTTTTTGCGCTCTATCGGCCGGGGACGACCGCGCCGGCCGCCGCGCCTGTGGCGGCGAATAATGGTGCTGCGGCGCAAGCACCCTCCGCGGCCGTTGCAGCGGCGCTCGCGCTCAATGCACGCGACGTGATCATGGGAAGCGCCGACGCGCCCGTTACGGTGATAGAATACGGCGATTATCAGTGCCCGTTCTGCACGCGCTATTTTTCGCAGGTGGAGCCGGCGGTCATCTCGAATTACGTGAACACGGGGAAGATAAAATTTGTTTTCAGGGACTTCCCGTTCCTTGACCGGTTTGCCGGACTTCCGGCGGGGGCGAACGAATCGCACGCGGCTGGTGCGGCGGCGGAGTGCGCGAAGGATCAGGGAAAGTTCTGGCAGTATCATGATGCGCTCTACGCCGCGAAGATCGGCGACGAAACGGCTGGTGGCGGCGAGAACGACGGGTTCTATAATAACGCACTTTTCCTCAAGCTCGCGGGTCAAGTCGGCATGAACGCCACGACGTTCGGCAGCTGCATTACGACCGGGAAATACGCTTCAACGACCGAGGAGGATTATGCGAATGCGGCCGCGGCCGGCGTTAATTCAACTCCAATGACCTTTGTAAATGGGAAAGAAGTGGTGGATGCGGGCGGTAATAGTGTTGGAGCGGATCAAGCTGCGGTTTTGGCGGCTATTGCCGCCGTCGTGAAGTAGTTGACTCGTTCACTCCACGCTTCTAAAATAGAGAAGTGACCGAAAACTGGATCGAAGGTATCATTGGGTTTTGGATATTGCTCTCTCCGTGGCTTTTGGGGTTTTCAAACCTTTCCATCGCGAAGTGGAGCAGTGTCCTCGCCGGGCTCGTCCTCGTTCTTATAAATGTGTGGTCGTTATTCGGAGAAAAAAAATAAAAAGGTCAATCATAAATTTATAAACATGAAAAAAGTAACCATTTATAGCACGCCAACCTGTTTCTATTGTCACGCGGCGAAGGATTTTTTTGCTGAGAATAATATTGCGTACGAGGAACACAATGTGGCGGCGGATACAAAAGCGCGTGAGGAGATGTTTGCAAAGTCCCACCAGATGGGCGTTCCCGTGATAGACGTGGATGGCGAGATCATTGTGGGGTTTGATAAGAAGATGCTCACGGACCTGTTGGTGCCCGTCAAATAGTAGTTAATAATTTTTTTATGTACAAATTATGTATGACCTCATAATTATCGGAGGCGGTCCGGGTGGCGTTGCTGCTGGCGTGTATGCCGCGCGGAAGAAAATAAAGACGCTTATTATTACCGACGGCTTTGGCGGCCAGTCGGCGGTTTCGGGTGAGATCCAGAACTGGATCGGAACGGAATCCATCTCCGGGTACGATCTCGCAAAATCATTGGAAGCACATCTCCGCGCGCAGACGGACATTGATATTGTGGATGACGATCTTGTGGCGGGCGTTCAGAAAAAAGACAATGGGCTGCCCGGCGCCGGTTTTTCCGTGGCGACCAGGAACGGGAAAAGGTACGAAACAAAATATGTGCTTGTGGTTTCCGGCAGCCGCCGGAAAAAGCTCGGCGTTCCGGGCGAAAAAGAGTTTGACGGCAAAGGCGTTGTTTATTGCTCTACCTGTGATGCGCCGCTTTTCGCCGGCAAAACGGTTGCGGTGGTCGGTGGCGGCAATTCCGCGCTTGAGTCCGTTGTCGATTCGCTTCCGTATGCCGCAAAAATATATTTGATCATTCGTTCGGAGGTTTTGCGCGGTGATCCCGTGACGCAAGATAAGATAAAGAACGATCCGAAGGTGACCATCCTTTGGAATACCATGATAGAAGAAGTGAAAGGGAAAGAGATGGTGAGCGGTGTTCGTATAAAAGACGTAAAGACCGGCGAGGAAAAAGAACTTCCGCTCGACGGTGTGTTCGTGGAGATAGGACTTCTGCCGAACTCCGATTTTGCGAAAGACCTTGTGAAACTGGAGGAGCACGGGCATATAATGGTTGATACAAAAACCATGGCTACCTCATGCCCCGGCATCTGGGCGGTGGGGGACGTGACCGACGTGTTATATCGGCAGAACAATATTTCCGTTGGCGATGCCGTGAAGGCGGTACTGAATATCTACGACCACATTAAAAAATCCTAAAAAGATTCTTGCATTTTCAATTCTTTTCGTTACCATGAAGAAAAAGCAAAAACGAATGAAGAAAATATATTTCGCGAGTGCGATCTGGAGGGAGGGAAGGTATTATGTGGCGCAATGCTTGAATGTCGATATCTCAAGCTTCGGAAGAACCAAGGTTCTAGCCCTCAAAAATCTCAAAGAGGCGCTGGAATTGTATCTTGAAGACCTCCCTTTTTCAAAGATTGCACAAATCAAAAAGCCGTCCATCCAAACCCATACGCACACAGTGTATGTTTAGGCCGCTTTCCACAAAAGAGGTTGTTGCCGTCCTCCAGCGTGAGGGCTTTGTTTTTATTTCACAACGAGGAAGCCACGGAAAATATAAAAATAGACGTACTGGCGCCATGGCGATTGTGCCGATGGGGAAGCGCGAGATCCCTCCGGGAACGTTGAGGTCCCTTGTGCGGCAGTCGCGTATTGCTGCAGAAGATTTTTTTGGCGCTTGACGGCAAGGAAGCCCTGCGGCTACAATAGTCATTGATATGAACTTCAAACCGCTATCCAATCATTTGTTTATAGAGCCACTGGAGGAAGAGAAAGTAACGAAGGGCGGCATTGTGTTGCCCGACACGGCGGAGAAGGAGAAGCCGGTCAAGGGGAAGGTGCTTGCAATAGGCCCCGGCAAGCGGAACGACAAGGGCGAGCTTCAGCCGATGTCGGTCAAAATCGGCGACATGGTGCTTTTCAAAAAATATGGGCCGGACGAAGTGGAATTAGATGGCAAGAAATATTTGGTCGGCGACGAAGACGACGTTTTGGCGATTCTAGAATAGCGGAGCTCTATAAATTTTTATAAAAAATTAAAATGGCAAAACAGATCAAGTTCAATGAAGACGCGCGCTCGGCGATCAAGAAGGGCATAGACAAATTGGCGGCGGCGGTGACGATGACGCTCGGCCCGCGCGGCCGCGCCGTTGTTATTGAAAAGGGCTATGGTGCGCCGCAGGTGACGTTTGACGGCGTAACGGTCGCGAAGGAAATTGAGCTGGAAGACAAGTGGGAGAACGTCGGCGCGGAATTCATCAAGCAGGCGGCTGACAAAACGAATGACGGCGTGGGCGATGGCACGACGACCGCCACCGTGCTTGCGCACTCAATGATAGACGAGGGCGAGAAGGTGATCCGCGAAAAAGGGTTCAATGTGATTCAGCTCGCGGAGGAATTGCGCAAAGCGAGCCAGGCGGTTGCGAAGGCGCTTGAGAGTCAGCGCGAGCTTATCAA
>CAZNYI010000008.1:9415-22385 GCA_964577245.1 uncultured Candidatus Saccharibacteria bacterium
GCGGTAATAAAAGTGGGATCGCCCACGGAGGCCGCGCAAAAGGAATTGAAGCAGCGCGTGGAAGATGCGGTGGCCGCGACACGAGCCGCGATGGAGGAAGGCATTGTGCCCGGCGGCGGCATTGCGCTCTTCAACGTGTATAATCTCGGCGGGCACGATGCGGAGGCAACCGGGACGGAGAAGAAGGGTGCAGGTTCTGCGAGCTCCGTCGCGGGTTCTGCGAAGGGCATCCTCGTCCGCGCACTCGAAGCACCACTTCGCGCCATCGTAGCAAATAGCGGCGAATCACCCGACGGCGTAGTCGCCGATCTGAAGCGTCGAATGGCCACCGAAACATGGAAAGGATTTAATGCGGTCACGAACAAGATCGGCGACCTCAAAGAGGCCGGGATCATTGACCCATTGAAAGTAACGCGTATGGCGTTCGCGAATGCAGTTTCCGTTGCCGCCAATTACCTCACGATCGGCGCTGCGATCACAAATATCCCGGAGAAGAAAAATGCGCCGGGCGGCGGTGGAATGCCTGGAGGCATGGGTATGGGCGAGGATTATTGATTTTTTGGAAAATAGGTGGTATAATAAAGGAAATAAACATATGTTTGGAAGAAGAGAACAACCTAGGGATAAGGATAGCGAGGGGGCATTGGCGGGTGGTGCACCGGACGGGGGCTATTCATTGGAAGACTTGGAACGCGGGCGGGTGCCGCTTGCTGCGGAGAACAACGAAGTTCAAACCGAACTTTCTGCGGCGGAGAAGCAACAACTTGATGCCGCATTCGCCGCTATCAAAAATCCAGAGGACCCCGAGGCGTTGCGAGAAGCGCTTACCCTATTCTCGGATCTCATGGAAAAGAGCGATCGCTTGGAGCTTACAAATCTGCAAAAAGAAAGAGATCATTTGTCGCCAGAAGAGATATCGAAAGATTCCGGTTCCGAGTGGAGACAGGAAAGAATAGCCGCCCTTCATCGAAGACTAAAGAAATAAAATTTATAAAAAAACATTATGATCGCACTTTGGATTTTAATCGCCGTTATCGTTCTCATCGTTTTGTGGCTCATCGTGGCTTACAACGGTTTGGTGAGCACGCGGAGCCGCGCCCAGGAGGCGTGGTCGGATATTGATGTGCAATTGAAGCGCCGATACGACCTGATCCCGAATCTTATTGAAACAGTGAAGGGGTATGCGGCGCACGAAAAGACGGTGTTTGAAGATGTGACGAAAGCGCGTTCGCAGGCGATGCAAGCGACGGGTACAGCGAAGGCCGGTGCCGAGAATCAGCTCTCGCAGACGCTTAAATCTTTATTCGCAGTCGCGGAAAATTATCCGCAACTTAAGGCGAACGAGAACTTCTTGAGCTTGCAAAATGAATTGACCGATACGGAAGACAAGATCCAGGCCGCCCGTCGGTTCTACAACGGCATGGTGCGCGACCTCAACATAAAGATCCAGACCTTCCCGACGAATATGTTTGCGAACGCGTTCGGCTTCACGAAGATGGAATTTTTCGGCGACCTCACGGACGCCGAGAAGCAGCCGGTCGCGGTGAAATTTTAGCGCATGGCGAATTTGTATACGTATCAATCTGCGAATATCCGCAGGACATGGCTTTTGTTCGTGGTCTTTTTTGTGGTCGTGATCGGCATCGGCTATGTTTTTTCGCAGGTATATGGCGACCCGAGCTTCATCATTTTTGCGCTGCTCTTTAGTATTGTTTATTCGCTTATCAGCTATTATTCTTCGGCTTCTATCGCGCTCGCTTTGGCGCGTGCGCAGCCAGTAGAGAAGAAAGACAGCCCGCAACTTTATAATATCGTTGAAAATCTTTGCATCACCGCGGGCTTGCCGATGCCGAAGATCTACGTAACGCCGGAATTGCAGATTAACGCTTTTGCGACCGGCCGCGACCCGCAGCACGCGGCGGTGGCGGTCACGCAGGGTGCGCTCACGCGCCTGGATAAGAATGAGCTCACGGGCGTTTTGGCGCACGAGCTTTCGCATGTGGGCAACCGCGATATTTTGGTTTCTACCGTCGCTGCAATTTTGGCGGGTATCATCTCGCTTGTCGCGGATATTTTTTTGCGGTCGCTTTTCTTTGGCGGCATGGGTGGGCGACGCGGCAACAATAATAGTGAGGCGGGCGAAGTGTTCTTTATCGTGGCGATCGTGCTTTCGATCCTCGCGCCGATCGGCACGATGCTCATTCAACTTGCGATCTCGCGCCGCCGCGAAGCCTTGGCCGACGCATCAGGCGTTTTGCTTACGCGTTATCCAGAGGGCCTGATCTCCGCTTTGCAGAAAATTGCAGTGGATACGACGCCGATGCGCTCCGCAAAGGATTCCACCGCGCATATGTGGCTTGATAATCCGTTCAAGGGGACTGGCACTTCGTGGTGGCATAAGTTGTTCATGACCCATCCGCCCATTGAAGAGCGGATAGCGGCGCTCCGCGCGATGGAGTGATAGATTAAGAGATTATTAAACAACGTTTGACTTTGCCGGGAGCGGTATTACTATGAAATTATGCCCGACAGGGGCGGCTGCTCCTTTTCGACGTATAGTTGAAGCGGGCATAACAAAGGGCGGCTCATTTAGTGGGCCGTTTTTTGTTGGTTTTCTCAAATATGCTAAGAAACTGTTTTTTCCCATTTCCGATTTGGCGCACAATGACACTGATGTGTCGACCTTCGATTTCTCGGGTAAGCTCCCAAAATTGAGCATGAGAAACATTTTTTGTCTTCGCGCCACGCCATTTCGCTTTTGACGTTTCTTTTTTGACCCTGTACGCTATGTGCCTGTCCGCATTTTTAATAATATCTGCCGCATGGGTAAGCAATATGAACCGGTGCATCTGCTCGTTTTTCGGTCTAGGCCCTTTCGGACGGCGAAGCAAGTGGCGGAATCCTGCATCGCTGAATGCGACGCTGTCTTTGAGCGCCTTGCACCAAACATTTCCCGCCGTTCCACAATATTTTCGCGCCTTTTCTTTCGCCGATTCATAATTGCGGCCGTTTATTATATTTTCCATCCAACCATTGTGCCAAAAACATGGTTAAAACTTTCTAAAACGATTTATTGGTTGTATAATGTCCAAGGCCTATAAAAAACATGCACACCCATAATCGCACTATCGTTGTTGCTCTCGGCGGCTCCATCATTCATCCGGACGGGATAGACATCGCCTTCCTCAAAAAATTTAAAGCATTTCTCACGCCGTATGTGCGGCGAGGAACAAAATTTGTGCTCGTGGTCGGTGGCGGAAAATTGTGCCGCGATTTTCAGAATGCGGCGCATGAGGTGTCGCAGCTCAAGGACGAAGACAAGGATTGGCTTGGTATCCACGTGACGCGCTTGAACGGCCATCTTATCCGCACGATCTTTCGCGCGGTGGCGGATCCTGTGATGATAGACGCGCGGCACAAAGTGCTGCGGCTCACGCACCCGGTGACGGTTGCTGCCGGATGGCGGCCGGGATGGTCAACCGACTATGTTGCAGCAGCGCTTGCGCACGATTTCAACGCGGGAGAATATGTGGTAGCCGGGAAGCCGGCGTTCGTCTATGACAAGAATCCGGACGATTTCAAGGGTGCGCGTCCTTATCGCGCGCTTTCGTGGAAGGGCTATCGCGCCATGATCCCGGCGAAATGGGTGCCGGGTGCACACGCGCCGGTGGATCCGGTGGCCGCGCGGTTTTCTGCGGGTCGCGGACTTAAGGCGATTATCCTTGACGGCCGCAATTTGGCGAATATGAAAAAATATTTGGATGGAAAAGAATTCGACGGCACGGTGATAGAATAGCGGTTATTGAATAAGCGGCGAAAGCGGGGTAGAATGGCGATACGCGCATAAACCCGCGCAAAAAAGGAGGCGTCGCATAGTGGTCTAGTGCGTTCGCTTGGAAAGCGAATATGCCGAAAGGCATCAGAGGTTCGAATCCTCTCGCCTCCGCAGATGGCCGAACCAGAACAATCATTATCTCCCAGTGTTAAGCTTATCGCGTGGGCGCGCACTATCCGGTGGATTGGTTGGGGTTTTGGCGAGTCACTGATCCCACTCTTCATTTTTTATTTTTCGCACACGTTTGCCGAAGCGGGGCTTTTCAAATCAATCTATGACATCGTGATGCTGCTTGCGCTGCCCGTGCTTGGTGCGTGGGCGGACCGGGTATCAGCAAAGCATCTTATCATTGTCGCGCTCATTTTATATCCTTTCGTCGGCATTGGTTATTTCCTTGCGGGCGTTTTCGGCGCAACGATCTTTATTGTTCTTGCGAGAGCGCTGAACGGACTTCTCTGGGGGATGGAAGACATGGGTGTGAGCACGTATTACCGCCGCATGGCGAACCGCGGCACGGTGGGCGCTTCATTCGGCTACATTGATTCGTGGTCCAATTTTGGATGGATCATTGCTGCGCTTGTCGGTATGGTTTTTGTCTCGTTCGTGCCGATCCATTGGCTGTTACTTGCCGTCTCCCCGTTTGCAATTATCGCGTTTTTCGTTGCGCGGCGCGCGCCAAAGGATGCTCCGACGCAAAGCGAAAGGCCGTCTTCGGTAAGCATGAGATCCTATCGACGGGCCTTTGAAGAATGGCAGAGCTGGGATCTTCATCTCTGGCTTTTGAGCGCGCTCGTTCTGTTCTCATCGGTTATTAGTGCGCTTATGTGGTTCTTCATTCCGATAGACGCCTACATTCAAGGCGCGCAGCCCTCATTCGTTGTTTTGCTTATGGTAATTGGAGCGGTCCCGACGCTCTTTGGCTATATGCTCGGCAAGCTCGTTGATCGACGGAATAAATATGGGCTTGTCGCCTTCGGACTTATTGCGACAGCGGTCATTATGGCCGGCGTCGCAATCTTTCCGCAATATGCAATGAAGTTCTTCGCGAGCTTCTTGCTCGGCATCATCCTCGAGCTTTTTTCCGTGGTTCAGAAAAGTTTGGTCACCACGCTCGGTCCTGCCGAAACGTATGGCCAGCGCGGCGGCGCCTTTGAAAGCGTCGTTGCGCTTGGCGATCTTGCCGCCCCGCTCGCGCTCGGCGTGGCACTGGACCTCCTAGGGTTCAGTAATGTTTCATTCGTCGTTGCCGGACTCGCGGTTATTCTCGGCGCAAGCTATGTGTTTATGAGAAAATAAAATGGATAAAATACCACTCGTAACCGCCCACCGCGGCGGAAAATTCTGGGAAGGTGATGATTTTTCGTATATCTCCGAATCCGTCCGCGCCGGTGCGGATATTATAGAGCTTGATATCCGTTTGCGCGACGGCAAATATGTCGTCCAACATACGCCATATGAAAAACCGCAGGGTTTTTTGGATAGCGCCCTTGCGCGCGTTGAGGGTTCATCGGTGTATCTTGATATAAAAAACCGCGATTTAAACGTTAATGAGCTGATATCCTATGTTCGCTCAAGATGCTCAAACCAAATAATTGTTGGTTCATATCATTTGAAAGTGTTGCGTAGCATCCAAGATCCTGCCATAGAACGAAACTGCCACTGCACGTTGCCATGGACCGCTGTGGCGCACGGGCAATCCGCGCACGCCGACTGGATCAATCCATTATGCTATTTCACCACTAAATCCCTTGCGCAAGAAATCCAGAATGCCGGATTCAAATTCGTTCCCAGCGGCAACCAGATTTTAAAAAAACATGAAATAATGGAGAATCAGTTGCGCTACGCCCGATGGGGGGCGTATGCGGTTTCCACGTACCACGTGAAGGAAACGAAGGAGCGGTTGCGGTATAATTAGCGCTATGGGGAATCTTGGTTTCGTATATGCAATCGGTGCGGCGCTCACGTGGGGACTCGTGTATGCATTGGACCAAAAAATTCTTTCCGATGCGTCGCCGCTCGCGTATCTTTTTATCAATTCGTTGCTTACGGCGATCCTTGTGTTGCCATTTTTATTTTTTGACGGCGGATCAATAAAAACAATCTTCTCTTCGCGCGGGACCATTCTTGCGCTCATTGTTGCCTCCGTGGTCCTCGCGGCACTCGCCAATTTCCTTATCTTTTCCGGCATCAAGATATTGGGCGCAGATACCGCATCAATTATAGAGATCGCCTATCCGTTTTTCGTGGTGTTCTTCAGTTTTATCATCTTTCGGTCCACGCCAAACTTATATTTTTTCATCGGCGGCGCACTCATCTTCATTGGGTCCATCATTATTATTAAGTTCGCGTGATGACGACGAAAAGCGAGAGCTTCATCTTCGCCACCTATAACGTCCTTCATGGTTACCACAAAGACCTGCTTATCAAAAACATCCGATTTCTCATCGCAGAGAAGCATGCAGACCTTTTATTTTTTCAAGAGGCAGAAACAAATTTTGAGCGGCCGTTGAACGATTTGCTCCGTGACTGCGGCGGGGGAGCATGGCGGGTAGAATATGCTCACAGCGACAATGGGGGCGACCTTGCGATCGCGTGGAACGCGGCACGGCTTACCCTGCGGGACAAAGAAATTATTCCACTCTCTCCGTTGCCGGGGCCAACACTCATTCAACGGCTAAAGGGAAGACACAATGCTTCCGAGCGCTTGGCGTTCACTGCCAAGTTTTTGATTGCCGGGAAATCTATTTGGGCGACCAATACGCACCTTGCGTGGGAGGGCGGCGTCGGGCATCGCTTAGCGCAAATCGCCTTCCTTCGAAAAACGCTTGCGCGATCTTCTCCCGATTGCGATATTCTTGCCGGCGATTTCAATACGCTCGGAATGAAGTTTTTTCAGCGGCCGCAGGAGAGGAAAATTGAATCGATCTTGGGCCCCCAATTTAAAAACGTGCTGCCCGATCTTCCATGGAGTCAAGATATTTCTTGCACGGCTCCGCAGGACCGGTGGGAGACTATTGCGAAACTGTGCCGTTTCTTCCATATCAAGCTTCGTTCCCGCTTCGATTATATTTTTACGCGCAACTTAGAAGTGGTATCCGCCGACATGCTTGACTTGCCTGGCTCGGATCACCGGCCGCTCATTGGGACTTTTACGTATTGAATGAGTTTGAGCTATCTTCGCCCTGTTATAATTTCGAATCATCCGCAACGAATTCGTAATAGGAAAGAAGGGCCGGAGTGCATACGATCATCCAAATGAGGAGTTCCTCAAGCGGGAACGAAAGTCCTTGGACAGTAACGAACCCTATGAATTGACCCGGGAAAATCCATTCGTGCGTGGCAAGCGCCACAAGCTCATATAGCATAAGAAAAGAAAAATAGTAGGCGGCAATAACTACAAATCGTGGAAGAAATTGAGGATGAAAATATAGAAAGGCCACAAGAGGGATAATAGTGAATAAAGTGCCGAGTACGAGATAGGCGTACGGGATGAGGAGCCAACGGGAGTTGGCGAAAAGCATAATAAGGACGACCACAGAAAATGCGAAGACTATATAGAGAAATATTCGTATTCTCTTTGAGATCGCGTCTCCTTTCCGGCCATGATCAAAAAAGTATTCATAGAACAATACACTCATTAACACCCAAAGGAAGGAAAAGAGATACAATTCAACCGTTGATATGCCGAAGATTTTGAATGGGAAGATGGTTTTCGGGATCACGTAGGCACCATTTAACGCCGAGAGCGTGTCGATGATGATCGACATCGGTATGGAGAATATAAAGGCAAAGGTAGCGCTTTTACGCAAGATGCCCGGGTTGCGCAGTCCGATATAGAGTGACGGCAGCCCAAAGAAGAGCAAAGAAGAGATAAAAATAAGGTCAGTGTTAAGTTTTAAAACGATAGCTGCGGCAATAAGTGGTAAGACGATGATCGCAAAAACATCGAATCGTTTCCAATTCATGCCTTAATTATAACAAAAGGAAAATAGTTAGTAAGTTTTGCGCTGGGGTATAATAAGCCTATGATCGAAAAATTATTGCAAAAACTCGCGCAATTTATTTTTATTCCCAAACTGCGGAGTGCCCAGAAAGAAATTGGATACCAGCTGGTGTTTCGCGACATTCCCGATCGCTACATTAACGGTTTTATGGGCTACAACGAGACGGCGGTATGGAAAAAGTTTGGGCTTGATATAGAAGCGGGCACTAACTATTGGACCGTGGGCAAAGTTATTCACGCTGTTTCTTCCCGGTTTGACCGAAGCGCTCCGGAATATCAATCCTGGCTTGGGGGATATGTGGTAAAACTTGCTTCCGGGCGGGCGTGGACCGTGGAGGATCATTTCCAGCTTGCCATTGCCGACCAAGATAGCTGGTTAAAATCGTATGGCGATCCGAATCCGATGACCACGATCGATGGCTGGAAGTTTATGAAAATAGACGCGATTCGCAACGGCCAATATTCGGGGACGCTCTACGAAGGGGGATGCACCACGCACAGCGATGTGGGTAGTGGCTATAAGAAAATACGGTTTCGCCTTGAGGCGCTTGCCGTTGCCGCCTTGTTCAATTTCTCAAATCCAAGTTTGCGTTTGAAGAGCAGTATGATGCGGCCGATGAAGCCCGTTCATCCTTATGAAATATTAAAACTCCGCGGGTACATTGCCATCTTTGATATTGAGGAAAAAATAAAGATCGTGCTGTATGGGGATGGAGCGGTGGTTCCATGCGAGCGCGGCGATGCCGCTGTGAGCGCTGATCTATTTGAGATCGTGAAGAAAGACCTGATAAATGCAATAAAATCTTGCGAGATAGCCACTGTGGTATAATTAATACATGAACGGCCGTGTGGCAAGGCGGGTAAAAGAACAGCTAAACCATCGTGATGGCATAGTCCATCCGGTAAAGGCCGATGCGGTAACTGACGTCGAACACTTCTCGGGTTAAATAAATTAATAATTAAAAAATATGAAAAAAACCAGTTTGGTTGCTTTTTTGGTTTTAGGGCTTGCGGGACAGGTTGCATTTGCGGCCAGTCCGGCGACGGTGAACCTTGGCGCCTCGGGTAATTTTGCGATACTCGCGAAAACGGGCATCTCAACCACCGGATCCACTTCCATAGTGGGGGATCTTGGATTGAGTCCGGCGGCAGCGAGTTATATAACCGGATTTGCATTATCGCTTCCTGCGGCGAGCGCGTTTTCCACATCGGCGCTCGTAACGGGGAAGATATACGCACCCGGTTATGCGGATCCGACTCCTGCCAATCTGACTACGGCAGTACTTAACATGCAGACCGCATATACCGACGCCGCGGGGCGGGCGGCGGACGTTACCGAATTGGGCGCTGGAAATATCGGCGGGATGACCCTTGTCCCCGGCGTCTATAAATGGGGTACGGGCGTGACCATCCCGACGGATATTACCCTCTCGGGCGGCGCAAGCGACGTCTGGATCTTCCAGATAGCGCAAAATCTTATCGTGAGTTCCGGTGCACACATTGTGCTTGCCGGCGGCGCACAGGCGAGCAATGTTTTCTGGGTGGTTGCCGGGCAGACGACCATCGGTACGACAGCAGTTTTCAACGGGAACGTATTGGATCAGACGGCGATCGTGCTCAATACTGGTGCCCAGCTTAACGGCAGAGCGTTAGCACAGACCGCGGTTACCTTGGACTCAAATAGTGTCACCGTACCGAACCCAACAGCCTCAAATCAACTTTCGATAGTAATAACGCTCCCGCCGCCAGTCTCAACCTCAACTTTAACTTCGACCAACCCGCCCTTTGGGACTCCGGCACCGTGCCCTAGTGGTACCATAGCGGTCGGAATCACTGCCGGCATGCCGGGAAGTTATGTTTGTACGACTGCGGCTTCAGGTCAGACGACCTATACCCCGCCCGGCGCAGCGCAAAATACGAATGCCGCCGCCATGCAGACCCAACTGAACGGACTTCTCACAACCCTGCATTCGCTCCAGGCGCAGGCAGGACAAGCAGGACAGGTCGGGCAGCAGATCCGGGGGATCTCGACCAACCTTATGCAAGGCAGTAATAATAGTAGTGTGACCGTTCTTCAGCAATTCTTGATCGCTCAAAATAAAGGTCCGGCAGCGAGCGCATTGGCGAGTGCCGGTGCGACCGCTTACTTTGGCGCTCTCACGCGCGCGGCGTTGGCCGAATTCCAGGCGAAGGTAGGGATCAGCCCGGCACTTGGGAATTTCGGAGCGGTGACGCGGGCGTATGTAAGCACCCATTAATCAATTATTCATAAATAAAAACATGAAAATGAAAACATTAGCAGTTGTTTCCTTGATGGTCGGTCTCGCGGGGCCGATGGCTGCGTTCGCGGCAGCGACCCCGGTGGATCTCGGCGCGGCGTCCAGTTTTGCTGTTCTCGCCGGTACTCCATTCATTGCAAACACCGGTAACACCGTTATTACGGGAAACGTTGGATTGAGCCCGGCCACCGGCGCCGGCATCACCGGATTTTCGACAGTAACGATGGTTGGCACGAGCACTATATATGCCGTTGATGCCGCCGGTCCTGCGGGTTCCGTAAGCGACCCAGCACTGCTGACCGCGGCCAAGAATGCTCTCACGGCTGCTTACCTTAATGTCGCGGGGCAAACACCCGTCTCCACGATCGGTTCGGAGCTCGGCGGGCAGACGCTCGACCCGGGCGTTTATGATTCCGCGGACACTACGTTCCACATCACGGGAACATTGACGCTTGATGCTCATAACGACCCCAACGCAATCTTCGTCTTCAAGGCTGGTTCCACGCTCACCACGGCGGCGTCGAGCAGTGTGGTTCTTATAAATCAGGCTCAAGCGTGTAATGTTTACTGGCAGCTCGGCAGTTCTGCTGCGACGCTCGGAACGAACTCGATTTTCAAAGGAAATATTCTTGTTTTGACGTCCATTACGCTTACGACGGGTGCGAACGTGGAGGGCCGCGTATTGGCGCGGAACGGCGCGGTTACCCTGGACGCTAACGTCATTACCGTGCCCGCGTGTACCTCTCCGGCTCCTGCCACCTTGCACGTCATTAAGCTGGTTGCGAACGCAACCCACGCGGCGGTCGCCTCTGATTTTATGGTGCACGTGAGGGACGCCTCTGGCACGGAAGTTGGAGGGGGGCCTTTCCCGGGAGCTACCGCGCTTGGAACTGCTTACACTCTTCCCGTAGGTGGCACCTATGTAGTAAGTGAAGACGCAAACGCCCTGTATTCCCAAAGTTTCACCGGAGCTTGTAATGGGACAAGCAGCGTGACACTTGCCGCCGGTGACAATATCTGCACGATCGTTAATACCGATATCCCTCTGCCGGTAGTTTCTACTGGCGGTGGCGGTGGCGGCACCGGCGGCGGTAGGATCGTGCCCCTCATCGGGTTGCTTAAGGTCCCAACGCCGCTCGCCTTGTCTTCGGGAACCGGTCAGGTTGCCTATGGCTACACCGTTTGGAACGTGGGAGGGCAGCAGGCGTTGATCGATGTTTCTGTCGCCGACGATAAGTGCGGCCCGGTCACTTTGCTTTCGGGCGACCTGAACGGCAACAACAAACTTGATCCGGGCGAAAACTGGAAATACCGCTGTACCGCAACGCTTTCGACGACCACCACGAACACTGCGGTCGCCACTGGCTATAGTGATGATGTATTTCACCAAGCTGCGATCGCGACGGCGCTCGCTACCGTAGTGGTTGGCTCCCCGTTACCGCCCCCGCTCATCAATATTGTGAAAGTGCCGAGCCGCTTGACCCCGTTCCCGTTGGGGGGAGGGAATGTTACCTATGCCTACACGGTGACGAATCCGGGCGTGGTTGCGATGCACAATGTTACCGTCACTGACGACAAGTGTGGCCCGGTTTCTCGCACCGGTGGCGACGCGAATAACAATAATTTGCTTGATCCCGGTGAGGCGTGGACGTATGCCTGCACTGCTAACGTTGCGGTTTCAACAAGAAATGTTGCAACGGCGGCGGGCCAGGCAAACGGTTTCACGGCCATTGGCTACGCCTTTGCCACTGTGCTTGTGGCCGTGCCAGGTCTTCCCAATACCGGATTTCCTCCAGAGATCAGCGTAACCCTGCAGGATGTTCTCGTGCTGGTTTGTCTTCTCGCGATTTCTGCGTTTCTTCTCTATATCACTCGGAAAAAACAAACGGCATAGTTGATCCGTGAGGACCCTGCTCGTTCTTCTTATTGCGGCATTGCTCTTCGGGGGTGGCGTACAAGGTGTTTTTGCCCAAACCAGCGGAAGCGTCCTTTACGTTCCCTTGATCGGCATTACCTCGGTACCGGATCCACTTGCATTGCCGAAAGGAACGGGTAAAGTGACCTATCATTACGCGGTCAAAAACTTTCTTCCCGAGGTGGCGTTGGCCGACGTGCAAGTGATTGATGATCACTGTAGCCCCGTTGCCTTCGTGACCGGTGACGATAACCATAATGGCGCCCTGGATTATAGTGAAACATGGCGGTATGCCTGCACCACAACGCTTTCTACGACCACGCAAAGTATTGCTACTGCCATTGGCATTGCCAACACCATAACGGCGACGCACAGCGCATATGCTACTGTTATTGTCGGCTCAAATAATCCACCGCCTTTGGTGAGCATTGTTAATATCACGAAGGTCGCCTATCCGTTGTCCCTGCCCGTCGGAGGTGGCGCGATCACCTTCAC
The DNA here is from genome assembly GCA_964577245.1 of uncultured Candidatus Saccharibacteria bacterium. GTDB lineage: Bacteria > Patescibacteriota > Minisyncoccia > UBA6257 > 2-01-FULL-56-20 > CAVYIK01. The sequence continues at coordinate 21,943 of CAZNYI010000008.1, forward strand.
CTATAAGGTCAACAATCCAGGGGCGGTATCGTTACGTGATGTAGTCGTGAGTGACGATCATTGCAGTGCCGTTTCCGGCAAACTTGGGGATACGAACGGCAACGATCTTCTGGATGTGAACGAAGTATGGATCTATACCTGCACGACGAATCTGAAGCAAACGACAACGAATACCGTCACCGTTACGGCATTTGCGAATGGCCTGAAGGCGGTTGATAGCGCTACGATTACGGTCAAAGTTGAGACACCGAGCGACGCTTCGTCTTCTCCGAATTTTCCGGATACGGGAGGAGGTCTCAACATAAAAAACATGATGTGGGAAATTCTCTTGGGCATCCTCGTGGCGCTTCTTATCGTCTTCTTTGTGATCCGGGGAAGGAGATTAAGAAAGCAATGAAAATAAAAACCATAGTACGGTCGCTCGCCCTCCTGCTTTTTCTCGC
>CAZNYI010000009.1:0-4371 GCA_964577245.1 uncultured Candidatus Saccharibacteria bacterium
ATCCATTTTTCATTTATTTGCAGCTTCCTGCGAGCGAGGTTGCGCGCCGGGCGAAGAAACGAAAAGTATATTTTCATGGTAAGTTGGTTGAGCGGAGCGATGATAGCGCACAGGCGCTTAAAAACCGCCAAACATATTACCGAAAGCAGGTTTCGCAGGTTATAACATTTTTCGGCACGCGATATCCATTCAAAAAAATATCAGGCATGGGAAGTCGCGCCGAGGTTTGGAAGCGGATCGATTCCGCGGTTCGCGCGCACGTCGCGCACGTGAAGCGCGCTTCTTCAAAATGACAATCATAAAAACATCGGAAGAAATTGAGATCATGGCGGAAGCCGGCCAGCGGCTTGCGGAGGTTTTGGCGCGACTAAGGGAGGAAGCGCGCGCCGGCATTACCACGCGGTCGCTTGATCGCTTAGCATATCAACTGATCCACAAATCCGGGGCGAAGCCGGCGTTTTTGAACTATCGGCCGTCCGGCGCTGAGCGGGCGTATCCGTATTCGCTCTGCGCGTCGGTGAATGGCGTCGTGGTGCATGGCCAGCCGTCGGATTATGTAATCCGCGAGGGCGACCTGGTGAAGCTTGATCTCGGTGTTATTTATAAAAAGTTTTATTCCGACGCGGCAGTTACGGTTGTGGTGGGGAAGGTGAGCCGCGAAGCGCGGCGGCTTGTGACGGCAACGGAAGCGGCGCTTACGGCGGGAATTGCGGAAGCCGTGCTCGGGAACAAGCTCGGCGATATTGGTGCGGCGATCGCGGCGGTGGCAAAAAAAAATAAGTGTGCCATAGCGGAGGGGCTCACAGGTCACGGCATCGGCCGCGACTTGCACGAGGATCCGCCGGTCTTCAATGCGGGATGGAAGGGGAAAGGCGATAAATTGGAGGAGGGTATGGTCATTGCAATTGAGCCGATGTTTGCGGAAGGCGGGGGCGCTTTGCAGCAGTTGCGCGATGAGAGCTGGGCTACGGCCGACGGCTCGCTCGCGGCACATTTTGAACATACGGTCGCGATCACAAAGAGCGGTCCGCGCATATTGACGCAGCTGCCGTAGCGCTCGCGGCGCCACGGTTTGCTATAATTCATATAAGCGATGGCGAAACCTTATCTCTCTATTATTATCCCGGCGTATAACGAAGCAGAACGAATCCCCGCGACGCTTTTGGATATGGATAAGCATTTGGAGCACGTGGCATACTCCTATGAAATTTTGGTGGTAAACGACGGTTCAAAAGATAACACGGCGGAGGTGGTGCGGAACATGACGAAGGCAGTGAAGAACTTGAAGTTGATAGACAACGTTGAAAACAAAGGAAAAGGCGGCGTGGTGCGGCAGGGGATGTTGCTTGCAACGGGCGCCGTGCGGCTTTTTACGGACGCCGACAATTCAACTTCTATCGACCAGTTTGACCAGATGATCCCGCTCTTCAAGGAGGGGTTCCAAGTGGTGATTGGCTCGCGGGCGATTCGGGGCGCGAAGCTTGACCCGCCGGAGCCGCTCGTAAAGCAGATCCCGGGCAAGATGGGCAACCTTTTCATACAGCTTTTGGTGTTGCCGGGCTTGTGGGACACGCAGTGCGGGTTTAAAGCGTTCACGGAAGAAGCGGCAAAAAGCGTGTTTGAAAAATCCCTTATCACTGGGTGGGGGTTTGACGTAGAGACTCTCGCGCTTGCGAAGAAAGAGGGTTTTCGGATCAAAGAGGTGCCTGTACACTGGGTGAACGACACGCGCTCCCACGTGAAGGCGTCGGCATATATCAAGGTGCTCTTTGAGACCATCACCATCCGCTGGTGGCTCTGGACAGGGAAGTACAAAGAGAGTATCCTTAGGAGCTAATGGCTAAACAATATCTTACGAAGGAGCGGTTCGAGGAGTTCACCGCGGAGTTGGAGACCTTGAAAAGCAAACGGCGCGTTGAGGTTGCGGAACGTTTGAAGCAGGCAAAAGAATATGGCGACCTTTCGGAAAATTCCGAATATGCGGAAGCGCGCGACGAGCAGACGAGCGTGGAGATGCGCATCGCCGAACTGGAAGACCTTTTGAAGCAGGCGGTGACGATCACGAAGGCAGAGGGGAGCGACATTGTGACCGTGGGTTCCACGGTAACGGTGCGGAAGGGCGAAAAAACGATGACATACACGATCGTGGGCTCGCACGAAGCAAAACCGGAGGAGGGCCGTATTTCCGATGAATCGCCCCTTGGAAGGGCATTTTTGAAGAAGAAAGCAGGAGAGACGGTGGCGTTCGCAACTCCGGGCGGGCAGGTTTCATATGAAATCTTGAAGATAGAATAGCGCTTTTGTGTGGTAATATTAGGATATGCTGGACGACCTTATTGCGGAGCGGCGGAAGAAATTGGAAATGATTCGCAATGCGGGGCTTGAGCCATACCCGGCGCGGGTGGCCCGCACGCATGCGGTGGGTGATGCGCTTTTAGGGTTCGCTGCGCTCGCGGAATCGGGCAAAACGGTGTCGCTTGCGGGGCGTTTGCGAAGCATGCGCGACCAAGGAAAGATCATCTTTGCCGACATTGCGGACGAGAGCGGGCAGATGCAAATCGTGCTTAAAGAAGATACATTGAACAGCACGCATGATCTTGAATTTTGGCGGTCGGTCTTGGACCTCGGCGATTTTGTTTCGGCGACCGGCGTGCTTTTTGAAACGAAGCGCGGCGAAAAAAGCGTGGAAGTGCACGAGCTCCAGATGGCCGCAAAAAGTTTGCTGCCGCTGCCCGACAAATGGGCGGGGCTGGAAGACGAAGACGTGCGTCTACGCAAGCGATATTTGGATCTGATCGCAACGCCGGAACTGCGCGAACTTTTCCGCAAGAAAACGATTTTTTGGGAAACCTTCCGCGCGTTTTTCAAAAAAGAAGGATTTATGGAAGTGGAAACGCCGGTTTTGGAGGCACTGCCCGGCGGTGCCGAGGCGGAACCCTTCAAGACGCACCACAACGCGCTCGACGAAGATTTTTATCTGCGCATCTCGCTTGAGCTGCCGTTGAAGCGATTGCTGGTGGGCGGCTTTGATAAAGTATTTGAGATCGGCCGCATCTTCCGCAACGAAGGCATTGACCGCGAACACCTACAAGACTACACGCAGCTTGAATTCTATGCGGCATACCACGATTACAACGACACGATGGATCTGACCGAGCGGGCGTTTAAGCAGGTGATAGAGAAGACCTGCGGCGGACTCGTGACGGAACGCGACGGAAAAAAAATCGACTGGTCAAAGAAATGGAAGAAGGTGGACTATGTGGAACTCTTCAAAAAGGCGAACGGCATTGACCCGACCACAGCGACCGCGAAGGAATTGTTTGAAAAAGCAAAAGAGCTGGAACTTAAACCAGAGAAGGGTCTTGGCAAGGGGCGACTCATTGATCTCATCTATAAGAAGACCGTGCGGCCCGGTCTTGTTGAGCCGTGCTTTTTGGTTGACCCGCCGGTGGAAGTGGAACCGCTTGCAAAGCGGAAACCAGAAAACCCGAAAGTGGTAGAGCGGTTCCAGATCATGGCGGCGGGCACCGAACTGTGTAAGGGATTCTCGGAGCTGAACGATCCGCTGGACCAGCGTGCACGGTTTGAGGAGCAGATGAAACTGCGTGAGAAAGGCGATAAGGAGGCGCAATTCTTAGACGAGGATTTTGTGGAAGCGCTTGAATATGGCATGCCGCCCGCCGGCGGCCTCGGCGTTTCTGAGCGGCTCTTTGCGATCCTCATGGATCGCCCAATGCGCGAGTGTGTATTCTTCCCGTTGATGCGTCTGAAGAAAGAGAAGTAGGAAATAGTGCGGAAGCAAAACATGGAATACGCAAGCATTACAAAAGAAGATCAAGCATTGATTGATGCGGCGACCGCAGTAATACAGAATAATTTTCTTCGCGGGAAACATCATGTGGGATCTGCGGTACGCGCAAAATCGGGAAAGATTTATGCCGGCATTCATCTTGACTCCAAAAATGCCGACGTGTGCGCCGAACAGGTTGCGATGGGGATGGCGGTTTCAAGTGGCGAAAGGGAATTTGATTCTATCGTTGCGGTTCAGATGAGAGACGTCCCAAAACCTACTGTTATCCCGCCATGCAAGACCTGTCTGGAATTGATCGATTTTTATGGACCAGACATGTGGGTGATTATCGAAAGAGACGGAGAGCTAAAAAAAGGCAACGCGAAAGAGTTAATAAACGAATAGCCATGCGCACCGTAATGGTCTTCGGAACGTTTGACGGCATTCACGACGGCCACCGGGCGTTTTTGGCACAGGCGCGCGAGCTGGGCGATCATTTGATCGCGGCGGTTGCGGAGGATGCGGTGGTGGAGCAGTTAAAAAAACGCACGGCACAGAAAGACCTTCAGGAGCGGATGGGC
>CAZNYI010000009.1:4471-10449 GCA_964577245.1 uncultured Candidatus Saccharibacteria bacterium
GGTGGAGCAGTTAAAAAAACGCACGGCACAGAAAGACCTTCAGGAGCGGATGGGCGTGCTCGCGGACGAGATGCTTGCTGACCGCGTGGTGGCGGGGGATGAGGAGCTTGGCACCTATGACGTGGTAAAGCGCTACCGGCCGGACGTGATCGCACTTGGCTATGACCAGACAGCGCTCAAAAACGATCTCATGCAGCATCTCGGCGATTTCGGATGGTATGTGGAAGTGGTTACGTTGCTTCCGCACAAGCCGGAAACGCATCACAGCAGTTTAAGGCCATAGGCCCGTGATATAATGAGTCAATGCACCCTCGGCGTCCCGCCTTTACTCTGATCGAGCTCCTTATTGTGATCGCGATCATAGCGGTGCTCTCGGTCGTCGTGCTCCTCGCCCTGAATCCCGTCGAGCTTTTGAAACAGGCACGAGACAGCACCCGCCTCTCCGATATGGATACCCTCACGAAAGCGTTATCCCTCACCCAGTTGGACAATCTCTCCTTGGGCACCGCAAACACGGTCTATGTCTCCCTCCCTGATCCTGCAGCCACAAGTACCCTTGGCACGAACTGTGGCACGATGGGCCTCCCCGCCCTCCCCACGAGCTACACCTACCACTGTGCCGCCAGCAGCACCCTCCGCAAGAATGACGGCACGGGCTGGCTCCCCGTGAACCTCACCCAGCTCTCTGCAGGGACTCCGCTCACCTCCCTCCCGATTGATAGCGTCAATACCTCTTCCTCCCGCCTCTACTATGCCTATGCCACGAACGGGAACCAATATGAGGTCACCACTCCCTTGGAATCACAGAACTACAAGCTGGGGGGAGGGAAAGACGTCATTGCCGGTGATGGCGGCACCAAGGTCTCCCTCTATGAACGGGGCACGAACCTGAGCCTGGAACCCCTGGACTACGGGGACAGCTCGCTCGTGGGACTCTGGACGTTTGATGAAGGATCAAGCTCCGTTGCCTATGACTACTCGGGGAACAATGCGACGGGGAGCTGGAGCGGGACCGGGACGCATTATGCGGGAGGCAGGGTAGGGACGTGGGCGGGGCAATTCAACGGGAGCGATGATTATGTTCATTCTGCCACTAGTCTCTCTGCTGCTACGCAAGAGACAGTCACGGCGTGGTTCGAAACGCCTTCTTCTGGCAATAGGCTGGAGCTCGTCAATTTGAAGTGGGGAAACAACGCCGGCCTATTTGTCGAGTCAAATCAATATCTCACATTCATGGCTGACCCAGGGAACACCTTTTCGGGTACAGTAGTTGTTTCCACTAGCTCGTGGCATTTTGGAGCCGCTGTTATATCCGGAAACACTGTCACGGTTTATCTTGATAATATATCGAGAACCGGCTCTATAACCGGCTCGATTACGACTGGTTCGCCTGTCATTGGTTCTCGTGGTGGCTCCTATCCTTTCAGTGGTCTCATCGACGACGTTCGCATCTACAATCGCGCTCTCTCCGCAGCGGAAGTGGCCGCCCTCTATAACGGTGGTAAGTAGGTAGGCGTCTCTTCCTACCCCAGCCGCTTTGCGTTGTCGCAGATGAACTTGACCTCGCCGTCGCGGGGGGAGATGTGGCCCTGCACGATTACGGGCGCGTTCGCCACCCACACGGTGGCGGTCTTTTCTAAAACGCTACTGAATACCACTACTTCCAGCGGTTTCTGTGATGCGTCCTCGATTGTTGCAAATATCATTGGCTGACCATTCTTGGTGACGATCTTGCGCATCTTTGTGACGACGCCTGCGGTGCGCACGATGAGCCGCTCATTCGTGATGGACATAAGCTCCGCGATGGGCCGCGAGCCGGCGTTTTTTAAAAGGGTTGCGAAGGCGGTCAAGGGATGTTCCGAGAGATAGAATCCGATCAGCTCTTTTTCCCAGATAAGTTTTTCGGCGTTCGTAGCGGGCGGTGCGGGTTTTAATTTGAGCGAGGCTGCGGGCATGGTGTCGCCGAAGAGCGATCCGCCATTTTGCCCGCCCGTGCCGCCGTTCTTGCGCGCGGCGCTTGCGAAGCGCACGATGTCGTCCATGTTTGCGAGCGCCTGGTTGCGTTCAATGCCGAGCGATTCGAATGCGCCGGCCTTCACCAAGCTCTCCAGCGATTTTTTGTTCAGGTCTTTGTGTTGGATGCGCATCAAAACGTCTTCAAAGTTTTTGAACGGCCCGCGCTGAGTGCGCTCTTCAATGATGGCCTTCGTGATCTCCGTGCCGACGTTTTTTACCGCCTCCAAACCAAAGCGGATCTGCTCGCCCTCCGGCGTGAAGGCCACAAAGCTCTTGTTGATGTCGGGCGGCAAAATAGTAAGGCCCGATTGCTTCGCTTCCTGAATAAGGAAGGAAATACGCTCTATGTCGCTTACCTCCGCGTTCAAAAGGGCCGCCATAAACTCCTCGGGGTAGTGGGCCTTCAAGTAGGCCGTTTGGTAGCCAATAAGGGCATAGCAGGCTGCGTGCGAATTGTGCACGAAAATGTTATTCGCGATGAAGTTGTGATCTTCCTCCATGGTAAGATCGTAGGTTGTTTCCTGACCTGCGTAAGTTATGGAGACCACTTTATCCCAGTGAATATCCGACTCCGCTGCGTCCGAAAGCTTTGCATTTTCAAATACCGTGGAAAGATACGCCGCCGTTTCCCGTAAGAATCCGGTTTTTCGGGTATCAGTATAGAGCAGTCGTTCCGCAAAATGGTGTTCCCGCGCGGATTGTTTTAGTGACATCCCTCCGGCGGCAATAGCTTCACGGACGAGTGGCATAACGAGTGCCGAAGGGATTGTGTCGTTACTGCCGCGCGCTGACCACGGGGCGATGCTGCCATTCAAAATCGGGTGCTGTTCCATGATTTCGCAGCACGCTTCTTTTTTCTTTCCAACAAGATGCGGGGAAAAGCGTTTGATGAACTGTTTAATATTGTCGTGCCGACTTATCTGTACTGTAAAACCGGTCTTCTCGCCGTCGCGATACTTAAAGCGTTTTTCGTGGATGGTGGAGATGATGCCGAATCGAAGCAGAAGGTGTTGCAAGTCCGTTGCCATAATACGCGATGAGGTTGCGTAGAAGATCTGCGGATTGCAGTTTTTGAAGTTGATGCACCCGTCGCCTTGGAACATTTTTGCAATGAGGATTGCGAGATCGTCATTCTTAAGCTGGAATGCGATTTCTGGGATTGTCTTTTCTGTTGCGGTCTTGCCACGCATTCCTATTGAGTCAATCCATTCAACCGCTTCCGATGGGATGCTTCTTGTTGCACGTTTTGCGTACACCGAAACAGCGGATTTTGATCGATTTAGGGTCGCCATAGTATTTTTGAATTGCTCAAGATTTTGTACATAATCGCGGATTTCCTCTTCTGATGTGGAATAGAAATAAAAACTTGCGGGGTGGCAGAGATTCCCTTCAGCAAGAAGATAGCCAAGTACGGCGAGCTTGTGCGGCTCCACGGTAAGTGGGTGCGTTGGTTCCGGCAAAATACGCGGTGTGGCAATCTGTTCGTCGGGGGAGAGCTGCTCCAAGTTTTTCCAACCGTCTGCGGTAAGGAATGGATGATTCGCGGTCGCCTTGATGCGCCGTCCGCTTCGTGTCACAAGCTCAAAAATCGGTTTCACGCCATTATTCACAATGTCAACAATCCGATTTGTGAAGATTGCTCCGTTCGTTTCCCGAAGCGAGAATGTGTTGGTCAGCTCTTTCTCGTGCCGATACAATTCTCCGATTGTTACCCGCGCACCGGTTTTTGGATCTTGTATCGTGGTGCTTTCGGGCAAACATTTATTAAATCCATATCTGGCAAACGGCGGGAAGAGCTCCCAAATGGCCTTTGCCGTTCGCTCGGGGATGCCGTTCTTGATCATGCCCTGCGTGAGCTTTACCGCTTGCTCGTCAAGCAAGGATTTTATCTTTTTGCCGATCGCCTTGCGAAGTGTGTCTGCCTCTGGGAGCGTGTAGCCGCCAAGGTCGCGCGCGATCTGCATCATCTGCTCCTGATAGACGCCGATGCCGTGCGTGTTCTTCAAGATCGGCTCAAGCTTCGGATGCAGATAGGTAATCTTTTCCTTGCCATGTTTGCGTTTGATGAAAGAGGGAATAAGTTCAAGCGGCCCTGGGCGGAAGAGTGCCACGAGTGCGATCAGGTCTTCAAGCTCGGTTGGCTTTATATCTTTCATATATCTGCGCATACCGGAGGAATTGTGCACTACAAAGCCGTTCGCAATAAAGTTGTTCCCTGGCGCTTCCATGGCGATGTCATAGGTTTCTTCGCGGCCAACCGGACGGATCTCTTTTACGGAAATAAAGCCGAAGCCAGCGGGAATTTTATTTTCTTTCAAAAAAGATTTTGCAGATACTTTTTTTGTAGTTTTCCGTTTAGTGGTATTCAAAAGTACGTGCTTCGCTTTATTTTTCATAAGCACGGCATCGCCGGCTTTTATTTCCTTCAGTTTTTTCCAGCCGTTATCGGTAAGGAATTGGTGTTCGGCGCTGGCTTTGATGTGCCAACCATTTTCGGCGATGAGGGCATAGACCTCTTTTATTCCACTTTTTGCGATGCCGAGAATTTTGTTTTTATGCACTTTGCCCTGGTCAACATAAACCGAAAGCAGGCGGTTTTTATTTTGCCGCTCGTACAATCTTTTTATGGTTGTGTTTGAAACAATAGTGTCGCCCGAAAGACACTCAAATTGAAACACCCCGGTGGTATCTGCTTTTTGCAGTACTTCAAAGGTTTTTTTGTCGTCCAGCGGGATCTTTGAAATATCTATCGTATCGCCGCGCAGTTCTTTAATGAGGCGGATGGCGTTTTCAATGATGGTGAGATTTTTGAGGCCGAGGAAGTCGATCTTCAAAAGGCCGAGATCTTCCACGGCGTGCATTTCAAATTGCGTGATCGTAATGTCTTTGTCTTGCGGTGCGAATTGCAATGGCACGCGCTCCATGAGCGGCTCCTTTGCGATCACGGTGCCGCATGCGTGCACCGAGGCGTGCCGGGCCACGCCCTCCAGGTGCCGCGCGGTATCTATCAGCTTTTTCGCTTCGGGATTCGCGTCATAAAGCGCTTTCAGCTCCGCCACTTTGCGGAGGCATTCGTCCAGCCATCCTTCCTTCATGCCCTGCGTAGGGTTGAAGGGGATCAGCTTTGCGATCTGGTCGCAGAAGGCATAGGAATATCCCATGGCGCGGCCAGCGTCGCGGATTGCGGCGCGCGCGGCCATGGTTCCGAAGGTGATGATGCGCGCCACGTGGTCGTCGCCATATTTTTCGCGCGCGTAGGCCAGCACTTCGTCGCGCCGGACGTCCGCAAAGTCAATATCAATATCCGGCATCTGGATACGTTCCGGGTTTAAGAATCGTTCAAAAAGTAGGCCGTAGGTGAGGGGATTGAGTTCGGTGATGCCGAGGATGTATGAAATGATGCTGCCCGCTGCCGAACCGCGGCCTGGCCCCACGGCAATGCCGTGCAGCTTTGCCCACATGATGAGGTCTTGCACAATAAGGAAGTAATCGGCAAACCCCGTCTTTTCTATGACGGCGAATTCGTATTCCACGCGATCGCGCATTTCTTTTTTCTGCGCCTCTGTTTGCATTTCGGGTGGGAACCGTTTCGGTAAGCGTTCCTCTATTAATTCACGAAGATAATTATTTGCGGTTTTCCCGTCGGGTTTTGCAAATTCGGGCAATAGCGTCTTCCCGAGCTCCAGTTCCGCGTTGCAGCGCGCCGCGATTTCCGCCGTGCGCTCAACGGCTTCGGCGCCACCGGGTACGGCGGCGAATTTTTCCATCATCGCTTCCGGCGAGAGTACCGAAAAATCATCTTCCTTCATGCTCATACGATCATCGTCCGCCAGCTTGTTGCCGGTCTGCACGGCGAGCAATACGTCATGATATTCGTTGTCTTCCGACCGCAGATAGTGGCTGTCTTGGGTGGCCACGAGCGGAATGCCGGTTTCTTTCGAAAGCGCGATCAAGAGCGGTTC
>CAZNYI010000009.1:10549-22160 GCA_964577245.1 uncultured Candidatus Saccharibacteria bacterium
GTATGAAGATGGACGAATTTAGGCATAGTGTTCTTGTGTTAGCCCCCGCAAGCGAGGATGCAGAACAGTTATATGATACTAAAGTTTCTATTAAAAATACAGCCCACGGTCGTGTTTACAGAACCTTGGGTGTCATATAATATAGTGGAGTCGCATGGAAATGCCGGAGTAGCTCAATGGCAGAGCAGTCCCTTTGTAAGGGAAAGGTTGGGGGTTCGACTCCTCTCTCCGGCTCAATAGAAGCTAGAATCGGTTGCTGTCCAGCAATTCTTTGAAATATTTATCCACATTCTCCAGTTTTTTGATCTCTTCAATGGTGAACCAGCCGTATTCGGTGTGCTCGTCATCCAGCTTAGGTTGCCCGTCTATCACGCCCACGTAGGTCAGCCGTACGACGTGTTTGTCGGAGATTTGTAGAATGTCTTGCGCGGCAACGAGCGTTGGCGTTTCAGTCAGTTCCAGATTTACCTCTTCTTTTATCTCACGCTTCAAGTTGTCGATGAGTGGCGTGCCGGGAATGATCCTGCCACCCACGATATCCCATTTCGCCCCGACCTCGGGATATTTTTCCGACGAGCGGCGGACCAGGAGGTATTTTCTGTCCTTGTTTTTGAGGAATGCCTTGACGCCGACTTGAAGTTCCATGTGGCTATTATACAACATTAAAAAATCATTAAGGCCAATTTGACGTATCCGCTGAACGAGGTTTATCATAAAGCCATGCCTGCGGGGCGGTTAAGTCCTTGTCGACGTTATAAGGTTGACGGCGGGCATAAGAAAAAGCTCCACACATCTGCTGCTGAAGGCCAGAAAATCGCCCCCCACTGCGGACGCTATCCACAAGGATAGTGCTCGATGGAAGGATCGCTCCTGCGCGAAAGCTCACGAGTGCGGCGTCTTCCCGGCGGCAGTTGTGTCGAGCTTTTTCTTTTGGAGAAGATGAAGGTGCTTCGGGCTATATTCATGCGCCGTGATGACGCCTCTTTTGTCATATTCTTTCTTGTCCATGACAACAACGAGGCCGCGATCGTGTTCGTGAAATATCTTTGCCCGCACAATGCTCCCTTGATACGACTGGTTCCAGTTCGTCATTTCAAAATCAAAAGCGGTGATTACTTCTGGAACCCAAGCAAGAATTTGTTTGACGTCTTCCGCCGATTTTCTCTCCGCTTTTCGCTGTTCAATAATATGCTTAATTTGCCTGCGCGTTAGCAGCCCGTCTCCAACATGCAACGCTTCGTCGGGGCGGGCAATGAAAGCGCCCTTTTCCATGTTATACATTTCGTCCACGCACGCATGGAGAATGTTTTTGATATCCATCCTGCCACCGTACCAAAAACACCATTAAAACTATTTAAAATGCCGCGGCGTGATTATTGAACATTTTTCCTTTTTACGGTAGGCTGTATGCAGTGCCGATGTAGCTCAGCTGGTAGAGCAACTCCATGGTGGGCCCACTGGGCCATGCCCACGGGCGGGGAAACCTGCTCGCGAACCCCGAATGACGGTCAATAGCCCGCAAGGGCCAAGACCGTGGCGAATGTGGATTCGCCCGAACGACTGGCAAGGGACGCTGCGCCGCGCGAGCGGTATGCGCAAGATACAGTCTAATCCTCATATAAGCGCACGCGAAGTTGAGGTAGCAATGAAGGAGTAGGTCGCCGGTTCAAATCCGGCCATCGGCTCAATAAGGTTCCCGCCCGGCTCTGCGTGCGCAGTTGCATTTTGCATCGCGCCGTAGTATCATTATCCCCATATGGCGAAGGTTAAACGGGCCGACAAATTGATCACGCTCCGCTGTTCCGTCTGCAAACGGCGTAATTATTACACCTCAAAGAACAAGAAAAGCGTGGAGCGGAAGATTGAATTCAAGAAATTCTGCAGCTGGTGCCGAAAGGTGACGGCACACAAGGAGGCGCGGATCACGGGGAAATAGCTGTCAAGTTTTCTTTAAGAATTTTTTAATCTCGAATATGCCAAGATGGTTATGCAACCGTCATGGCATATTCAAATTCAATACGGTATCAAGCAGTGCAACTGCGCAAAAAGGGGCGCTCGCTAAAAGAAATTTGCGAGTGTTTTAACATATCGAAAAGTACGGCATCTTTATGGTTGCGAGATGTGGCCCTGAGCGAGCGTGCCACAAAAAGATTGTTGCACGTGATCAAGCGTGGGCAGTTTATTGGTGCGAGAAATAAGCATGCAAAAGCAGTGGCGCTCGATGTGCGCTATTTGGATGAAGCGAAGCGCGAGATCCGGTTAGGGCCAGACTATAATAGGCTTATGTGCGCCATGCTTTATTGGTGCGAGGGAGCAAAAAGTCCAAAAGGGGTGGCGTTTACCAATTCAGACCCGGATCTCGTTAAGACATTCTTAAGATTGTTGAGAGGATCTTTCAAGCTAAACGAAGAAAAGTTTAGAGTATGTATCCATCTTCATTCATATCATTCGTCAAAAAGGCAGCTTGATTTTTGGTCAAAAATAACCGATATTAATAAGCAGCAGTTTATTAAGCCTTACAAAAAAGCTAATAGCGGCAAGCGGATACATAAGAATTATCAAGGATGTGTTTCCGTTATGTATCATAGTAGCGACCTCGCTCGCCGCCTTATAGCAATCGCTAAAGCGTTTTTGGGGCATAAGGGGGCGTAAGCTCAACGGCAAACTGCGGGACTCCAAATCCTGACTTCCAGGTTCGAATCCTGGCGCCCCCGCCAGATGTCACACGAAGAAATAAAAAAAACTTCGGATATTATTGCGAGAGCGGAGCGTATACGAGAAGCGCTTCGCAGTGAGTCGGATTTGGAAACCGTTTTGGACGGTGAAGCGGAACGGGAAGCAATCGAGCGGCCGGGACGCCTTGAGCGCCTCAAGGGCCGCGTCGAGCAGCTTTTTCAAGGAGAGAAACTCGCCGGATTACGTGGCAAGGTAATCGAAAGCTTCGGCGTGCCGCAATTCGGGCCACACCATAACGAAGGTATGTTTATGGACTCGCATCTTGATGGGATTTTAAGCAATATCGATCGGTTGCGCAACGGGGAGTTTCCCGATGAATTGCCGGGCGGGATACGCGAAAGCTTTCAAACCATTGCGAACGAGCGAACCGATGAGCTTGAGCGATATGCCTTCCTTCATGATATTGCAAAAGCGGACCGTTTGAGGATTCGTTATGAGGGGAAAAAAGAAGTGGATGAACCAACATGGGAAGAATGGCGGCGGCGTCTTCCCGAAGCGGCGCGGGAAGATCCGGTTGCGTTGCGCGCGTTCTGCAAGGAAAACAACGTCAAAGGATTTGCGTACTATCAATTATCGCAGTCGAAACGAGGCGGGATCGTTCAGCATGGTGCGGCAGGAAGACAGTATCTGGAAGGGCTCGGCGAGGACGTCGGTATTGCGCCGGCGATGCTTGAGGCGATTGCCGCGCATGAAATTGCGTACCAATTCGAGAACGCCAATGCGCGCACCTATCAGAAGCATCTCGGGGAGATGGAAAAAGAAGAGCGTGGGCTTGCGCTGCTTGCCAGCTTTTTGGATACCAGCTCAAGTCTGAAAAGCGACGGCGCGGTCGACCTGCACAATTTTATGGCACTGCTTGATGCCAAACACAACTTCGAACTTTTCGAGGAGGTTGCGGACGTGCTGTATGCGGACCCCGCACTGGATCCTCAAAAAGTGAAGCGATCGCTCGGCGTACTCGCGGACAAAAAAGTGGCGATCCAAGAATCAAAAGAAGAACTGCTGGTTCGGTTGAGAAAAGAAACAGCGAAGTAAGCGTCGGGTTAACGACGCCGACGAGGGAATAAACTACAAACGGCCACCGAAGTGGCCGTTTGTGTTGCTGGCAAATGCAACGCTAGGGGTTCGTCTCGTGGACACCCGGGCCGGAGACGCTCACGCTCGTCGTTACGTTCACGATGTTTGCCGCGCCCGCGCCGGAGCCGCGGCATGAGAGTGCGTAGGTCGAGTTTTGCGTGGGTGAGACGGAAAGCGATCCGCTGAGCGAGGTTCCATTCATATTTGACTGAACCGCCGCGCCGTTTATGGTGCACGATACGGCATTGGTGCAGTTCCACTTAAGCGCAGATGTTTGTGGCGGGATGATTTGGTTTGGATCGGCGGTAAAGGTGCAGTTGGGGGCAATGACCGTGATTGGGGCGGTTGCCTTGTTCCCACAGCTGTCGGTGAGCGTTACCGTAAACAATCCCGACGCGGAGTAGGAAACCGTGTAAGTGTTCCCCGCGCCGGTGGCGGGGCTTGCCGGACCCGTTGAAGACCATGTGTAGTTTCCGCAACCGCCACTGCCCACAATCGGCAGGTCAATGCCTACCGGTATGATTCCGCCACCAGGCCCCCCTGGGGTTATGCCGATCGGTCCGCCACCGCCCGTTACGGTCACGTTTGTCGTTCCTGATTTTGTCGGGTCTTGGGTACTGACCGCTTTCACGGTCACGGTGCCAGTGTTTCCTGGCGCGGTGTAGCGGCCGCTCGCGTCGATTGACCCGCCGCCGCTTACCACCGACCATGTAACCGCAGAGCTATAATTGCCGACGCCGGTTACCGTTGCATTGCACGATGAATGGTCGCCAATCGATATTGAGGTCGGGTCGCAGGCGGCAGAGACGCTACCGATCGAGGAGTTGGGGTTTCCCGATCCCTGGGTGACGGTTATGTCACACGTTTTTGAATTTGCGCCGTCGTTCACGGTCGCCGTATAGCTACCCACTGAAGGATATGTGGTTTGGAAGCGAGAACCGTTTTGCTGCGAGGGGCTCGCGCCAGTAGAAGTCCAGGAGTAGGCACCGCTTCCACCGCCAGCGGTGAAGAAGACCGTGTCGTCCGTTTTTGCGTTCTGGCTCGCGGGACTACAGGTGAGCGAGGATGGATTGTTGACGGGCGTCACGGTGATGGTCGCGTTGTCTATGGAGTTTCCCCCGGGACCCGTGCAGTTTAGGGTGTAGGTATGCGGACCGACGGTTGTGGGGCTGATCGGCTGCTGCTGGCCTGCGCCCGTTGGCTGTGCGCCGGACCAGTCGTTTTCTACGGGCGTGGCGACCGCAGTGCAAACGGTCGCGTTCGCCGTGTCCCAGAAGAGCGATGCCGATTGCCCGAGCGTGATGGAGGTGGGGGAGGCGGTCAGGGCGATCGTGGGCTTCTGGCAACTTGATCCCAGGGTGAGTGTCTTTAAGACGCTCCCGTCGCTTTGTGCTTTGAGGGTGAAGGTGAGGCCGGGCACGAGCCAGTTTGGATTTTCGGTCTGCGCCGTGTTTGCCGCGCCACCGATGTTGAGTTTCAACGTGCTGGTTCCCGGATCAGTTACATAGAGGTTCCAGTCCACGCTCGATCCGGCGGTGATTGCTCCCGTGTAAACACCGCAACCCGATGCGGGCGAAGCGGTGAGTGTAGCGGTTGGCGCGAGTGGTGGCGTTACCGTTACCAAACAAGTACCCGAATTGCTATTGGAGTCCGTCACGGTCACGGTCTTGCTCCCCGTGGTCGTATACGAAGTAGAGAAGGTGGCACCGGCACCGCCAGACGATGACGAGCCGCCCACGGCTGACCATGAAGAATAGCTCCCGCTTCCTCCGGTTGCGGTGAAGGTGACCGACTGGTTGGTCGCCACGGTCAATGGGAAGGGACTGCACGTGGGGGATGTCCCAGCCGTCGTTGCTTTCCACCGGATGTAATAGGTAAGTGATCCGCCCGACGTTAGGGTACCTTGGGCAGGGTTCGCCGCGGAAGCAAACTGTCCACCGCCGTTTACGAAAATATCATTGAAGACATATCCCGCGGGCGCCGGAGTGGTATTTGCCGAAAGTGAGTAGCTACCAGCGGGTTCGCTGGTATACGTTTTCTGTTGAAGACTGCTGTCGGTTTGCGTGCCATTGCCGGTGAGCTTCCAGCCGGCGCCATCAACCACGCCGCCGCCCGTGTCTACGTTAACCGAACTCACGGTGATGCTGCCGGCGGCGGGTGCCGAATTTACGACGAGCGTTTTACTGTCCGAGTTGGTTAAACCATTATTGCCGAGACAGGTTAATGTGTAGACGTAAGTCCCGACGGCGGGCGACACCTCGAGAGAGCCGTTGGTTGGTTCGCTGCCGGACCAATTGGCTTGTGTGGGAGAAGCAGTTGCCGTACACGAATTAGCGTTGGTAGTTATCCATGAAAGCGTGTCTGATTGTCCTACGGTCATCGGAGTTTGAGAGAGAGAAAGGGCGACTGTCGGCGGTATTCCCATCGTAACGGAACAGCTCGCCGATTTGCCACTTGAGTCCGTCACGGTCACGGTGTCGTTTCCCGTGGTGGCAAACAGTGACGAGAAGGTGGCGCCGGCGCCGCCCGATGTGGGCACTCCGGTCGGCGCTGACCAGGAAGAATACGTGCCGGTCCCGCCGGTTGCCGTGAAGGTGACCTGGCCAATCGGCATGATGATCCCGGGGGTGGTACAGGCGAGCGGGCCGCCCGGGTTGCCGGGGCCGCCCGAGGAGGGGACGACGAGGGTAACGGTGACGTCTTTGGTTAAATTCTGTGATGAATAATCGCTGGTAGGATTGCCCGTAGACTGCCCCGTGAATTTTATGGTGGCAAAATATGGTGAGCCCGCAGAGGTAAGATTGCTGGGATCTGCGGTTATCGTGATGTTCTTACCTGGCTGCCCCTGGCTAAGAGAAATGCCAGCAAGGGAAGCTACCGAAAGCCATCCACTTCCATAGGAATAGTTTATTGATTGGACTGCTAGGCCGCTAAGAACCGATCCTTCGGTGCCGCTATTTTCTATTGTCACTTGCCCGCTTGTATTGATTGGGCTTAGGTTGGAAAGTGACTGCGATGGGGTTGCGGTCATCTTGGCAAGCGGATCCCATGCAATGGTAAAATTTGCAGTGGGCGAAGAATGGGTAAGAGAACTGCTTATTGGGGAAACGTCGGCCGCGTTTGCAGTTGGAACTGAAGAGAGGGCGTTTTGTAACAGCGCAAATACGTTCGGCGTTGTAATGTGATGCGATGGGGCGCCTTCATTTTCAACCGAGTTCATAGAGAACTGACCCGCCGGATCTTTGGCGTTGATGGGGATTGGCGAATACGAGGAGTCGTTCGCGTTCAATCCGGTATAGGTCCCTTGCGTGGCATAAACGCTAGTACCGCAGTAGCTACCATGACCGGCCGTGCAAGGGTCGCTCCCCGGAGGCGCTACAAAGCCCCAGCTTGCGTTGACTGAATGCTGGTTAGCGGAATTTATAGAGGAAACATTGATAATGCCGTTATTTTGCGCGGATTGCGTGCACGTGCCATCGCCTGCGGTATAGCCGGGCTGGCACGCGGTCAAGTGGAAGCTGCCACCAATGGTAAAGCTACCTCCCGAACAGTTGGTGCCCGGGCCGCCCGAGGTGAAATAGGTCTGCCCGGCGCCCACGTTGACTGCTTGATTTAGACTCTGCGCGGCGCAATTTTGAGCGTTAAACGGAGCGCCAAAGAGTTCTCCGTTCGCACCACACGCGGCGGGGGTGTTCGGAGGAAGAGTGCAGCTTGAAGGGGCGCTTCCAGAAAAATTACCAATGCCATTGCTGGCGTGCGCGCTCCAGTCGCTCGGCACATAAGGAAGATAGGTAGTTATATTTGCTGAGTTGCACGACCACTGCTGACCCGAGCCATAGCCGATGTTGCATCCGGTTCCCGGTATCGTGAAGGTATAATAATACCCGCCAGAGATTGCCGAGACGGAATATTTGGTAAGGTTGAAACTGGGTTCGTCGGGGATCACCCAGAATGCAGAGGTCGCGGTGCCTCCCGCATTAGTCACGGTCACGGTGTGACGCGACGGACCTGGGCTCGTCAAAACGGCCTGTGAGAGGCCCACGAACGTAAGCTGAGTACCGTAAAAGCAAGATACGCCGACGGAAGCCGTCACGCCGTCGATCGTTACCGTGTCAGCGGTATCGTTCGTGGTGCTGTCGCAGATGAAATTACTACCCTTAATGATGACTGCACCTTCTCCATCATCGCCGGGCGTGGGGAAATAAAAATTGAAACCAGGGATTTGATTTTTATTGGACGTTACAACGCCTCCGACAAAACTAATGGTTGGTGCGCCGGCGGCGGCGGCGGGGGAAGGCGACGCGAACAAGCCGATGGATAATCCGCCGAGGATCGCCGCACCACCAAGCGCTACCGCAAAGATTTTTTTGTTCATATTTTTATTTTATTAAATACGTTACCGTCGCCTGCGACCCCGCCCCTTGGACGACGATCGCGACGCTCACCACGGACGACGCGTTTTCCGCGTAAAGGCCGCGCAAGTTTTTATATTTCGTAACGTTGTTCGTCACCGGCCAGCCGTGCGCCGGAAGGTAGGTTAGGTATTCATTATAAAGATCGGCCACGGAACTGGAGGAATTGAACTGTGCTGTGTATTGGTTCGTGGTCGTGCTGTAGTTTATGTTGTAACTTTGCGAAACGCTTGCAAGCGAATCGAGAATAAGCTCTTTTGGAAAACCGTTTGCAAGTTGCCCACTTGGCGCAAACGCCGGCATGCCCTGCGGCACGCGGGAAGATCCGCCATACCACCACGCGCCCAAGATGATGAGCACGAGCACTACGACCGCTGCAACCCCCCACATGAGCCACCGCCTACTATTTATATTTGTTTCCATACCCTCTATTATAGCAAATCGTCAATTATGAAAGGTGCGCAGGGAAACGGTGGATAAAGCGAGCCCCAGGACATACTGCCTGGGGCTTGAGATATTGCGTTACTGCTTAGCGAGGAGAAGGTGCTGGCGAATCGCCGTCCTTTTCTTCGTCTTCCGTCTTGTTGTCTTGCGGAATGAAGAAGATAGGATTGGCGATTGCCGTGGGCGTAGCCGGGGCCGCCGTTGTGACTGTCGCTGGCGTGACCGGTTCGCTGTCGAAAAGAGGCGGAGCCACGATGAAGTGAGAGATGGGAGCCGCTACAGAGAACGTTCCTCCCTGACTATTCATCGTTGCGTAGTAGGTCGTGCCATCCGGGGAAACACCGAATCCGGATGCCAACAACGGCGAAGTTGTGGTCGGCAGGGTTACTGCACCGGCTATGGTCGCGGTGGCCACCTTACTTACGGCGGCGACGGGGTTTGCGAGCGCGATGCCCGCTACTCCCGCTTTTTCATTCGCGATCAAGCGGATCGGGTAGTCTCCGTTTTCCAGGAAGTGGTTCAGGTCCGTCTGGCTCGTGATGGTCAGCGACAGGCCGGGGTCAGTTGGGACATTCACGAATGTCAACATTTCATCGGCGCCCGTAAGCATTCCGACGGTTCCAGCTGCGGAGCCGGAACTGAATCCCGTCAACCACCAGCCACCTCTGCCATCGTGCTTTCCGAGGACCTGGGTCGCCGGGAGGATGTTCGGTAATGCTAGGAATCTCCCAATAGAGCCAGTGGCAGTGTCTACCAGCCAGAGCGTTGTGTCCTCGCTGGAGTAGACCGCGGCAACCGTTTTATTGCCGACTACCATCATGGTCATGGCGTGGGCATCTTTCCCAATTGGCAACGTGTTTACCGCTGGGGAACTACCCTGCGGATTCGCTGCCATACTAAAGAACGATGCCGTGCCGTCGGACCACAGGAGGCCGCCGATTCCGTTTTTCGCGGCGTGGGCAATGCTTCTTGCGTCAGGTATCCCCGTGGCCATGGTGACGATCTTGCCTTTGTTGTCGTACACGATCCCGTCGACGAGAATGTTTCCTGTTTTGTCGTCTACGGCGATACCACTGGCGGTTCCCGTGGTGAAACTGTCGGCTAGCACCAGCCCGGTTGAGGTCGGTGTGAATCCTGAAACGCGTCCTGTGGGTAGGTCCACGTGATACACTTCCCCGGTTGGTCCGACTGCGCCGATGTTCGGGTCGCCGATGAAGGCAATCGACATCGTGTTCGATGCATCGCACTGGTACGACAGCCACTGTGGATTGTAAACGGAAGCGCCGAACCAGCTGATGAGCGATATCGTGGTCGGATTTCCCGTCGGGGGAATGTCCGGGAACATGTTGGAGTGCAGCGTGCACCCCGCAAGGTCGCTCCCGTTCACGCTATATAGGAACTCAGCCTTGCTGGGATCGACCATTGCCAGAATGTCCACCCACGCGATGTTTCGCACTACCGAATCAATTCTCGGCGTCGGCGAAGGCGTAGGCGTGGGGGTCGGGGTTGGTGTCGGGGTTGGCGTTGGGGTTGCGATCGGTGTCGGGGTCGGCGTAGGATCGCCAACACTTCCACCACCGCTGCCGCCAGGGCAACCCAAAGAAGTCAACGTCCCTGCCACAGCGGCAAGGACGACGAGGGCCTTTAGGGCCGCAATCGTTTTTGTCATATCGTCCTTCTCCTTTATTTTCAAGTGGCAGGGCTTATTGGTCCCTGCGTACTACAGTCGTACACTGCTACCTCCAATTATACTACTACTGTCGCATCTTGTCAAACCAGCCAAAATGTGAGGATATATATGAAGAAATAGTGAACTTTTGAGGCCTCCGGGGTCGGGTTTTGGCCCGTTAATGCAGTCCTATCTGATATTCATAGAGCCGCTGATAGACGCCGTCCTTGCGCGCCACGAGCGCGTCGTGCGATCCTTGCTCCACAATTTTTCCTTTTTCAAAAACCAAAATAATGTCGGCTTTGCGGACGGTCGAGAGGCGGTGGGCAATGATGAACGTAGTACGATCCTTCATTAATTTCTCCAAGGCGCCGGTCACGATCTTTTCGGTTTTAGCGTCCAGCGCGCTCGTCGGTTCGTCTAAGATCAAAATGGTTGGATTGCGCAAGATCGCGCGTGCGATCGCCACGCGTTGCTTTTGCCCCACCGACAATTTTATTCCGCGTTCGCCGACCGTCGTTTCATATTTGTCAGGGAGTCCCTCTATAAACTCGGCGAGGTGAGCTTCGCGCGCCGCACGAAAGACTGCGTCGTTCGACGCATCAAACGATCCATAACGGATATTCGTTTTGAGCGAATCATTAAAGAGCGCCACTTCTTGCGGAACGATTGCGATCTGCCGGCGCAGATCGGTGAGCCTGATCGTGCGCGTGTCCGTTCCGTCGATCAGAACCGCGCCTTCGGTTGGGAAGTGGTAGCCCGAGATTAACGAGATCGCCGTGCTTTTCCCCACGCCGGATTCGCCGACGAGCGCCACGATCTCGCCGGGCCGCGCCGTGAAGGTAATGTCATCAAGCACCATGGGTTGGCGCGCACCATAGCGGAACGAGACGTTGCGGAAATCAACGGTGCCTGTGATGCGGCCGAGCGCGGCCGCGCCTTTCGGCGAATAATCTTCGATCGGTTCGCGGAAGATCTCATCCGCGTGCGCGGCGGCATTGATGCCGTTCTGAATAGTCTGCCAGCTATAGCCCAACGAAACAAACGGGCCGAAGAACATCATGGCATAACCGTTCAGCGCCACGAGTTGACCGATCGTGAGCGTGCCATTCGCCACGAACTGCACGGAAAGGATAAAGACCGCAAGCTGCGTGAGAAACACGATCATGCGCTGAAAGAAGCTGATGTTGCTCCAGATCATTTCCAACTTTCCCCACAACCCGGCGGTCGTCCCCAAAAGTTCCGCGCGGGTTTTTTCTGCCTCATATTCCTC
>CAZNYI010000010.1:0-5853 GCA_964577245.1 uncultured Candidatus Saccharibacteria bacterium
ATCATGCAGCCACCATACCATACCACCCATTAAAATTTTATAAAATAAAAAAGCCCGACCGGTGATGTGCCGATCGGGCGTTAGACGTGCTTGCTCTTGTGCTCGATCCTCTTGATGAGCCAGAGGACGAAAATACAGAAGAGCGCGGAACGGAGCGGATATATCACGGCGAGGCGGTTCCCACTGATGAGTGCCGTGCAGCACGCAATCGCACTCGCCGTCGCGCTCATGGCCCAGTTGCCGAACGGCTCCGGGCTTTTCTTTCGCTCGGGCCAGAGCCGGTCAAGCATCGGCAAGTAGGCGACGATCATGACAAACTGAAATCCCGCGACGCCGACCCATGGAACGCGGATGAGTGCCCACAGTACGAAAGCGGCCATTGCCACCCGGAGCGCCCACCACTCTCGGTTGTTGAAATGGATCCCGCCGCCTTGCCGGTGCTTTATAAGAAGCGTGACGAGGATGGCGGTGACGGTCACACTGTCTGCCACGTTATTGATGTTCTCCACGAGATTGTGCTCCCGCGAAGTGCAGTAGGCGACCAGGCTCATCACCACCCCGATCTCGAAAATGATCCAGGTAGTGAGGCGCGGCTCCGCCGTTCCGTCTCTAATCATCTTGCAGTATCGCACCGACATCCAAACCGTTAGGAAGGCGGATGCGAATGCGGTGCATAACACGGCGATCTCTCGCATGAGACCCCTCCTCTCGTTTTTTGGATTCGTGCTACTGCGCCGATTTTAACATAAGCCGAGCGTTTCGTCAAAAAATATAATGCGCGAGAGAAAACAGGTATAATAAACCCATAATGACCTGCCAAAATTGTAAGACGGCGTTCATCATCGAGCCCGACGATTTTTCGTTCTACGAGAAGGTTGGAGTTCCAGCGCCAACGTTCTGCCCGCAATGCCGCAAACAGAGGCGTCTTGCGTGGCGAAACGAGATGATGCTCCACTCGCGCACGTGCGATCTCTGTAAAAAGCCGATCGTATCGCTTTATTCAACCGATAAGCCGTTCCCGGTCTATTGCCAGAAATGCTGGTGGTCGGACAAGTGGGATCCAAAGCAGTATGCGCAGGAATACGATCCGGCCCGCAATTTCTTCGAGCAGTTCAAAGAATTGCAGAACCGGGTTCCGGTCCTTGCGATGGTAAACGACGACGGTATAGCGAGCACGAATTCGGAATACACCCACGACTTTGCGTTCGGCAAGAATTGTTACATGGTTTTTGTGGCATGGAAGGTGGAAGATTGCCTTTACGGCCACTATATGATCAGCGGCAAAGAGATCGTGGATTCAACGAACAGTATGGGTAATTGCGAACGCATTTACGAAACGGTGCAGACCGAGCGTTGTTATGAATGCCGCAACGTCTATTATTCCATGACTCTCTCGAATTGCGCGTTTTGCTACGACTGCCGCGACAGCTCCGATTGCTTTATGTGCGTGGGGGTCCGGCACAAGCGCTACTGCTTTAAAAATAGGCAATATTCAAAAACCGAATACGAAAAAATACTTACGGAATACCGGTTGGACACCGCAAGCGGCGTCGCTCGCGCACAAAAAGAGTTCGAGCCGATGCTTCTGCGGTACCCGCGCAAATTCTCCCGGCTTCGCAACTGCGTGAATTGCGTGGGCGACGAACTTTTTAACGGCAAAAATTCAAAGGATTGTTTCAATGTGCAACGGCCGGAGGATTGCCGCTGGGCGGAGAACTGCGATACGCCGAAGGGCAGTTATGACCTCTCGGTAGGCGGCGAATTGGACCAATGCTATGAAGGGTTAACACCGGACCATTCGTACCAGTCGCGCTTTGCGATTTTTTCGTGGAAAAATCACAACGTGTCGTATGTGGACGGCTGCCACTCGTCCAAAAATCTTTTCGGTTGCTGCGGGTTGAAGTCGGCGGAATATTGCATTTTGAACAAGCCGTACGACAAGGCGGAATATGAAAAGCTGCAGGGGGAGATCATTGCGCAGATGGGCGCCGCTCCGTATCGGGATAAAAGAGGGAATCTTTATCGTTTCGGAGAGTTTTTTCCAGCGGAACTTTCGTACTTCGGCTATAACGAGACCCTTGCACAAGAATCATCCCCATTAGAGAGGGAAGAAGCACTTGCACGCGGGTTTGGCTGGCAGGAAAAGTTCCAGATCACGATTGGCAAAGAAACGGTGAAGCTCGCGGACATTCCGGAAAGTATAAACGATATTCCGGATTCTATTTTGAACGAACTGCTCGCGTGCGCCGTGTGCGGCCGTAATTATCGCATCGTTTTGCAAGAATTGCAGTTCTACCGCAAGATGAAAATACCCATCCCGCGGGAATGTTTCTTCTGCCGACACGATGCCCGGACAAAATTTGGAAATCCGTATTCGCTGTGGCACCGGCAGTGCACCTGTGGCGGCGTACAGTCAGCGAACGGCGTTTATAAAAATACCGTCGCGCATTCCCATGGCACTACCGCGTGCCCGATAGCATTTGAAACTTCCTATGCGCCGGAAAGACCGGAAATAGTATATTGCGAAGCGTGCTATAACGCGGAGATGGTATAGAATACGAACATGGAGGCAGAAACGAAAATATGTCAAAACTGCAAGCAGACGTTCATAATTGAGCCGGAAGATTTTGTGTTTTACGAAAAAATGAAGGTTCCGCCGCCGACATTGTGCGTTGATTGTCGTCGCGTAAGACGTTTAATCTGGCGCAATGAACGAACGCTCCATCGCAGAAAGTGTGACGTCCCTGGCCACGATGAGATGCTTATCTCTATGTATTCTCCTCAGTCACCGGTTACGGTCTACGATCACAAATATTGGTGGAGCGATGAGTGGGATCCGATGCAATACGGACGAGAGTACGATTTCTCGCGTCCTTTTTTTGACCAGTGGAAAGCGCTTCTTTATGAAACGCCTACCCCTGCGCTTATCAATATTGACGCTGTGAACAGCGACTATTGCAATTTTACCTATCAATCCAAGAATTGCTATTTGAACTTCGCGAGCGACATGAACGAAGACACGGCTTATTTGTATCACTCAATTCACAACAGGAATTGCTGCGACATGCTCGGTGCGGCAAAAAATGAGAATTGTTACGAATTGGTTGATTGTGAGGGATGCTATGACAGCGACAACCTTATACTTTCTGACGCATGCATGAATTGCGAATATTCTTATGATTGTCGCAACTGTCAAAATTGTGTAGGCTGCGTTGGATTACGAAATGCGAAATATTGCATCTTGAATGAAAAGTATTCCGCGACTGAATATAAGATAAGATGTGAGGGTTTGGGATTGCATACGCGGACGGGCCGACAGAAGTTTGCGGAGCAATGTGCGAAGTTGATGCTCGGGTATCCGCGAAAGTTTTCCAACTCGCGCCACACCGTGAATTCCACTGGCGACTATCTGAAAGAAGTGAAAAATTCCCACGACTGTTTTGATATTGAAGGCCCAATGGAGGATTCCCGCTTTGTGATCTATGGCGTTACCGATATGCGAAATGTTCACGACGCTTTCGCGGTCGGTGTAAATATAGAAAATTGTTATGAAGTGATGGATGCCGGGAGTAATTTGCAAGACGCCGCGTTTTCCGGAAACGTGTGGGATGGCTTTGCGCTTCGTTATTGTTACTTTTTAAGGAACTGTTCAAATTGTTTCGGTTGCGTGGGGCTCCGTAATAAGCAGTATTGCATCCTCAATAAGCAATACACAAAAGAAGGGTATATTGCTCTGATCGCGCGGATTGAAGTGCAGATGGATAAGGCATGTGAATATGGAGAATTTTTCCCCGCAGAGCTTTCTCCGTTTGCCTACAACGAATCGGCAGTTCAGGACTATTTCCCGTTAACAAAAAAAGAAGCGTTACAGAGAGGTTTTCTTTGGCGAAATTCAGAAGAGCGGGATTATCACATAAGCATGAAGACGGAGGATGTTCCGCAAAATATAGCAGACGTTCCTGGTTCGATAATCGCAGACGTTATTGCTTGCAAGCACGGGGGCGACTGCAACGATCAATGTACGATCGCATTCAAGATCATCCCTCAAGAACTTCAACTTTATAAAAAGATCGGCGTACCGCTCCCTGATCTTTGCCCGAATTGCAGGCACCATGGGCGTCTCAAGCTAAGAAATCCTCTAAAGTTGTGGAGTCGTACGTGCCAATGCAAAGGGGGAGAAAGCGAGAACGGAATATATAAAAACTCCGCAAAGCATTTTCATGGTGACGGTCACTGTGTCAACGAATTCAAAACCACCTATGCGCCGGAACGACCCGAGATCGTCTATTGCGAGCAATGCTATAACGCGGAAATCGTGTAGAATAGATAATATAAGACGATGACCACCGAGACGCGAAATTGCCAGAATTGCAAAGCGCCATTTGCGATTGAACCCGAGGATTTTGCGTTCTACGAAAACATGCAGGTGCCGCCGCCCACGTGGTGCCCGCACTGCCGGCTCCAGCGGCGCATGGTGTTTATGGGCAACCGCACGCTCTATAAGCGGGCCTGCGATCTCTGCAAAAAAAGCGTCGTTTCGATGTATCCGGCGGAAAGCAAGCTTACTGTGTATTGCAATAATTGCTGGTGGAGCGACCAGTGGGACGCAACGCAATATGCAAGGGCATACGATCCTTCGCGGCCGTTTCTCGCGCAGGTGAAAGAGCTTAATGAGGCGACGCCGCAGATGGCATTGTGCGTGAGCTATCCCACGCTCGTAAATTCCGATTACGTTAATAATGCGGCCACGGCAAAAAATTGCTACCTTATTTTCTTTGCCGACGAATGCGAGAACGTATTGTATTCCGAAGTGCTTCTGCACAACAAGGATTCGATGGACGGAACGATGTTCGGTTATTCGGAATTGTGCTATGGCCTTATTGTTTCCGGGAAGTGTTTCCGCGCTTTCTTTTGCGAAGATTCGGAAAACTGCCACAATATTGCGTTTTGCAAAGATTGCGCCGGATGCTCCGACTGTTTTGGCTGCATCGGGCTCCGCAATAAGCGATATCATATCTGGAACCAGTCGTATTCAAAAGAGGAATATGATAAAAAACTCGCGGAGTTCCGGGTGGATTCATACGAGCACCTTGTGGCGCTCAAAGAGCGCGCCCGCGTATTCTGGCTTACGTTCCCGTATCGCTATGCGCATTCGCTTCGGAACATGAACGTCACGGGTGAATATGTATACGAATCAAAGAATTCAAAAGATCTTTTTGACGTGGTGCATGGTGCGGAGAACTCCCGCTATTGCCAGATCATGACCATGCCGGGCGTAAAAGATTCCTACGACTACACCGCGTGGGGCAATGGCGCAGAGCGGTGCTATGAAGTGGCGACTGCCGGCGAAGGGGCGAGCAACGTAAAGTTTTCTTCTCAAGCATGGCCGAATGTGCGCGATATTGAGTATTCTTTGGTCGCTATGTCATCGTCCTCGATATTCGGCTGCGCGAATATTCGCAACAAGCACTATTGCATTTTGAACAAAGAATATGAGAAGGGCGAATATGAGGCGCTACGGGCGAAGATCATCGATGATATGAATGAACGACCATATAAAGATGCAATGGGTCGTAAGTATCCATACGGTGAATTTTTCCCGCCGGAGTTCTCGCTTTTTAGCTACAACGAAAGTTATGTTCTTGATTTTATCCCATTGAATCAGACGGAAGCCGAGAAGCATGGATTCAAATGGCGTGAAGCGCAACCGAAGGCCTATAGCGTAACTATAAAAGCAGGGGATATCCCCGACAGCATTTTAGACATGAAGGATTCCATTTTGAGCGAGATCATTGAATGCGCTGATTGCAAGGGGCCGTTTCGAATCATTCAAGCGGAACTGGATCTTTTACG
>CAZNYI010000010.1:5953-7910 GCA_964577245.1 uncultured Candidatus Saccharibacteria bacterium
TATAACGCGGAGGTAGTATAATGGTGGTATGGCAGTGGAGGCGAAAGAATGCGTTGCCTGTAAGACGGCGTTTACCATAGAGCCGGAGGACCTTGTGTTCTACGGGAAATTTGACGTACCGTCGCCGAAACTGTGCCCGCCATGCCGCGCACAGCGGCGACTCGCGTTTAAAAACGAGCGTTCTTACTATAAGAGAAAGTGCGACAAGTGCGGCAAAGAGGTCATTTCGATGTACAGTCCGAACAAGCCATATGTAGTGTATTGCTACGACTGTTGGTTCTCGGACGATTGGGATGCGCGTGAGTATGGTCGCGCCTACGATCCCTCTCGTTCATTCTTGGAACAATTCGAAGAGCTCTGGAAGGCAGTGCCAAAAATATCGTTGATATATGTTCGCAGCGTAAACTCGGATTACGTGAACATTTCTGCAGACAATAAAGATTGTTACATGATCGTGGAGTCGTCGAATAACGAAGGGTGCACCCATTGCTATTGGATCCAGCAATGCCGCGATTGTGTGGACACCTCTTTTGCGCATCAATCCGAGCTTTGTTATGAAAGCGATGATTGCTACAATTCAAACAAGCTTTTTTATTGCAAAGGATGCCACGACTCGCGCGATAGTTATTTCTTGCTTGATTGCCGTGATTGCACAAATTGCATTGGCTGCGTGAACCTGCGTAGTAAAAAATACCATATTTTTAATCGCCCGGTGAGCCGCGAGGAATACGAACAGTTTATCGAAAACGCGCGCCTGGACACCGCCGCGGGCGTTGAGGCGCTGCGCAGAAAATTTCATGATTTCGCGATCGCCCAACCCCGCAAATTTGCCGAAATCATAAACGCACCCGGTTGTACGGGGAATTATATCAATGACGCGAAGAACTGCGTGCGCTGTTTCCATTCGTATGACGCCGAGGATTGCCGCTATGGGGTGCACGTATGGCGTAATGCAAAGGATTGCATGGACGTTGACACTTCGGGCCGCAATTCCGAAATGATGTATAACTCAATTAACACGGGCATCGATACCTTCCATTATATTTCCTCGTGCGTTTCGTGGAGCTCTACGTTCCTTTGGTATTCATATTATTGCTTCAATTCGAATAATTGTTTTGGCTCGGTTGGTTTGCGCAAAAAGGACTATTGCATTTTGAACCAGCAGTATAGTAAAGAAGACTTTGAAGCACTGAAAGAAGCGATCATTACGGACATGCGGGCACGGGGAGAATATGGCGAGTTCTTCCCGGCTTCGTTCAGCACGTTCGGCTATAACGAAAGCGCGGCGCAAGAGCAGTTTCCGCTTACCAAGGGCGAAGCGCTCGAGCGTGGTTATCAGTGGGAAGACTATCCGCGCGGTACGCACGGCAAGGGGACAATCGGGTGGGATAAAGTGCCCGACCATTATGAAGGGTTCGACCCGACGCACCACGTTTTCACGTGCGCGAATTGCAAGCGGAATTATCTTATCATCCCTAACGAATTCGCGTTCTATAAAAAGCTCTCTATCCCCGTGCCGCGCTTGTGCCCTGAGTGCCGTCACGAGCGGCGATTCGCCGCGCGTGGTCCCAACCGCCTTTGGCACCGTTCGTGCATGTGTAAGCAGCAAGAGCACGCGCATCATGTGGACGGGTACTGCAGCAATGAATTCGAAACCTCCTATGCCCCTGGCCGCCCGGAGATTTTGTATTGCGAGGCGTGCTACAAGACGGAATTCGTGATATAATGTGCTTAGTATGGATGACGCCCCTGAAAAAAACGTAGTCTATTTCGCACGAACCGATTTCCGCAACCAGGATCGGCTTTTTGGTATGAAGCGGGTTGACCGCCGCCAGCATACTTACATAATAGGGAAGACGGGCTGCGGCAAAAGTGCGCTTTTGAATAATTTGATCGTACAAGACATCGCGAACGGCGAGGGGCTTTGCGTTGTTGACCCGCACGGCGAGCTCGTGGA
>CAZNYI010000010.1:8010-13110 GCA_964577245.1 uncultured Candidatus Saccharibacteria bacterium
GCCGCCGATGCCGAATTTTTGGAAAATGAATTTACGCCGGAACTTGAGATCCCGGATATTGTGAATTTGCCGAACTATCGCATTTATCTAAAGCTAATGGTTGACGGCGTGACGGCGCGGCCATTTTCCGCGGCCACGCTCCCGCCGTTCAACCTGAAGACCTCGGCGGTTGTGGAATCGGAGATCATTAAAATGTCCCAGAAGCGATATTCGCGGCCGCGTGCCGTTGTAGAGGCGGAGATCAATCGGTGGAGCGGCATCATGGGGCCTTCAGGTGAAGTGGACGGCACTGCGGGAGCCGGCATGGGGATGGCGGCGATACCAGGGGCTGGCGGTGCGTCTTCTAGCCGCGGTGCCGGAGGGGCCGGCGGCAGCGGCAATGGCAGCATGGTGAAGCACGAAGTCGTTTGCTCTTCTTGTGGAAAAACCACGACGGTGCCATTTGAGCCCACCCCCGGCCGGCCCATTTATTGCCGCGATTGTCTGAAGAAGATTGAGGCGGGTGAGTTGCAACCGGTGCGAATGCCGCGCATGCCTGCCGCACGACGTACGCAGAAAAAATACGCCGACGATCTTGGCAATCTTGGTATTGAGTTTCCGGAATCGACGCCGGAGCGGGAATTTGCGCCGCAACCACAACCGCAGCCACAAATGCAGCCATATGAGCGGCCACAGGCGGCTCCGCAACGCATAGTGCCGGGTGCGGTAGTGCCAGCAGCGCCCGCACCTGCGGCCGCGCCAATGCAGCCAAGACCGATGTCGCCCGCACCAGCACCCGCGCCGCGGATAATGACACCCGTAGCGTCCCACGAGGATCAACCGACCGGACCAACGCTTTCACTTTCCGACCTAAGAACGGTCACACGTACTGCGCGAACAAAATCGCCTCAATCAAGGGAAAAAGAAGAAGTCGATATCAACGAATTCCGCAATGCGATCAAAGCATCGTTGCGTGCCGATCTCGCTGCGGCAACGGCGGCAGCAGCGCAAGACGTCCCGAAAGAGGAGGACGATGACGACGAAGACAAGGAGCATCTCACGCGGCACTAAGCACTACGCCGGAATTAATTCGTTGCCAACCATTTTGAAATATTTTGATACGCCCACCGAGGCGCTACCATCCGTTGCTCGTTCGGCGTAATTGACGATGAGCTCGCCGTTCTGAACTTCCGTGGTTTGCGGTGCGATGTTGGTTCCGAGTAGTATTGCATTCGTGCCGTAATAACCAGCGGCGGTTTTAAGTTTGACCGCAACATAATAAGAGAAGCTCGTACCGCTCGCGCGTGAAAGCAGGAACGCCGTGTCGGCCGCGCCGTCGCCATTCAAGTCACCAACCGCCTCATTCCCAAAATATTGCGCGTTTTTATAACCCGCATCGAGCAGTCCGCCGGTGAAGACAGAAAACGAAGTATCGCATGGGCACGCAACGGGTTCGTTTGCGCCCCCGCCATGGAATACGGTTCGATAGCTGAGAATAATATATTCATCGCCTTTTTTATATCCCGTAACATCGGATCCCGGTCCGCCCGCCGCCTGCGAATTATCCATGCTCCAACCAAGCGATTGCAACTTGTCTTTATAGTATTTTTCAAACGGCGCAGTAATGGCCGAAATGTCAGAAATGTTTGTTATTGGCTGCGAGGTCACGATGGAGCCTGTAAGTAAGCGCGAGGTCGTGGCAACCACCGTGCCCCATGTGAGGCTACCATAAAGGGGATAGACGTCGGCGGCGAGTGCGTTTGAATTTCCACGGCCGCTTAAGGGCGCCGGGGCGGACGGGACGCCGTGTTTTACCCACGCATTATTGACGCAGATCCATGTATCTTCCGGGCTAAGGAAGCGCACGGCGACGATTGCTACCACTACTATCGCGACAAGCACAACAATGCCAATCAGATATTTTTTCATCATGGTTTCAGTATAATCCCTTTTGGGATTTTAGGTTGCCAAAAGCGACAAGCGGGGATAGTATGGGCTTAGCTGTTTTCAAAGATCCAACCAAATGTTGGGTGCCTGCTTCGGCAGGTTACATAGACAGCTTGGAGATAAAAAATGCAACGCTGGAAAAGGATAACGCTGGACTGGAGCCGTTTTATGAGCTCGGGCCGCGAAACGAACGTCCCCATGGTAGAGGGCGAAACGGGCAAATGCCATACGCTCTATGGCGTCAAGGCGGTGTCCCTTCAGGAACGGCGCGCGAAGATCGAGGTCAATCTTCGCCCTCAGCTCAATTTCGACCACACCAACGGGGAACACATCTTGGCTCGCTTCGCCGATCTCGGGAAAAATCTTCGCCACGATGCCACAATCGTGTTCTCGAGGGCGTCGTGGGGAAAGGGCTGCTGGCCGTCCGTCGTCGTTGAGGTTGAGCTGAAGAACGGCGACCAGTTCTGCAGTACGGCGATCAAGCTCGTTCGCGAGATTTTCGGGCGGCTCGGCGTGGAAGACGCAAAGGGCTACAACCTGGCTCAATTCACCCTGAAGCAGGCCGATTTCGTCCCGTTCGAAGGCCAGTGGATCTCGTTCGTGCGCTGGCTTCGCATCGAAAACCAGCTTCCCGTTGCCTGCCTCGGCGACGAGGAAAACATCGAGATGGCCGTCGAGGTCTGAGGCCGTAGTCGTGACTGCCGTACTGAACATCGTGCGGCAGCTTTTTTTATGCTGGGGGGCCAGGGATCGGACCTGGAATTTCTCCTTCAAAGGGAGACGTGTTACCGATTGCACCACCCCCCAATTAACGAAAATATTTTACCACGCCTTGCGTCCATCCGGCAATGCGGCGGGTTAATGCGGTGCTTGATTTTACCCTTAGGACAAGTGTGCCGTGATACGCTGCGCCGGTATTCTTTCTTTTCGTTTTTGGATTTCCTTTTTTGTAATAAACGCGTCGGAGATCTTCTTTTGAACAACCAATTGTGTTCGCCCAGAATTCTACTATTTCCAATGTTCTCTGTT
The DNA here is from genome assembly GCA_964577245.1 of uncultured Candidatus Saccharibacteria bacterium. Classification (GTDB taxonomy): domain Bacteria; phylum Patescibacteriota; class Minisyncoccia; order UBA6257; family 2-01-FULL-56-20; genus CAVYIK01. The sequence goes on from CAZNYI010000010.1 coordinate 10,966, forward strand.
TTTGTAAGTCGTGAATGTAAATACTAAAAATAATATCGTCTAGCGTCTTTCCGCAAATTTCTTTGAGCCAGCGCAGAAAAAGGCATATCATATCAGGGTCGGTATTAGTAAATTTTACCTGCCCGCTCGGGCGATATTCTTTTTCCTTCGAACCTTCGGCCCAATAAAGCATGACGCCGATAAGCCAAAGCTCGTGTCGGCTAATCGTAGAAACTTCTTGTATCGCTTCTGCCATTATCGCTTTTGTGCTCGCAATGCGTTGTTGTTTCTTCGCATCCGCACCTTTCTGTATGGCCGCGAGTTTCTTCTCTGTCAGTCGCTGTTTTTGGCATTTTGATAACCCAACCGAATGTAGCCATACTGAAATGGTTGACTTGGCGACAGGGACACTTTCCATGATTTCGCGGTACGACAAACCCTGCCTCCGCAACGCAATTGCTTGTTCCTTCAGTTGTAATTTCATGCCCATACTATATGTAGTAATTAGTAACATATTAGGCATTAAAACTCTGTTAAATTTTCATTAAAAATTTATTAATGCTAAACTAATCTTATGAAATACGAACTTCCGAAACTGCCGTACGCCTATGATGCACTTGAGCCATTCATCGACGCAAAAACGATGGAGATCCACTACACGAAGCATCACCAGGCGTATGTGAACAACCTGAACGCGGCGCTTGAGGAGCATCCGGAGCTGGCAGAGGAACCGCTCACAAATTTGCTGAAGGCGATAGAAACGGTGCCGGAGAGCATTCGAACCGCAGTGCGGAACCATGGCGGCGGGCACGCGAACCATTCATTCTTTTGGACGATCATGGGACCGCCGGTGAGCAAGGCCGGATCAAAAACTGCCATCGAGGGGCCGGAAGGAAAGATCGGCGAGGCGATCACAAAATCATTCGGGAACTTTGGAAAGTTCAAAACCGAATTTTCAAAGGCGGCTACAGGTACTTTCGGGAGCGGTTGGGCGTGGCTCGTACGCGATGCGAACGGGAAGCTTTCGATTATGACGACACCAAACCAAGACAGCCCGCTGTCGAAGGGGTTTGAACCGATTCTCACGCTGGACGTGTGGGAACACGCGTACTATCTAAAATATCAAAACAAGCGTCCCGATTATATCGATGCCTGGTGGAACGTGGTGAACTGGAAGGAGGTGGAAAAGCACCTCTAAGCGCGCTAACCCGTGCGCTTCGGTGTTTGCCCTTCTTCTTGAGTGAGCGTAAGGCGCAAGGCGCTGTTTTGTATTTCTGCTTCCAAAAGCTTTTCGCGTTTGCCGTCGCGCATCGTCCACGCACCTGGTTCGGGATTGAATGCGTTTATCTTTCGTAAAATGACGCGTGAGGCCGCGAGTGTGCCAGCGCTGTCGCCCGTGTTTCCGCGCATCGCCGCTTCGATCTCTGCGTATTCAATAAAGCCATCGGCGGTCGTAAACTTTTTGGTGAAGGTCGCTTGCGCCGCATCTTGCACGCGAGGCTTTATTTTCTCCGCCACAAAATCTGGGATCGTTGCGATAAGCATTTCGCCGGAAAGCTTCGCAAGCTTTTCTTCGAGCGAAACATAGGTTTCGTTTTCACCAATGGAACAGTTTTTCTGCACAAGGATCGGACCGTTATCCATCTTCTCGTCCATTGAATAGAGCGAGACGCCGGTTTCCGTTTCGCCATTCAAGATGGCCGATTGGATCGGCGCCGCACCACGGTATTTCGGCAAAAGCGACGGGTGGGTGCCGATCGTGCCGAGGCGAGGGATGGCGAGCACCGAGGCTGGGATGATTTTCGCATATGCGGCGACCACGAAGAAATCGGCACCGAGTGCCTGCAGTGATTCAATAAACGCGGCATCCAGCTTCTCTGGTTGAAAAACAGTCACTAACGAGCCCACCAACTGCTTTGTCGGCGGGGGAGTGATGATCTTTTTTCTGCCGATAGGCCGGTCGGGATTGCAAACGAGCGCCACGGGCGGCATGCCGGCCGTGAGAAGCTGCTGCAAAACGATCTCTGCGAACCGCGGCGTGCCAAAAAAAACGTATTTCATAAACCGTTAGGCCTCTTTCTCTGCGCGGAACAATTTCTTGGTGCGATCAATAAAAAGCTTTCCGTTCAGGTGGTCCATCTCGTGCTGAAAGACGCGCGCCAAAAG
>CAZNYI010000010.1:13210-17425 GCA_964577245.1 uncultured Candidatus Saccharibacteria bacterium
TAAAAAGCTTTCCGTTCAGGTGGTCCATCTCGTGCTGAAAGACGCGCGCCAAAAGCCCCCACGCTTTTATCTTCGCCGGCTTCCCGTTCTTATCAAATCCGCCTACGGTGACCTGCGCCGGACGTTCCACGTCACCCCACGTTCCCGGGACGCTCAAGCATCCTTCTTCATAACCAACGGTTTCCTCGCTCGCCTTTTCAAGTTTCGGATTGAACACAGCGTAGAACTTTGTGCCGCCGTTCCCGTCGGGCACTTCCGCAACAAAGACCCGGAAGGGAAGTCCGATCTGGTTTGCCGAAAGCCCGATGCCGTTCGCCACGTGCATGATCCGCCGCATCCGCGCCACGAGCGCCACCACTTCTTTCTTTGTGAACTTCTTAAAATCAAACTCAACCGTTTTCTTTCGCAAAAACTTTTCCTCTTTCTTGTTCTTCAGCATCCAAATCTCATTTTCCATGGCCAGTAGAAGTTGATTTCAAAACTGCCATAAAATATGCCCCCATATTCTTTATGTCTCGCTTCTCTGCGACCTCCTTCGCGAGGCGCAACATCTCTTCGCCGCCCCGCTCCTTCGCAAGCTTAATATAGAGCGCCTTGTGGCGTTCATCTTTCAGCGCGTGCGCGATCTCCAAGCCCAAAAGCTGGTATTTCTGGTAGACGTGCGAATCCTTCCCGCGCTGCTTGAGCTCCTTTATATATGTCGACTGCAACTTAGCCATTTAACACTATTTTAATCTCATTTCGTTGTTTTGTCATCCCATCGAGCGGGAAGTAAAGTAGTTGCAATCTAAATAGCAAAATATTATACTTTTTATAATAAAAACATGATTGAGCAACCCGAAAGTTTGGAGACGAGAATCGAGAAACGCGCCGACACCTTGGCGGCTAGCGTAAAAGACATTGCCGGGCAGATGAAGGGCGAAGGTTTTTCGGAGAAAGCGATAGCGGCATATTTTGAAGCGCTGGAAGAATTGGTATACAAAATGAAAAGTGTTCATCTTTCGGATCCTAAGGAGCAAGAAAACTTTGTGTTGGAAATTGCGGACGCGGTCAAAACCATAACAGGAGGGTTGACGATGGGAGACGGAGAGCAACGCTCCACGGACCAGTACATTATTGCTACCCATAGGGGCGAATTGACTGACAAGATCAGGCAGGCATTACAAGAGGCAACGGGCGGTTCGCACGACATCAGATCGGATACGACTACGATTGGCGAGGGCATCGTTTAAGAATACGTAGAGATATAAAAATGGTTTGCGCCCGGCCGGAATTGAATCCGACGCGGGCGCATAGTTACTTCTTGGGAACCGACGTCGCCGAGAGCTTGTCTGCGAGACTCTCCTGCGTCTTGGACAGGTTTTTCTTAACGTTCTGCAAGTCGGTGTAGGCCGATTCGTGGAACCGCCAGAATCCCTCCTTCGCCTCGCTCGAGACGGAGCCGGGGCGGTATGCTCTCGCGGTTTCGATGTCGAGGATCGTTCGCGAATTCTCCTCGCTCAGTTCGCGGCTGACCTTCACGAGACTTTCCCATGTGCCGTAGAACTCGTTGCCGAGTCCTTCGGGAGCTGGGGTTTTGCAGTTAAGTTCGCGCTCGCCGGGGATGTCCGGTCCGCATTCTGCGGCCAGATACTTCTCGACGCGCGCGGCCGCATCGCTGTACTTTTTTAGAAGCATCTCGCGCTTGGCAGCCAAGGCGATGATGATACCTGCGTCGCGCCGGACACTCTCGTCGGCGACTTTCGTCAGGGCGACGAGCTCGGGGTGGGTTGTGGTCGCTGGCGCGGAAGTTTGTGCGGTTGCGGTTAAGCCGAACGCCAGAATGGCGGCGGCTATGAGCGTCAAAGAAGGGTTGGTTTTCATAGCTTTCTCCCGATGATAAAGTTTTTCGAATACTAAGCCCATTATACCATACAGATAGATATTGTCAAGCTTATCAGGCCGTTGTACGGCGTGCTCAGAAAACCGGGCGTACCTCCAAAGTCCTATGCGTGAGGGTTGGGAACGATTCCCTTTTTGTAGTACACTATAAAGCACATGATCAAGTTCGGTAAAAAGACGTTAGAGATAACCCTCGCGGTCATTGCAGGCCTCGCGCTCGTCGCGGGAGGTTTCTGGTTTGGCTGGAGCGCGGGAAGGAAGGTGCCTGAGAATATCACGGTGACTGGCGTCACAAATCTGACGGCGCCCTCGTCCACCGGCGTTTCAACTGCCGACTTCAGCGCCTTCTGGCAAGCATGGCAGCTTATCAACGACAATTATCTTCGCAATCCGAGTACCACGAACCAAGATAAAGTGTATGGCGCGATCAACGGACTCGTAACGTCGCTCGGCGATCCATATTCGGAATTTTTCACACCACAAACCAACCAGCAATTCCAGCAGGATATTGCGGGCAACTTCGGCGGCATCGGCGCGCAGCTGGGCACTGATGAGAATAATCACATCGTTGTCATTGCGCCACTCAAGGGCACTCCCGCAGACAAAGCGGGGCTCAAGGCGCGCGATTGGATCGTGGCTATAAACGGCACTTCAACCGATTCCATAACGGTGGATGAAGCGGTGAGTTTGATCCGCGGACCGGAAGGAACACCCGTGACCTTGAGCATCATGCGGACCGGTTTTGCGAACCCGAAGGATTTTGTGATCACCCGTGCAAATATTAAGGTGCCGAACGTTGAGCTTGAAATGAAAGGCAACATTGCCCATATCACCTTGAACGAATTCACGCAGGATGCCGACACGCTTTTCTATCAGGCGCTCACGAAGGCGCTCTCGCAAAACGCGCAGGGGATGGTGCTTGATCTGCGCGATGACCCGGGCGGCTATCTTGAAGTGGCCGTGGACCTTGCCGGATATTTCTTGAAACCCGGAACGCTTATCGTAAAAGAAGTCGGCCGCACGGTGCCGGAGCAGGATTACACCGCCCAAGGCCAGGGCGCGCTCGCCGATTTCCCAATGGTCGTGCTTGTTAACGGCGGGTCCGCGTCCGCTGCGGAAATCCTTGCGGGCGCTTTGCACGATGACCGCAATATCCCGCTTGTCGGCGAGAAGAGCTTTGGGAAGGGAACGGTGCAGGAATTGGAACCATTGCCTGATGGTTCCGCGATCAAGCTCACCGTGGCGCATTGGGTGATGCCGTCGGGCAGGATCCTTGATCACGACGGGCTCGTGCCGCAATACACGGTGACGAGTACCGATGCCGACGCGGCCGCCGGTCGCGATCCGCAGCTCGATAAAGCGATACAAGTGTTGCAGGCAGAGATGCAAAAATAACCACTCACGAACCACATTCAATGAAAGTAATTTTCCTTGAGGACGTACGCAATGTGGGCAAGAAATTTGAAGTGAAGGAAGTGAGCGACGGCTACGCGCGCAATTTTCTTTTCGTGAATCAGCTTGCCGAACCCGCTACCGTGGGCGCCCTCAAAAAGATTGAAGCAATGAAGGCGGCGCATGAAAAAGAAGACCACGAACTCCGCGCACATCTTGAAACGATCGCGCGAAAGTTCGCCGACACCAAACTGGAGTTTGAGCTCGCCGCCGATAAGTCCGGCGCCCTCTTTGGTTCGGTGAATAAAGAATCAATCTTGAAAGCGCTTCGCGAACACAACCTTGTCGGAAAAGAGCGCGTGGAGATAGATCTAAAATATCCCATTAAAGAAGTGGGGGAGCACATCGTCCCGATCGATCTCAAGAAAGGAGTTACGGCCAAGCTCACGATCGTTGTAAAAAAGATCCCGCGCTAGGCGGGTCTTTTTTTGTGTACAATCTTGGGCGGTTTCTGCAGTACCGTTCTATAAAACCGAAACCAATGTCGCCTTGCGGCGCGACCCATCAAATTTCGTCTTCGTTTTTTGCACCATTTTCACCGTACCGTTTTTGGCGGCATACAATGTGTCGTCACCCGCGCGGAGCACGTTCGCACCGACGAGGTATTTCGTGCCGCGCTGACGGATGATGATCTGGCCGACCATCACTTTCTGGCCGTCATTCAGCTTCACGCCGAGGCGCTTTGCGATAGAGTCGCGTCCTAACTTGGTTGATCCGAGGGCTTTGGTATGTGCCATATGGGTTACATTGTATGGTAGAATGTGATTAAAGTCAAACGGTCGTGGTGTGGTGGGGGGGGGTGGGGGGGGGGGAAAAAAAAAAAAAAAAGCCAAAACCCACCCACCACCCCCCCAAAAAAGATAGAAACCAAAAAAAAAACAA
>CAZNYI010000010.1:17435-21817 GCA_964577245.1 uncultured Candidatus Saccharibacteria bacterium
TCGTGCCATAAGAATGAATTCGGCCAAAGCCCACCACCACACCGCCAAATGGCTTCTAGCCACATACTATGCCACAAACCAACAAATTGATTTTGGATATCGAGACCGTTGGGGAGGATTTTGACAAGCTTGACCACGCCACGCAAGAGAACTTGACGCGGTGGATCAAGAAGGATTCGGAAAACGATGCAAGCTACAAGCTTGCCCTGCAAGACATCAAAAATGAGCTTAGTTTTTCGCCTCTGACCGGTGAGATCGTGGCGATCGGCGTTCTGGATTATTACAAGAACGAGGGTGGCGTGTATTACCAGGCACCCGGGCAGAAGAACGAGGAAATAAAAGAGGACGGCATCTCATTCAAGCAGATGGAAGAAGAAGAGATGCTCCGCAAGTTCTGGGAGCTTGCCACGCACTACGAGGTCTTTGTGACGTTCAACGGGCGCGGGTTTGATGTGCCGTTCCTCATGGTCCGGTCGGCCATCAAGGGCGTGCGGCCGACGAAGGATCTGATGCAGGCGCGGTATGCGTGGCAGCAACGCAACAACTCCGCGGTGCACGTGGATCTTTTGGATGTGCTTTCGTTCTATGGCGCCACGCGGCGGAAGGGGAGCTTGCATCTCTGGTCGCGCGCGTTCGGCATTCCGAGTCCGAAAGCGAACGGCGTGGCGGGCGATGATGTGGGCCCGCTCTTCAAAAAGAAAAAGTTTTTGGATATTGCGAAATATAACGTGGGGGATCTGCGTGCCACGCGAGCGCTCTACGAGAAGTGGGAGGGGTATTTGAATTTGGGCGGGTAGAGAAAAAGGGGCCCTTCGCAACTTCGCGAAGAGCCCCGTCGCCGATTCTATCCGAGGAAATGCAGCGTGTGGAGAGCCCACGACAGCATTTGTCCCGCGAGGACGAGGTAGATAAGGACCACGAGGGCGCCGACGGGTCTGAGTTTCGGTACCGTCGGGAGCTCGCCCTGGACTTTGTACTTCGCGCAATCCCGGAATATCATGAGACTTAACACAAGGATAGAAATTGCAATTCCATCCAGAAGCATTTGTCGATCCTCCTAGTGAAAAGGATAACTTAAAATGTTGAATTTGTCAATAGATTTGTCGCGAGGTAGATTTTTAGAATCTTTTAACGCCCAGCGTGCTACTATGCCACAATGCGTAAGTATAAAAAGGAGATTATCTTTGCCGCAATCCTGCTGCTGGTCTCCACGTTGAGCTTTGGCTTGGGTTATCTTGCGAACCGCGAGTTCAATCACGCACCGATCGTCATCCAAAAGAGCGCTAAATAAAAAGAAGACCCGCATTAAGCGGGCTTCTTTTTGCCTTCTTCGCCGGTTGGCCAGAAAAGCCAGAGGGCGACAGCGGCAACCACGAGGACGATCACGATCACGAGCGGCCAGTTCAGATTCTTGAACGACCACGTCGTTCCTATCTGCGCGATTTGCGGAGAGGTGTTCGCGGGAGTTGCGATCGGTCCGGGAGCAGACACAAGCGGTTGTGCAACTGCTGACGGGGTTGCTTGCTGTGCGATCGGAGCAGGTGTAGGCGCCGGCGCAGGAGTAGAAACAGCGCTCGGTGCTGCGGCTGGGGTCGCTGCTGCAATCAGGTTTGGTTCGCCAATCGTCGCACTGATCGCGGCAAGCGTGGTGCCCACGCCTTGCAAGGTGGCAAGCACTGCCTGTTCGTGGCCCGTGGCAATCTGCGGATTCTGCGCCAGAGTCGTCTCTAGGCTTGTGAGCGCCGAAGCAAGCATGGAAAGCGTGTTCACGAGCGCGGCCGTGTCTGCCGTAGAAGCCGTTGGCGTGGCAGAAAGCTGCGTTGGCGCACCAGCTTGCTGCGCCGCGGCCTGCGCTTGCAGGTCAAACAGTTTCGCCTTCATTGCTTCAAGCGACTGCTCGAGCACTGCGGCTTGTGCCGCCGTGAGCGTCTCGTCCGCATGCGCGGAAGAGATTGGAGCGATTATTCCTCCAATGCTCGCGATTGCAACCAAGAGAAGCAAGGAAACAAAATATTTTTTCATGTTCTTTATAGGTTTATATGCAATATGACGGCCTTTGGAAATATGTGGCTATCAAGGAGCGACGGGGGATATGTGAAATTACTACCGTCAGTATAGCAAAATGGTATGATTAACATATGAAAGTCATAGTGCCCCTGACTTTAATTGGCCTTGTTTCGGGGCTGCTGACTGCTTTTTTGGTAGCGGACCCGTCGTGGGCCGGCATGACCATGTTCCTGCTCCCCGGTCTTTTATTTGGCGTGGCGATCGCCGCGTTTTTTGTTGTTTCGGGGAGAGAAAGAAAGGCGTATAAGATAATTGGATTTATTGGAATGTCGTTCGCGGCGTATGTCATTGCCTTTCTTGTAACCTTCTGGCTTACTCTTTTAACGAGTCTATTGCCGGCGGCGTCTTTCGTGGGATTTTTCTTCGGAGGCCTTTGCGGCGCCTTTCTTTTTCTTGTGGGAATAAAATTTTTGCTATTTCCCATCAAAGACCGTGAGTGGTATTCTCTTTCGTTTATTGGAGGATTTTTGGCCCTACTCGGGGTGTTGGCCGGCTATCTGTGGAGTTTCGTGGTATCCCAGGTGAGTCAATACGCCCAGAGCTCCTCATCGAGTTTACCGTTTGCATTGGGTCCGTTGTTCGTGCTGTGGCAAACCGGCATGGCGCTTGCATTAGGTATATACATAAAGAAGAGCGTAGAAAATGTTGCACCCGCGATGGAGGTGAGAACTTCTGAAGCTCCAAAAGCAATCGCGGCGTTGGGCATTGTACTTACATGTTTTGTGTTGCTGTTTTTTATAGCGCCGGCGCGGGATGCCTACCACGCGTATGAGCAGGGCAAGGCACAAGACAAAGCAATAACGGCCCAATTTGGCCCCCAACCAAGTTTGGAAAATTTGCCGGACATGACTGTGGTTCCAGCGAAGGAGATAATGATTGACCAACCAATCGGAAACTATTTTTCATTGGAACTTACCCCGGGGGTGAAGGAATTTTCGGCATCCGGAGAACAGGGTTCACTGAACGGTTCGCTAACCCGGAAGGTCGTCTATAAAGACGAATATTCAACAAATCCACAAGGACCCGCCTGGTATCAGAGCGCGGATGTGCCGAAGGTTATTGCGGTCGTAACCCAGTATCCGACAATGGACTGGGCGCGATATGAATTAAAGGATTTTCCCTCGGTCAATTATATATTCACTGATGGCGCCACAGAAACCAAGATAAATAAATTTGATAATACGATTTACCTTGCCGGTGCAAGTTCGTCATATCCAACGCGCGATTTTGGGACCTACTTTTGGCCAAGCGAAGATAAGGTGGTCACGTTAAGCTTCTTCAATGCGGAAGACGACGAGTTCATAAAAGAATATCTCGCAAAGTATCCGAGCGACTTATAGCGTGGCGTCGGACTTGATGATCTCGCCTGTCTGAACCATGTTGCCGTTTATCTTTTCGTCGGTGATGTGGTAGCCGGTTTTCTTTTTGAGAAGTTCGTGTACGAGATGATCCTCTTTGGGCATCAGCACCACCCGCGCAAAAGAAGACAGCTCTTCTCCGTTGAAATTTTTCCTTAACAAAGCCATAACCTCTTTGAATTTTTTGAATCTATTCGCCTCCCGTATCCATGCTGCAGAAATAATGAGCGTCCAGCGGTCGGCCATGTCGTCCATTTCAAGAAACGCAAAGAGACGCACGGGGCCGTTGCGCTTCTCTATTTCCTTGAGGATTTTTTTAAGCCGTTCTACCATCGGTTTTGTAAGGTTATTATATTTATAATGCTCTTTTCGTTTTCATACAAGCACGCAAAGAGCTGTTTGGTGATCGGCTTATTAAGCCGGCTTACCTGCGGATCGGCATAACGCATGGCGGTCCATTCGCCGGGATACTGGACGGTGAATGCGGACCAACTATCATACACGCCGTCATCTATTTTCTCTACGTTGAATATATCTGATAACCCTGAAAGAAGGAGTAGTCGTTCAAACGAATGCGTCATGAAAAAGTCGGGGATCTTTTTGTCGTGGTGGCTCTCGGGGTATTTTGCTATCCGCAGTGTTTTGCAAATCGTTGCTTTGAGTGCGCATTCAAGCGCAAGTCCCATCAGGTACGTCGCTCCCTGCCAGTCCTGATTGTCTATCAATATTTTAGCACTTTTTACGCGTGCCAGCGCGACGTTTTTAAACGTAGTTTTGTCTGCCATGATTTTGGCATTATACTCTTTTACCCATTAAAACTTTATAAACCCAAAATCCTTGCATTCCAGCAAGTTTTCTTATATAATTACCACACTAACGGTATGGACTTACGAAATATTGCAATTATTGCGCACGTTGACCATGGCAAAACGACGCTCGTCGACGCGCTTTTGAAGC
>CAZNYI010000011.1:0-2931 GCA_964577245.1 uncultured Candidatus Saccharibacteria bacterium
CGATTTTAGTTGTTTTATTCATGTTTTTATTATATCACACCACCTCCGCGTTATAGCACTGTTCGCAGTAGATAGATTCGGGGCGCTCCGGCGCGTAACTTGTCTCAAATTCGTTCGCACACTTTCCCACATGCACGTGGCCCTTCGTTTCACACATGCACGCACGGTGATAAAGCCGCGGCGGATTCACGCTCGTAAAACGCCTACGGTAGCGGCACTCGGGGCAGTTGCGCGGCAATGGGATCCCCACGCGCCGCAAAAAGGTGACCTCTTGCGGGATCACACGGAACGCCCTGCCGCACGCCGCGCAGGCAATGACCTCGTTAAAGATCGCATCGGTAACACTCTTGATGTCATCTGGAAGTTCGTCCGCTTTCTTTGTAATGGTATAGGTTGAACGTTCCGGTTCGCGCCACGGGTAGCCGCGCTCCGCCGCCGTTTCGCTCGCAAGCGGGAAATAATCTTGCGCCACGGTCTCGCCATACGCAAACGGCGAAAGCTCTATTGGGAAAAATTCGCCGTAGCGATATGCGCGGCCCTTCGCATCCACATAGGGCATGGCGTTCATGTGCTCTATGATCTTTGCCCACAACAGCTCGTATTCCTCTTTTGAATATTGCCTATTCAAAATGCAATACTCCTTATTGCGAAGCCCAATGCAGGCAAAAAGATTGTTGCAGCCGTGGCAGTTGAACGAATACGCGATGTTCGCTCCACCATAGATCGTTCCGCTGAAAAGCTGGCGCATTCCTTGTACGCCGGAATCAAACACTTCATACAACAACTCCGCTTTCGCGCCGGCGCCGTAATCATCATAGCTATCCGTCATCTCTAAGGAATTGATAAGATATTTGCAGTTGCGCACGTCCTTAAAAACATCAAAGCAGAATTTGCAATCGGCAGCATGTGAGACGCGGTCCCCCGTGACATCTTTTGAGTTCGTGATGTTCGCGTACTTCCGGATCGCTTTTTGCTTCAACTCCTCGAATCGGCGCCACGCCGACCGGAGCGACGCATAGCTCGCCACATTGAGCTCCGCAAGTTTCTTTGCGTATTCTTCTTTTGAATACGGCTCGTTCCAAATATAATAGGATTTGCTGCGCAGATTCGTGCAACCGAAACAGTTCGTACATCCCTTACAGCCATAAAGGAACCATGAATCAGTGCAGTTCTCGCATTCCTGCGAAAAGTGAGTATTATAAAGCTTCTCGGAACCCACGTCTTCATAGCACAAGCTGGATCCCACCATCGCAAAGATGTCCACACAATCCTTTACGGAATTTGCCCGGGAACCATAGGCCACGTTCTCCCCTTCCCACGATGCGGAAACCATGTAGCCATCTTTGTATTCGCCCGTGTAGTTCGCATATTGCACGTTCGTGGTGCGCGCGTTGAAGACCGAAGGCATCGGCACGTGGTGGAGCAATTCTTTGAACTGCGCAAAGAACGGCTTTTTGAAATCGTACTCCTCACCAAACGCAAGTGCGTCCCACGCGTCGCTCCACCAATAATCGCGATCGTAGACCGTCATTTTTGAATCCGGCGCGAATCCTGTGATGATGCTCTTCTTTGTGGCGGCGCAGGTGTTGCGGAACAGCGTCCGCTCGTTCCGCCAGGCGAACCGCCGCTGCATGCGGCACTCCGGGCAGAACGTGGGCGGTGGTACCGGAATGCGTTTGTAAAAATCAAAATCTTCCGGCTCTATGACGAATGGCTGTTTGCAGCTCTGGCACGTGCGGGTTTCGGCATTCATATCTATATTCTACCTTTTATAGAAGTCAAAATCCTCCGGCGCAATCGCGAAAGATTGTTTGCAGCTCTCACATTCCATTACATTAAATCTTCTTCTTCTAATTTGCGTCTTGGCGCCGCTGGCCCGGTCATCCCCTCCAAGCGCCCGACGATCTTTTCCAATTTTTGCACGCGCTTATGCAGCCGAAGGTCGGTCAGGATGAGATATACATAAAGAGCCGCCATCACCAAGAGGACGATCTTATGCACGTACATTCGTTTATTATATCAGTGGTTCGGGTGTTTTGTCTATCCCCTGCGATGCAGCCCCGCCAGACGCACCAGCATCGCCGGCACCACCGGTGCCACGCGCTTTTCCTTCAATAATGGCCTTTTCTTGCGCGCTCCGGAGGATAGTGGACTCTTCTTCTTGGATAAGCTTCTTTGCGGCATCGGCCGGGATGGTATATTTCTCGCGCGAACGGCGCACGATCTCTTCACGGAACGAGGCATGCGGCGGCGTCAACACTTTCAGCGTTTCCGCGGAGAATGGATCGTAACTTTCGCCATCGATCGTCATCTTGATGTAAAACTCCTGCGTACCAAGGTTGATCATGTCCTTTACGTCGAACACCGGCGCCATTTCAGGTTTCAAGTGTACCGCATCGTCGCCGCCGACGCGGAAAATGATCAAACTCCCAACATTACCGAGCACGGCTGCCTGCACCTTCGGCAAAAGTTGCGCCATATATTGGTGCGCCATCGTGAGGCACAATCCATATTTGCGCGCTTCGGAAAGAATATTTTCAAATGTTTCGGTCACGATGTTATGGAACTCGTCCACATAGAGATAAAAATCGTGGCGATCTTTTTCAGGGATGGAAGCCCTTGCCATACCGGCCTGTTTAAGTTTGGTGATGAACATTGCGCCCAAGAAACTGGAGTTCTCTTCACCCAAGCGGCCCTTTGAAAGATTGATGAATACGAGCTTCTTCTCGTTCATAAGCTCCTCAAGGTTCACCTTGTTTTGTTTCTGCCCAAAAATATTGCGGAGCAAAGGATCCGACAAGAATTGCCCGAGCTTGTTCACTAGTGGAATGATGGCGTCCGTGTCGAACTTTTCGGACCAGTCGGCGAACTCGATCGCCCAGAAGCGCTTCACCATGTCGTCGTCAATATACTCCACCACTTTTTGGCGAT
>CAZNYI010000011.1:3031-12990 GCA_964577245.1 uncultured Candidatus Saccharibacteria bacterium
GCCCAGAAGCGCTTCACCATGTCGTCGTCAATATACTCCACCACTTTTTGGCGATAGTTGCGGTCAGTGAGCATAGAGATCATGCCGCGCATGGTGGCGTGCGGGTAATCAAGCAACGCGAGCACCGTGAAGCGGAAGACGTGTTCCAAACGCGGCGTCCAGTTGGCGCCGAATTGCTTCTCCATCACCTCGATCAATCCTTGTGCAAGTTGATGTTTGAAGCCGGGGTCCACGTTCTGTAGCGGATTGAACGACGTCGGGTATTGCATGTCGGTTGGGTCAATAAGCACCACGTCGTCCATGCGGTTTTCCGGGATGAAATCCAATATGGCATCGATCACGTCGCCGTGCGGATCCATAAGGCACAAGCCGTGACCGTAGCCAACGTCTTGCCGAATCAAAAGCTCCAGGAGCTTTGATTTTCCGACGCCGCTCTTCCCTACGATATAGAGATGGCGGCGGCGGTCATGCCGCTTGATGCCAAACACGAATTTTTTCTCTTCAAGCGAAGCGACGTAATTCGTGCGGCCGATAAATGAAACCTCCGCCGGATCGATCTGCCCATAGATCGGCAGTTCCGGCGGCGGCGGCGCGTATTTGATTATTTGTATCCTTCCGGCTTTTGGCATTGCAATAATTACAGCATTTCTACTTCTTTAAGAAATGCTTCGTAGTAGCCGAGGATGGTTTTGGCGTCTTCCGGAGAAAGCGCAAAACCCGGCGTGTGCACGAGATCATTCCGCATGCGGTGTGCCTGCCAGATCCCGTTTATACTTTTCATCTCTTCGGTCTCCAGGTTAGACAATCGGTCAGCAAGGTGCTCCCCGGGCACGTCCATGTCTTTCAATGCCGCATCGGTGAGCGCGTCCGCTTCAATGACTGCCATACGCATGGCTTCCGGCGTTCCCAGCGCAAACCGCTTCAAAATGGACTGCCACCGCTCTTTCATGACGGTTTCACGCAGGGTGGTTATTTTTTTTGCCCTGTCCCGTTCCAGTTGGAACTTCGGATGAAAGCTCCACGACTGATATAGTGCGTATCCAAACCCAAACGCAAGCGCAAGGGTGAATAGGATCATGACCGCACGGATGATGTTTATAAGGGTATCGATCATTGGGGTTATTTGAACTTTTCCAAATCTCCTTCGTCGCCGTAGATGGCAAGACCTGCCGGCGGCCCGGTCTTCTTGCTTTCCACGCGGCGGAGGTGCGGTGCCGTGAGCACGAGGAAGGTTGGCGGGTGGAACAGCGTGGCAAGCGAGCGCGTGTTCATCATGAAGCGCCGGGAGTGCTGAATGTTAAAGGTTTTGGAGAGGATCACTCTCCCCATGAGCGTCTCCGGAGGAACTTCCCGCGTGCGGTATTGCGCAAGGACTCTTTCCTGCCTTCGGGCAATGCGTTGTTCGGCAAAAAAGTTCGGCACCTGCCAGGGTTCTCTCCAGAACTTTATCCTAGTGCCCACGGCATAGTTCTGCGTGAAATAATTCATATCCAGTGCTCCATATTGATTGAATGCTCCAATCACTCCACGACGCGGGAAGGTGTCACCAAAAAGCTCCTTCGGAGAAAGATAAACAAAGCGGATCAGCGTTAAAAACCCTGGGCGCGCCAGATTTTCTTCCACTGCCTTCAACACGTCGGTCTCGCCGGGCGTCCGCATGAACGACTTCATAAGGGGGGTTGATGCGTCCTTGTCTCCTTCTCCAACTTTATTTACCGGGAAGACCGGAAGGATGTGCGGGAACTCCATGCCCAACGTGTGCGTTGATCCTGACGATTTCTTTTTTTCCTGCTCCCGTAAGCGCAATTTTTCCACGAACGCCTTCCACGCATCGCCCCAATTGGGCGATGCCGGCGCAATGAGGATTTGGATGGCGACCGTCTCTTCTTTTTTCACTTTGCCCAACACTTCAAGAAATGAGGCCATGGGATCGTATTGCTTGTCTTCGTCGGGCGATTCAAAGTCCAAATAACTCCGAATGGGATACGCCGCTTCCCGGGCGAGCACAAGCTCGGTGCCCCAAAGATTATAGCCGCTCTTGTGCACCTCGCCCATGTTGGCCGGCATGCGGTCAACATAATCCTCAACCTCAAGCACTTCTACGTCGGGATAATACGAGAAGAACGCCGCCTGAATAAGGTCTTTTTGTTTCTTAATCGTCCTTATGTAAAAATGCACCTCGCCGCCCAAACTCACCAGCTCAAGCCCGTACCACACCGTCACCTCGCCGTCCCACCAAATTTCGCGCAGGTCCATCGCCACATTCCGAAGGGCATGAATCGCGGTAAGTACCTGCTCCATTGCTCGCGGATTCTTCATGATCTCGCGTGGGATGCGAAGCTCCAAAAGGATGAATTTTGACTGCAGATCCCGCTTATAGAGCGACTGGCGCCAGAAAAGCCATGTGGACGTAAAAAGCGGCCACAAAATAATTGGGAGCCAGAGCCACCAGGCATACATAAAAACCTGCCACGCGCTTTGCAAAATGCCGACGACGACGTTCATATTGATTAGTTTTATTATAACCCATTGTATTATATAGTGTGAATACCATGGAAACGGCGGAGGTGGCAATTTTTGGCGGCGGATGCTTTTGGTGCACCGAGGCGATCTTCCAGTCGCTCCGCGGTGTTTTGTCGGTCATGCCGGGCTATGCGGGCGGCACCGTGCCAAACCCGTCATATGAGGCCGTTTGCACCGGCGAAACCGGGCACGCGGAGGTCATTAAGATAGAATTTGACCCGAGTCAAGTTTCTTTTAATGATCTTTTAACGGTCTTTTTTGCCACACATAACCCCACCACGCTGAATCGCCAGGGCGACGACATCGGCACCCAATACCGCTCTATTATTCTCTATACGAACGAGGCACAGCGGCAGACGGCAGAAGCATTTATCAAAAAGCTCTCGGATTCCGACCCGGGCGGAAAACCGGTCATCACAGAAATAAAGCCACTTGAGATGTTTTATACCGCCGAGGACTATCATCGGAATTATTTCAAAAATCATCCCGATCAGCCGTATTGCGAAATCATCATTGAACCGAAGGTGCAAAAGTTGGAAAAGGAATTTGCAGCGCTGCTCGCAACACACGAAAAGAAGCCGTAAAAAGTTAACTCCGCGAGATTGTGACGCGCTGCTCGCCGAAGACGCCGGGCGCCACCTGATATTTCGGGAAGTAAAATGTGATCACGTCATCATCGAACGTAAAATCCTTGAAGTTGTCGGCGGTCGGCGCTGTGCCGTCCGCAAGCATAGAAGGGTCAACGTGGCCATTTGAGGCGTTATTCAAACTGTCCGTAAGTTCTTGCCGCGCAAGTGAGGAAATGGTCATGAGGTAATTCGGATCGCTCGGGAAAAGATCGGCCAACGTGACCGGCGCTTTCTTTTGTAAGTCGTAATTGTAAGTCATTATCTCTTGGTTTTCGTTCGCTCCCCCAACGAACTCCGCGAGACGCACAATAACGCTTTCATAATGCGCATTCAACTGCGCGGGCTGCCAGCTCACGTTAAAATAATATATTTGCTCGGGTGCCTGCGGTGCGGTGCCGGAAGGTGCCGTTGCCGCGCGCGCTGCCCAGTTTTCTTTCGTCAATTGCTTGAAATCAGCGAGATGCGAATTTACCCAATCGGCGATCGATGGAAATTTTGGATACTCAATCGTCAATTTGTAGAGTGGCGCGCTCGCGTCGTGATCGGCAAAAATAGTGAGCGGCAGCGTTGCCGCCACCGTAGAACTGGCCGGTGCGGCGGCAGGCGCATGCGCGCGACCGCTGCCAAGCAAGAACCCCGCAACGAAAACGACGATCGCGATGACCACCAAGAGAATCACTGTTTTTTTATTCATCGCGCTCATTACATTAAAGGAACTTGAACGTGCTCACGATGCGATCGAGGAGGCCTTTTATCATTGCATGATCAAATGGGCGCAGATGATATTCCGCCGGATAGTTCGCGATCTGTGCGGAATGGATCGTATATTCCACCGCCCAACAAGTGCCGTTACGAAGCGTGCGATAACTCGTGGTTTCATAATAACTGCCCGCACCGGCATCCGCGGAATTGAACTCGGAAAATTGGACGCCATTAATTGTAGCGGTTGGGACGGCGTTTTTTGGCGGCACCGCACTTGGGTCGGGCGATAAACACGCGCCGATTGCAACGGCGTTGCGGCTTGACCCAACCGTGAGTCGTGCATCAACAAAATTTGTTTGTGGCTCAAACGCGCGTGGAACGGTAAGCATGAAAAGTGTCGTGCCGGGAGCTCCGTTGGCGTTATAGCGCCAATCGGCTGAAGGCGCCGCCGGCGATGGCGATCCTTGCGCGTCAAAGTCGATCGGATACGCAACGCTGAACCCGGTATTCTGATCGGCGTTCACCTGCCACTCGGCGGTGTTCGTATAATATTCGCTGCCGTTGTTTGCCGCCATGACCGACGTGGACGTTACCGCTCCAGCGCCAACGCCATTATTCGCCGTCGCCGAAAGTGCACCATATTGCATGCCATACCAAAATCCGAGGAACGGCAGTGCGACAAAAATAATAAGCGCCAAAACCTTGGAGTACCACGTCACTTTATTCCATTCAAGCTTCATCACCCTATTATACTCCTAAACTTCAATACGCGAGAATAAATAGCTCCCGGCACCCAAAAAGACCATGGTTACGACCGCCAGCACGATAAAATCGAGGCCGAGGCCAAAGTGCGTGGTGTTCACGAGTAACGCTCTAAAGGAATCGATGCCGTATGAAAGCGGGTCTATGATGGTGAGGCCGGCAAGGATGGCAGGTAGGCCAGCGAGCGGAAACAGCGCGCCGGAAAGGAAGAACAACGGCATGACGAGGAAGTTCATGATGAGTTGAAAGCCCTGCATGTCTTCAAGGAGCGACGCAATGCCGGTGCCAAGCGCGGTAAAAAGGAGCGCAACAAGAAGCATGAAGAGGACGGCAACGGGAACCAGCCACCAATTTTCTGGACGAAAACCAAATGCGATAGAGATCAAGAGAACAATGATCCCCTGGAACGTGGCGACGGTGGCGCCGCCGAGCGTGCGACCGATCATAATGTTGAGGCGAGACACCGGCGCAACGAGTGTCTCTTTCAAAAATCCGAACTGCCGGTCCCAGATGATCTGGATGCCCGAAAAGATGGCGGTGAAAATAATGCTCATGCCGACGATGCCCGGCACCAAAAACTGGAAGTAACTCCCCTCACCTGCGGCTTGGAAAACAGATCCAAGACCATACCCCAACGCAAGCAAAAAGAGGATCGGCTGGCCGAGCGAACCCACCATGCGCGACTTGGAACGGAAGTAGCGCTTCAACTCGCGGAGCCACATTATGTAGATAGTTTTCATGTTGGTGGTTGTTAACGTTTCCCGCCACGGCCCCATGCGCGCGCGTGCGAACGCAGCCGGTCGGTCGCGCTTGATTCTTCATCGCGGATCACATTGCCGGTCAGTTTCAAAAATGCTTCTTCAAGCGACGCGGTTCCGGTCTGCTTCATAAGTTCCTCGGCATTCCCCGTGGCAATAATCTTACCGTGGTCTATGATCGCGATCCGCTGGGCAATACGCGCCGCCTCTTCCATATAGTGCGTCGTAAAGAATACCGTGATGCCCTCCTTCTTGTTCAAATCCTGCAAATAGGTCCACATATGGTTGCGCGTCTGCGGATCAAGGCCGAGCGTCGGCTCATCCAAAAAGATCACTTTCGGGTGATGTAAAAGGCCACGCGCAATTTCAAGCCGCCGTTTCATGCCGCCGGAAAATTCCTTTACAAAATTATCGCGCCGATCCCACAGCTCCACGAACTTCATAAGTTCTTCTATGCGCTCTTTGCGCAACTTCGCCGGAACACCATAGAGCACCCCGTGAAATTCCATATTTTCTTTTGCGGTAAGCTCGTCGTCCAAGCTCGGATCCTGGAATACGATGCCGAACGAGCGCCGCACTTCTTCCGGCTCTTTCACCGGATTATGCCCGTCGAACATAATGGACCCGCTCGTGGGGTGCAAGAGTGTGGTCAACATCTTAATGGTAGTGGACTTCCCTGCCCCGTTCGGCCCCAAAAAAGCGAATATCTCGCCTTTAAGAACATCGAATGAAATATTATCCACCGCCTTGAAATCGCCGAACCGCTTGCTGAGCCCCTTCACTTCAATTATTTTATTCATAAATAGTTAATGTACTTAAGTATACCACAGTAACGTATCCACTACAACGAACGGCATTAATATAGTATACTACAAGTAATATGAAAAAATTCTACAAAGGGCTCAGTTGGACCAAAAGAATACTCATCATTATCGTCATACTCCTTGTTGGATGGGGCGCGTATAAACTTTGGTTTTCACCGGCAATGACCAGCTACCAGACAGCCACGGCTACGCGCGGGACGCTCACGCAGATCGTAAGCGTAACGGGCAACACGGCACCCGTGCACCAGGTGGACCTTGCCTTTGAGAATGGCGGCACCATCGCGGCCGTGAGCGCCAACGTCGGCAGCCACGTGAATGCAGGCGCCGTTATCGTACAGCTCAACACGAGCGACCTTCAGGCGCAACTTGCACAGGCGCAGGCGAACGTGGATACCCAAAATGCAAAGCTGCAATCACTCCAAAACGGATCCCGCCCCGAAGACATCCAGATCGCACAGGCCCAGCTTGCCGCCGCCGAGCAAACGCTCGCAAATACCTATGCGAGCGTGAACAATACACTCGCGGACGCCTATGCAAAAGCGAACGACGCGGTGCGCAACCAGCTTGCGTCTTTCTTTTCAAGCCCCGAGGGTCAGAATCCGCAGCTTTCCATCACGGTGAGCGATTCGCAACTTATAAACAATGCGAACTTTGCGCGCCTCAAAGCCAGTACCGAATTGAACGCGTGGCAGACGGAACTTGTGGCAGTAAACGCCTCGGCGCCATCGGGAACGCTTGACGCCGCGCTCGTGAATGGCACGAAACATCTTGCGGTTATCCAAACGCTGTTCAACAGCATCGCTGCGGTGTTGGCCAACGCCACCGGCAACTTTTCCGCCGGTACGATCGCTACTTACAAAACGGCAGCGACGAACGGTTCAAACGAAGTGAATGCGGCCGTTACGGAAGTGAATAGCGCCGTGCAGAGCATCGCCTCGCAAAAGATAAACGTCCAACAGCTCCAGGCGCAGCTGCAGCTTACGCTCGCCGGCAACACGCAAAGCGACATCGCCGCGCAGAAGGCGCAGGTGGAACAGGCACAGGCAAGTGCCCAAAGCATCCAAGCAAAGCTCGCAAAAGCATCGCTCGTAGCGCCGGTCTCCGGTGTGATCACGGTTCAAAACGCCAAGACGGGCGAAATCGCAACGCCGGGCGCGGTGCAGGTCTCACTTATTTCTGACCAGGGCCTTGAAGTGGACGCCCAGATCGCAGAAGCAGACATCGGCAAAGTGGCCGCGGGCGACGCCGCCTCCACCACCTTCGACGCCTTCCAAGGGAAAACATTCTCCGGGAAAGTTACCTATATCGACCCGGGCGAGACGGTCATTGAAGGCGTGCCGACCTATAAAACAACCTTCATGTTCAACAACCTTGCCGCTGGCGTAAAGCCGGGCATGACGGCGAACATCGACATCGTGACGGCAACGCACGTAAACGTTATTTATGTTCCCCAACGTTATGTAACGACGAACGCGGACGGCACCTATACCGTGCAGATCTACCATGACGCAAAAACACCGCTTGAGGCACGCACCGTAACGACCGGCGTCCGCGACCAAAACGGCAATATTGAGATCACGTCGGGCTTGAACGAAGGAGACGTCGTTGCCCGCACGTCCTCGTAACCTCATTCGCCCCATGGCAATCATTGAAGCAAAATCACTCCGCAAGATATACGGCGATGAAGGTTCAGAAACCGTCGCTGTTGAAGACATTTCCCTCTCGGTGAATGCCGGCGAGTTCGTGGCGATCATGGGGCCATCCGGCTCCGGCAAATCCACCCTGCTCCACATCCTGGGCTTCCTGGACCGTTACACGAGCGGCTCGTATCTTTTTGACGGAAAAGAAATGGCGGCATATTCCGAAGACGAACTCGCGCACGTACGCAACCATAAAATGGGATTCATCTTTCAGGCGTTCAACCTTTTACCGCGCGCGTCGGTTTTGGAAAACGTGAAGCTTCCCCTGCTCTATTCAGACATCCCGGAAGCGCAATGGGAAGGAATGGCCACAAAAGCGGTTGATGCCGTGGGACTCACCCAGCGCATACACCACAAGGCATTCCAGCTCTCTGGCGGCGAAAAGCAGCGGGTGGCGATCGCCCGCGCGCTCGTGCTCTCGCCACAGGTGATCTTCGCGGACGAACCGACGGGCAACCTTGATTCAAAATCCGGGCAGGCCGTGATGCAAACGATCCAGCAACTGAACGAAGAGCAGGGCCACACGATCATTTTGATCACCCATGAAACGCACACCGCCGAGCATGCGGAACGGATCCTCACAATATTGGATGGCCGCATTGATACCAATAAAAAAGTTGAAAAGCGCCGCCGCGCGAGCGAAATATTCGAAAAATAAATTACGATGAAGATCAATCAGCTCGCCAAAACCGCCGTGACCGGGCTCGCCACGAACCGCTCGCGTTCGTTCCTTACTATTTTGGGCATCGTGATCGGCATCATGGCCATCATCATTGTGATGTCCCTCGGACAGGGCGCGCAGGGTTTGATCCTTGGCGAGATCCAGAGCATCGGCTCGCGCGTGATCGCGATCGTGCCGGGCAAGCAGCCATCGAGCCCGACCGATTTCCTTTCTTCTTTCACCGATTCATTGAAACCGCGCGACCTCGTTGCCCTGAAAGACAAAGCCAACGTCCCGCATGCATCGGTCGTTATGCCCGTCGATTTCGGCAGCGAGGCGGTTTCTTGGCAAACCAATATCTATCAAACGACCCTCCTCGGCACTACGGAGCTCTTTGGCGATATCTACAACCTCACAACCGCCGAAGGAGACATATTCACGGCAGACGACGTGGCAAGCTTGGCGAACGTTGCCGTGATCGGAAAAACCGTAGAGCAAAAACTGTTCGATGGTAGTTCGGGGATCGGCCAGAAGATACGCATCAACAACACCACGTTCCGCGTGGTCGGCGTCCTCAAGAGCACCGGACAGCTTTCATTTTTGAATTTTGATGAAGCCGTCGTCATCCCCTATACCACGGCGCAGACCTATGTGCTCGGCATCAATTATTTTAACCGTATGGTGGTGGAGGCCGACAGCAACAGCACCGTGAATGAAACCGCCGACGACATCGTGGCCACCCTGCGCAACGACCATGGCATCACCGATCCCGCAAAAGATGATTTCTTTATCCAAACCCAAGAAAGCGCCATGCAAACCGTAAGCACCATCTTGAACGTGCTTACGCTGTTCCTCGCGTCGGTCGCCGCGGTCTCACTCGTCGTTGGCGGCATCGGCATCATGAACATCATGCTTGTCTCGGTCACCGAACGCACGCGTGAGATCGGTCTGCGCAAAGCGCTTGGCGCTACGAACAGCAACATTCTTTCCCAATTCCTGCTTGAAGCCGTCATTTTGACCGCCATCGGCGGCATAATCGGCATTGCACTCGGCGGGCTTATCTCATTCGCCGTCTCCTTCCTTTTAAGCAATTTCTACGGGCTTAACTGGCCGTTCATACTGCCATGGAGCGCCGTAGCCTTGGGCCTTGGCGTTTCATCAGGTATTGGACTCCTCTTCGGCATCTACCCGGCACGGCAGGCATCACGGAAGAGCCCGATTGAGGCGCTAAGATACGAGTAAGGTTATAGCCAGTTCTTTTCGGTGAGGCGCAGGCGTTCTCGCACAAGCGTATCAAGCGGCTTTTCCACGCCCTGCACACGGCCACTAAATTCGTCGAACCGCGCATTGAAATGCCGTTCCGTATCGTCAAAACGTTTATCCATCGCATCGAAGCGCTT
>CAZNYI010000011.1:13090-21574 GCA_964577245.1 uncultured Candidatus Saccharibacteria bacterium
GCATCGAAGCGCTTGCTCACTACATCAAAACGCCCGTCTACGACGTTAAACCGCTCGTCCACGGCATCGAATCGCTTATAGATATTTTTGAATTCAGTGTTGATTGCCGCCGCAAGATCGTCTATGGTCATGCATAAAAGTGTATCGGAAAAAATAAGTTTGTCAAAAGTTTTTTAATAATAATTTAATGTAAGAAAATAAAATACGCTACAGGGTTTTAGCGGCATTCCTTCTTAGGTCATGGCGACAAAACTCTGTAGCGTATTTTATGTTCCTACGTGCGCTTCTTTGCGGTGCGCTTTTTCGGCGCTGCCCGCCGTGCCGGCTTTTTTTTCGGCATCATCGTCGCGAGCACTTTCGCATCCTTCTGGATGTTCTTCCACTCGCCCCTTATATCTCGCGCCGCTTTTGCTATCTCCGCCATATCAACCTCGTGCACTGCCCCAATGTGCTTTGCCGCCTGGTCCACTACGCGGTGATATTCTTTTTCTCCCATTCGGCGCGCGGTCTTTACATGCTTCGCCACTTCACGGCGCGTCTTCGTAACCCACGCCTTCGCCTTCGTGCGACGCTTTTTATCCGAAAGTAAATATGCTCCGGCGGCCGCAAGCGCTGCTGCGGTCAAAACGCCCGCACCGACCCCCACTACTGTCCGCTGTGTTTTCTTTTTCATTTTGTTCTATTAATCTTTTTTCGACCTTGAAGTTTTTTTGCGTTGGAATATTTTCTTCCAAAACTCGGCGAGTCTGAAAAGCTTGAACCCTTCGCGCCGCACTTCGCCGCGCAGATCGCGCAGATCCTCACGGAACAATACGGTTTCTTCATGCACCTGCGCCGTTATCTTCTTGAAATCGGAAAGTATCTTTGCCACATAGATGAGCACCACCGTGAACGCGATTCCCACCACGACCACCGCGATCGTCGTCACGAAAAAGAAAACATCGGCGTGAATCAGGGTATTCATATACTCTTATTATAGCGCATTTGCTTTTTGCGCGCTACGCCGCCGCGATGCGCCTTATAAGAACTCTCCCGATTGGTGGCTCCACAGCTTGGCATACAGCCCCTTCCGCTTGGTCAGCTCGCTATGCGTGCCGTCTTCCACGATCTTTCCGCGATCAAGCACGATGATCCTATCCAAGTGCTTTATGGTTGAAAGGCGGTGCGCAATAACAAGCGCCGTCTTGTTTTTCATCAATTCCCACAACCCTTCTTGAATGTATTTTTCTGATTCCGAATCCAACGAGCTCGTTGCTTCATCCAATACCAGTAATGGCGCATTCTTCAAGAGCGCGCGGGCAATCGCCACGCGCTGACGCTGACCGCCGCTCAACTTTATGCCACGCTCACCCACGAGCGTTTGATACCCGAGCGGAAGCTCATTGATAAAATCATCGGCATGAGCGATTTTCGCCGCCCGAAACACCTCTTGTTTCGTCGCTTTTTCATTGCCGTACGCAATATTTTCAAAAAGCGTCCGATGGAACAAGACCGGTTCCTGCGGCACATAGGCGATCGCTTCGCGCAATGACGCCTGCGTCACCCGACTTATATCCTGGCCGTCGATCGCAATACTGCCGGATTGCAAATCCGTGAACCTAAGCAAGAGCTTCGTAATAGTGGTTTTGCCGCCACCCGACGGACCCACGAGCCCCACCTTTTGGTTCCCATTGATCACCAGATTGAAATCGTTCAGAAAAGAATCCTCGTCTACCCCTCCGGCATCGCCGGCATCCTCAACTTCATTAGGTTTTTCGCCCTTGCCGCTGCGTCCGTATTTGAAATAAGCGCCATCAAACCGAACCGCCGCTTCCGTAACGTGCAACGGGCGCGCGGCAGGCACATCCAAAATTGCCGGCGGCTCCACAAATAATTGGTTGAACTCTGCCGCTTCGCCAACCGACGATTCAAGATGCCGATATATCCGGCTTATCTCCCAGAATATCCGCGTCACTGACGCATAATACGAAAAGACGACCACAATGGTGCCCGCCTGCAAATGCAGCATCTGGGCGAAAAAGATCGCAGCGATCAGCCCGATGACGTTCGTTGAAACATACAGGGGCGATATGACGGTCTCGAACCGGATATTCTGATAATCGGCTGCATATTTGAACTTGCGGGTGAAATCCTCAACATAATTCTTGTAGAGATCGTATTCCCGGTCTTCTTTTGCGAACGCCTTGACGGCCGCAATGTTCGTGACGGCGTCAGACAATCTGCCCGACATCTTGCTGCTTGCTTCGTGCTGCAGAGCCACGAACTTTGACCGGCGCCGGATGATGGGCAACGCAACACCGATCACGACCGCCAGACAAAATAACAGCACGAGCGGGATCCACGGCGAATAGAACCACAACACCACTACCACGAATACTACCGGAAGCGCGTTGTTGATGATGTTAAAACTGAACGTATCCGTAAACGTCTCGAAGTTCTTTGAAAACGCGAGCGCTTTCTTTGTGAGCGAGCCGACGAAATTGTTGGTATAGAAATCGTAATCGCGATCGGCAAGCCGGCGAAAGGCAAGCTTGCCTAACGCCTCCATCCCTCCCGCCTCAAGCTTGATAAGATAATGCATCCCGATACGCCAAAAAACCTCCCCCGTCATCCAGAGCACTGCGAGCAAAGTGATAGGACCGGCCGTTGCGGTAAGCGATATCTCGCCGCGCGCCACAAAAAGGTTAATCAGGTTCGCCACAATGAGCGGTGGAACGAAGATCACCAAAATCGAACCAAGCGCCGGCACAAAGCACGCGATCGCCGTGTACCAGGGATGGATCCGATATTGCTGCCAGTAATCGCGAAGCACCTGGCGTACCGCCCCAGGGGTTATAAGCTGCTCGGCCATTATACGATATTACAATCCTTTTGCAGCTTACGCCACCTCCGCGTTATAGCACTGCTCGCAATAAACGATCTCCGGGCGGTCGGGGGCGTAGGAGGTTTCAAACGAGTTGGGGCATGCGCCCGAATGATGATGTGTGACCGTGTTCTTATACTCCTTCCCATCGCACATGCATTTGCGATGCCAGAGTTTGAGCGGGCTTCGAAGGGCGATGCGAGATGCATGGCGGCACTGGAAACAGAGCGTGGGAAGTGGAATTTTCTGTTCTCTATAGAATTTTAATTCCGCAGGAGTAACCCGAAACGCGACCGTGCATTGATGTGCGCACGCCCCGCCATGCTCGCAGCCAATCGTTTCATTCAAAATATCGTCCGATACCTCGGCAATCGTATCTGGTAGTTCGCTTGGCGTTCTTGTAATTCTCTGAGTACGAGGATTCGGCTCGCGCCATCCGTACCCCTTCCCCAAAACCTGTTCTTTTGTCAATGGGAAATGCTCCTGCGCAACCGAATCCCAATATGGAAACGGCGAAAGCGATATTGGGAAGAATTCTCCATACTCCCCCGTTCCAGTCATCTGCTTGCGAATCCGCAGAGCGAGTTCATTATATTCCGCCTCCACATACTGTTTGTTCAAAATACAAAACTCTTTTTTTCTGAGACCAATACATCCAAAAAGAGATCTGGTGTTATAGCAAAGCCCACAATATTCGAGGTCACGATTGCCAATCCATGAGGCTTCAGTAAATTTGCAATTATAATCGCCGTACCCACCCGACACTCTTTCGTAGGCAAGTTCTTCGGGATCTGCAAAAGCAAAGTAGTCATAGGAATCCTTCATGTTGTGTGCCCAGAAAACATATTTACAGCCCCGCAAACCTTTTGTATAAAAACAATTTTGCGCGTTTTCACTTTCGCTAAGGTAATCACCCGTACTTGCCGTATTCAACTGACCATGAAAGAATCTGCGCGGAAAAGCACGATACCGCTCGCTCCCCAGAAATCTTTTTCTTAGATCTTCGATGCCTTGTCTGGAATCTAGTCCAAATTCTGCTTTCTTTTTCAGATACTCTTCTTTTGTACAAGGAACGTTAAAGATGTGAAATTGCTTGTTCCGTAACCCGATACACGCGATGCAGTCGGAACAGTTTTTACAGTCGTAGAGAAAAAACGAGTTTCGACAATTCGCCGACGACTGCGAATATCTAACCGCGTAGCATTGTTCAACATCAAAACAGTCGTAGCATTTTTCAGAAGAAAAACCATGCAGAAGGTCTAAGCATTCATTTGATTGATTTAAATAATGCGAATACATGGAATTCTCATCTTCCTGCGCCCCAAAGACCAGGTAACAATTCTTCATGTCCGCCGCGCAGTTTGTATATGCACTATTCACAATATTTCCGCTGTTATTATGTTCCGGACGGGGCACCACGTTTTGCAGTTCCTTCCATTGTTCAAAAAAAGATCGGCTCGGGTCATATTCTCTTCCATACACGAAGGGATCCCATTTATCCGACCACCAACAAGAATGGCAATAAACCGGAAATTTAGTAGCAGTAGGATACATCCCGATAATACTAGCCCCGCACAGATCGCAGGCGCGTTTGTGAATAGACCTTTCATTCCTCCATGCAAACCTCCTCTGCATACGGCATTCTGGACAAAAGGTCGGCGGCGGCACTTTTATCTTCTCGTAGAACGCAAAATCGTCCGGTTCTATAGTGAACGGCTGCTTGCAGTTCTGGCACGTCTTAGCTTCGCTGGTCATGCTACTTCGGCATCATAGCACTGCTCGCAGTAGACGATCGCCGAATGCCCAGCAGGATACGAGGTTTTAAATTCGTTCAGACAGGAACCGATACCGTGGAAATGCTCGACGGTATTTTTGTACTCCCTGCTTTTCTCTGCGCCGGCACATTGGCACTGCCGCATTGAAAGGCGTCGCGGGTTGCGCAACAGGAATCGCGTAGCGCAACGGCACAGAAAGCAATATTCGGGAACTGGTATGCCGAGTTTTCGATAAAGCGTGAGCTCAAGTTGCGTTAGTCGAAACGCGGTAGCACACAGAGGGTTCTTCTTCTCTGCGCTCTCTTGAGTTTTGCAACGGATGGTTTGTTCCATGATTGTATCAGCGGTGTCGTTGATCGTCGTGGGCAATTCTCCCGAAGTCATGGTAATGTCATGCTTTGCTTCCGGCCGCTCGCGCCACGTATATCCTTTTGCGATCGCTTCTTCTTTTTTGAGCGGGAAATAATCTTGGGCCATTGATTCGTTATACGCGAAGGGTGAAACATTCGCGGGGAAATACTCGCCCCATTCCCCTGTTTTTTTCATATGGTCAACGATTCGCTTTTTTAACGCCAGGTATTCCTCTTTTGAATATTGCTTGTTCAATATGCAATACTCGGTATTTTTAAGACCGAAGCAGCCAAAACAATTCCGAACAGTGAAACACATATCGCAATAGCATGAATCGGTTATGGTACTGAAACAGCTCCGAGCGACAATGGTCCGGTGTGGCGTCTCAACGCCTTGTATTTCGTATGACAGCTGCGCAATGACGATCTCCGTACAGTCACGGCAATCTTCCACTTGCTGCCATGCATCTTGCATATATGCCGTATCTTTATTGTCCCGACAGTTGAATGCGAGGCGGGCACGTTGGGTATTTTCAATATAGTCGCCCGTGGAATCCTGAGTCTGCGTCCCGTGATAAAATTTAACCGGAATGTCGGCGCGGAGCTTTGAAGCTTTCTCCTTCGCCTCTCGTATAAATTTCCGGTCCCATGCAAATCCTTTGACCCGCTTCTCATACTCGTCTTTTCCGATGTTCTCATTAAACCAGTGATATTGCTTGCTGCGAAGCCCCACACATCCAAAACAATCGGAACACCCGCGGCAGTCGCTTGAAAAATATACATGAACGCAATCGGAACAGTCGTTCAGCCATGCGCACTGGGAGCATTTTGTGACATCAACGCACTCGTAGCAAAATTCACTTTTCTCGGCCATGTAACAATCGCTCAGAAGATAACAATTTTCATGGCACCAACTTCCATACATACACTTCTCGCAAAGGTCGCTCGTAAAAAGCATGTAGCAATCCTTGTTGTTATTGGACTGGTTGGTAAATTCACTGTTGGGACTATTGGAATTCACCATCGCTAAATGCGGCACTACGCGCCGGAGCTCTTCATATTGTTCAAAAAACGGACGGCTGAAATCAAAATCGCGACCGTAGCTTTTTGGGTCCCAGGCGTCGGACTTCCAATATTCCTGGTCATACACCGGGAATGGCACGTCGGGCCGATAAATAGAGATGAGCGATCGCCCCGTTGCATCGCACTTCCTTCGGTAAAGATTATATTCGTTCCGATCCAAAAGCCGCCGAATATACCGGCACTCGGGGCAAAGTGTTGGCGACGGGACGTCGATCTTTTGGTAGAACGCAAAATCGTCGAGCGTTACGATAAACTCGCCCTTACAATTTTTACAGATTTTTGTTTCAGCATCCATGGCTCTATTTTACCCTACGCCACCTCCGCGTTGTAGCACTGCTCACAATAGACGATTTCGGGGCGGTCGGGGGCATAGGAGGTTTCGAATGAGTTGGGGCATTGACCGTCTTTATGGAAATGAGAGGTGGTGTTTTGATACGCACCGCTTGCGGATTGCGCTCCCGCGCATTGACACACACGATTCCACAACTGGATAGGCGCACGCTGGCTTATCCTTTCAAAATATCGACAGTTGGGGCAAATCCGCGGGAGGACAATATTGTACCGTTCATAGAACGCGAGTTCTTGTGCAAGGATCCTGAATGCCTTCGTACATTGGTGATCACAGGTTCCGCCATGCTCGCAACCGAAGATCTCGCGGGTGATTTCTTCGGAAGCATCGAGGGTAGCATCGGGCAACTCGCTAGCCTCTTTTGTGGCACGATGATCCCTCTTCTCAAGTTCGTGCCATATATACCCACGAGCAATCGCCTCTTCTTTTTTGAGCGGGAAAAATTCTTGGACGATGCTTGTGTTATAGGTTTGCGGCGAGATCTCCGGCGGAAAGAATTCTCCGTATTTGAAAATGCGTCCGACTTTATCGGTATACGGCATCGCCTCCATGTGCTTTATCATCTTTGGGACCAAATTTTCATATTCTTCCTTTGAATATTGCTTGTTCAAAATGCAATATTTTTTGTGATGGAGCGCCACGCAACCAAAACAGTCCGAGGAATTAAGGCATTGGTAGCAATATTGCAGATTTGAGCAGTTTGACCAGCACTGGTACGAAAACATGACCCGTGAAGAATTGGTGCCACAGGAACCGGATTCGTATATCAATTCGGTGTTTTCCCCGTAGCGATAGTGATCGTAGGAATCTTTTGCATTTTTTGAAAAGAGAAATTGGCAATATTTAAGGTTTTCCCCTTGAATCACGTTGTATGATTTTTTAACATTCCGCGAATTTGAAACGTATTCCCCGGTGCAATTATCGTTACGGTAGTTCTTTGCATATTTCACCGGAAACCCTAATCTGAATTTCTTGAATTCTTCTGCTGCGCGCAATAGCCCCGATTTTGTTCCCGGCTTGAAATCCGCAACCTTAGCCGCGTACTCTTCTTTGGGAAGTGACTGATTAAAAAAACAATGCGACTTATTCTTTAGTCCGACGCAGCCAAAACAATCCGAGCAACCAACGCAATCCGTGCAAAAACTGATATCGTGGCAATCCTCACAGAACGAGGAATAAAAGGATTTATAGCACTTCAGGTTCATAAAGGACTCATATGAGATCTCACAATCAACGACGGACGAACTATCAAAGCAATCTTTGCAATTCGTAAGATTTTCGGAATAATAGCACTGCTCGGCAGCCATGGCCCCGAACACAAGATAGCTATCTTTGACTCTATTGCCGTTATTTGAGTAATCACTATTTACCATGACGGAAACAGAACGGCTCGGTACGGGGGCGGTCTTTCGAAGCTCAAGGAACTGCTCAAAAAACGGCTTATTCCAGTCATATTCTTGCGCGGAAGCATCCTGGTCCCACAAATCGCCAAGCCAGTCATGCGATTCCATGATCTTTATATCAATCTCGGGCGGAAACGAACTGAAAACTTCCTTGCCGAAAATATCTTTCCCGCGGAAAAGAAAATGTTCGTTCCTCCAGATCATCCTTCGTTGCAGCCGGCATTCCGGACACCACGTCGGCGGCGGAACTTTGATTTTCTCGTAGAACGCAAAATCGTCCGGCTCTATGATGAACGGTTGCTTGCAGTTCTGGCAAGTTTTGGTCTGTGATTCCTGAATATCTCAATTATAGCATCTGCTGCTGGGCTTGCGATGCGCTCTTCCCGCCCTGCAGCCGCCCAAGCGCCTTCCGCTTTTCGTCCGGCGAGAGGCGTGTTTTGCGCACTGCTTCGCCCAAAATGGCGATCGTCTGGTCATAGGTCTGCTTGTCCACGGGATACGGCGTGGCGTCCTTGCCGCCGTGCGCGAAGCTGTAGCGGGCGGGGTCCTCATAGGACGGCTTTGCGCCATAGATCACCTCGCCCACAAGCGCCAAGGCCCGCATGGTCTTTGCCCCCACGCCCGGGAGCGCCACAAGCTTCTCATAGTTTTCAGGCTTTTG
>CAZNYI010000012.1:0-15983 GCA_964577245.1 uncultured Candidatus Saccharibacteria bacterium
GCTATTGTTTTTCAAATATTCTTCCTGCAATAGAAACACTTTTGACTGATGAGGGGCCTCTTTCTCTTCCCGCTGATGCTTTCGGCGAGAATCCTGGACGATACAAAAATATTGTACTTTTCCTCGTTGATGGATTTGGTTGGCAGATGTTCGAAAAAGCATATAAAAGATCCGCCTTTCTTAAACGAATCGTCCGGCGTGGGGTCGTTTCTCAACTGACCGCTCAATTCCCCTCAACCACTGCGGCGGCCATCACGTCCCTTCACACCGGCTTGCCGGTAGGGAAACATGGCGTATACGAGTGGTTTTATTATGAACCTCGCGTTGACGCGGTCATCGCCCCCCTCCTTTTTTCATTAGCGGGAGACAAAGCCCGCAATACGCTTCAAGGGATGGGCGTTCAGCCGGAAACAATTTTCCCCCGAACGACACTGTATGAACGCTTAAAAAGGAAGGGTATCCAGCCCTCCGTTTTCACGCCGCAAGAAGATTCCTTGTCTCCTTACTCGGACGTTCTTATGTGGGGCGCTCACATTGTTCCTTATAAAACCATTACCGAGGGGTTGGCGGAATTATCGACTTCGCTGACCAAAAAGAAAAAGCCATCTTACACCCTCTTTTATTTTGATAAGATCGATTCTCTTGCCCATAAGCATGGATCGGCATCCCCATATTGTGAAGCAGAAATTGACTCACTTTTTTCAATTTAGAAAACGCCTTTTTGGGCAAACAAAAAAAGAGCGGCGATACCCTCGTCCTGATCACTGCCGATCACGGGAAGATTGACATCAATCCCGCAAAAACTACTTACCTCAACGAAGAAATTCCTTTTTTTGAAAAACGGTTACAGAAAACAAAGAGAGGAGATCCGATTGTCCCCGTAGGAGGATATCGGGATATGTTTCTTCATATAAATAAGAAATTTCTTGAGGAAACATATTCCCTCCTCAATCTGCGCCTAAAAAAGAGGGCGCACGTATTTAGAGTGAACACGCTTGCGGAAGAAGGATTTTTTGGCCTCGCCCCCGACCGGCACCTTCTTTCCGAACGCTGCGGGAATTTAATGATCGCGCCATACAAAAACAACTTGGTGTGGTGGAATAAAAACAAAGTATTTACGGTTACTCACAAGAGTCATCACGGAGGGCTTTCAAAAGAAGAAATGGTTATCCCCCTCATCTCCCTCCCTATTTAATATGCCGACTGAGAAGAGCCCGATCGATCATGGTGAGGCGGAAGAGGCGATCTCCGAAACGGTTGAAAGATTTTATCAGTTTAAAACTCGGCTTAGGACAGCCAAAGACGGAGCGACCATCGCTGATCTTTGTGAAGGTGCTGGGCTTGCGATGGATCCTAATGAAGACGTCAAGAACACCGCTCTTTTCAGAAAAGGAATACTCGAACAATATCTGGCGCTTCACTTCCCCCGATCAGTTTCTGGGGTAGAGCAGGAAAAGAAGATAGATTATCACATTGAACAGCTGACGGATTATCTACGACAAGAAGGCGCGCGTTCAATTTTGTGGATCGGAGGCTCCTACGGAACCGGGAGGGTCCGCAGTCCGCAAAGCGACCTCGATTTATTTTTTGGCTTGCCCAAGCTGCTTAGTGCCGATGCGCGAGCTGCGGAATTACGGATATTTCAAGGCCTCGAGAAGATTGACCTTGTTATAGCCCAAAATATAGCTCCCGTGGAAGATCTTCTGCCCGCACTCGAAACTGGTCGCGGCCTTGCGAGGCTTTCTGGGATGACCAAGGATGGGGTGGAAGTTGTTTCCACGGTATTGGCATCGAAGATCTTGAAATGATGGATAAATTACTGCCGGGCTTTGTGGAACGAATAAGGAAAGTAGATTCTTACGAAGAAGATAGGACTTCCTTTCTTGGAAATAAAAAAGCGCTTCCTAAGCCAGGGAACGAGCTTTTCCATTATAAAGATACGGGAGGTGAAATGTTCAAGGGGTTTTATCCAGACAGCTTTTCTGCTCTTGGGGAGTTGGTGTATGACCCCGAGGGCAAGGGCAGAATTATCCAAGATGTCTTATGGCGCGCCATTGTAAAGGGATTTATCTTTCACCGTCAAGCATATGAGCGAAAAAAGGGCACAAGAGGCATTGTTATAAATCATACCAAAATTTCATTTCTTGATTTTCTTAAAACACTATACTACCAGAATCCAGAAGATTATAGTGAAAATAAATTAAAAGCGCTTGAACAAAAATATAACCGCACGGTGGATGAGATTGCAAAGAGGTATCATTTAACGTTAGGATAACTTGTTATGATCATTGTTTTTACCGGCAACGGAAAAGGAAAGACGACGGCATCGTTGGGCCAGATGATGCGTGTTTTGGGACGCGGGAAGGCGGCGCTTATGATCCAGTTCATCAAGGGCCCGTGGATCTCTGGCGAAGACGAGTTTGCGAAGCAATTTAATATTCCAAAAGAAAGATTTGAAATTCGAAAAATGGGGTTGGGGTTTGTGGGAATTTTAGGAGACAAACTGCCGATCGAAAAACATCGTGAGGCGGCGCACGATGCGCTCGCGGCGTTCGTGCGGGGAAAAGAATCCGGTAAATGGCATTTGATGGTGTTGGACGAAGTGAACGTGGCGGTGTCTTTAGGGCTGCTTACGGTGGCAGAAGTGCTCGCGGCAGTGGCGGACTTTCCAAAAGATAAAATTTTGATCATGAGCGGCCGCAACGCACCGCAGGAATTCATTGACATCGCCGATCTTGCAACCGAGATGAGGGAGATAAAGCATCCGTTTCAAAAAGGGGAAGAGGGAACTATCACGGTGGAGTTTTAAGGCGGAGCGAGACGGTCAAAAAAA
Source organism: uncultured Candidatus Saccharibacteria bacterium (assembly GCA_964577245.1). Classification (GTDB taxonomy): domain Bacteria; phylum Patescibacteriota; class Minisyncoccia; order UBA6257; family 2-01-FULL-56-20; genus CAVYIK01. Next base: position 2,834 of record CAZNYI010000012.1, read on the forward strand.
ACGACCCTCGCGCCTAAGCAAGGGCCGCCTTTTTTAGTTACATGCCGGCGGGCGTAGTGCAGGCCTTGCAGTTCTTCCGGTGTGTGAAGAGCTCAAGGAGTGCGGCGAGTCCCACGATCACGTAGATGATGCGGGAAAGCAGCGAGCCGACGCCGAAGATAGCGTCAACCAAATTCCAGCCGAACCCGACGAGAAGCCAGTTCAGGCCGCCCACAACGAGCAGAATGAACGCAACAATGTGAAGTACTTTCATAAAGTGAATATTACTATTCGGCCTTTGGGCACTATTTAATTATATCAAACGCCACGCTCTATCGTGTTTCGTCCTCTTGCTCCCACGTTGTGAGCGTTTCACGGCACACCATTGCTGTTTTTCTGATTGCTATGGGGTCGTTGGAAATTGCTATGTCGTCAATGAGGCCCTGGAGCGCCTCCTGGTGGGTCGCTCTTACCCAAGGGAATGCTGCGATGCCGTCTTCGCCGATCGCTTTCAAGGCCGCGTCAATCTTCTCCCTCTTCTCTTGCGAGACATTCCTAAGATACGACGCGAGCCGTTCTGCGCCATTCTCTTCTATCTGGTCGATCGTATTTTTAAAACGCCCTCCGGTTGCTTGCTCGCTTTCTGCCGCCACACTTTCCATCCCGCCGGCATTAGGATTTTGATATTCTACGCCCGCTCCGGCGAGCGCTTTCTGTGGGTCTTCAAACTTCATGTTCGGTGTTTTTCTATTATACCCTATGCGGCGATCGGTTTTATTTTGAACGGTTTCAGAAGGTTGTAGAATTCTTCCTGTTCAAGCGTTTCTTTTTGGATGAGCGTGTCCGCGATCTTTTTAAGCGCGGGCTTGTGCGTCTTCAATATTTTCTCCGCCATGTCGTATGCGCGCGAGATAAAGCCGTGCACCTGCGCGTCTATTTCCGCCGCGACTTTTTCGGAATAATTCCGTTCCGTCGTCATCTCGCGTCCAAGGAAGATAAGTTCGTCGGTTTTCCCGAAGGTCACGGGGCCGAGGTCGCTCATGCCATATTTCATGACGAGCCGCCGTGCGAGCTCCGAGGCCTCTTTAAGGTCGTTGGAGGCGCCAGTGGACATGTCGCCGAAGATCAATCGCTCCGAGGCGTAGCCGCCCATCATCATGGCAAGATCAGCAAGGAACTGGCTGCGCGTTTTTATGTGCTGGTCTTCGGTGGGGAGTTTCATGGTGTAGCCGCCGGCGAACCCGCGACTGATGATAGAGACCTTCTGGACGGGGTCTGCGTCTTTCACGGCCGCGGCAACAAGGGCGTGGCCGCCTTCGTGATAGGCCGTGATCTCTTTCTCTCTTGTTGAGATAACGCGGCTCTTGCGCTCGGGGCCCAAAATAACTTTCTCTGCTGCTTCAAAAAATTCCTCCTGCCCGATCAGTTTTTTATTGTGCCGCGCGGCGCTGATCGCTGCTTCGTTCATAAGATTCGCAAGGTCAGCGCCGGAGAATCCCGGCGTGCGAACGGCCACTTTACGCAGGTCAACGCCTTTTTCAATAAGCTTTCCTTCGGCGTGAATCTTTAAAATTGCTTCGCGGTCGTTCAGGTCGGGAAGGTCAAGGATAACGCGGCGGTCAAAGCGGCCCGGCCGGAGGAGCGCAGGGTCAAGGATGTCCGGACGGTTCGTGGCGGCAAGCACGATCACGCGCGTGTCGCGGTCGAAGCCGTCCATCTCGACAAGGATCTGGTTCAATGTTTGTTCCCGTTCGTCGTTCCCGCCGCCCATACCCGCGCCGCGCTGGCGGCCGACCGCATCGATCTCATCAAGAAAGAGGATCGCCGGCGCCGCTCGCTTTGCCGTCATAAAAGCGTCGCGTGTGCGCGAAGCGCCGACCCCCACGAACATTTCAACAAATTCCGACGCGGAGATATAGAAAAATGGCACGCCGCTCTCGCCTGCAACCGCACGCGCAACGAGCGTCTTCCCCGTTCCCGGAGGGCCCATCAATAAAATGCCGCGGGGGATCCGCGCGCCCAAGTCAAGGAACTTTTTAGGATTTTTTAAGAAATCAACGACTTCTATCAACTCTTCTTTTGCTTCTTTGAGCCCGGCCACATCTTTGAAAAGCACCTTGTCTTTAAAGGTGGAGAGGCGCAGGTTTGACCGGCCGAAGCTGAAGGCCTGATTTACGCCCGTGCGTGCCTGACGGAACATGAGCCAGAAAATGAAGCCGATCGCGATGATCGAAATAAGGGTGGGGCCGAAGACGCCGAGCCAATACGCCCACCCCGATTGGTCTTGCACTTCAAGGTCCACCGCCGAGAGCGCCGTGGTGCTCACGCCGAGGTTCTTGAGCGTCTCCGAAATACCGGACTCATTTTCCTTTTTTGAAACCGCGGCACTGCCGTCTTTCAGGGTAATTGCGAGATCGCTGCCGCTCACGATGACTTTCGCGACCTGGCCGGCGTCGATTTTATCAACTAATTGGTTGAGGCTGAGGTTTTGTGGCGAGGTGACCGGACCCATAAAAAACGAAAACAAAAGCGCGATGATAATAAGCGTGAGGACTGACCAAAGGATATTTTTTGTGAGGTTGGACATATGGTGGAATTATAGAGAAATGGCGGGAGGCGGTCAAACGTTGGCGCGTTCGGCGGTGCTGGTCGCGTCACTGGCCGCGACTTCTTCCCTCATCTCTTCTCGTATAAATATTTTCCCTACGAATTTTACGATGAGGTAATCAAGGACTATAAAGAGCACGAGGCCAATAAGGAAGGTCACTTCAAAATTGTGGAATATGGAGATGGCGCGGAGCGGGGAGAGACCGGAGGCGAGGCCATACGCAAGGCCCACAAGGATGGGGAGCCACATCGCGATGGAGAGCAGCGAGTTGCGAAGGAAGCGCTTGAATTTCATCCTGCTCCATCCCGCCGAGAAGATGATCGGGAACGCCGAGGCGTAGACGAACTTTGAAAGGACGATCCATCGCGTGCCATTGTGCTTGAAGGCACCTTCCACTTTTTCGTGCCACGACGGCAGGCGGCGTTTTATCCAGTTCCCGAGCCGCGTGTCCCGCGTTGCCCGTCCGAGCGAGAACCATAGAAGGTCGCCCGAAAGGTCGGCAAGGAAGATGGTGAGGACGAGCAGCGGGATGCCGGCCGCGCCAAAGCGTCCCTGAAAGATGATCCACACGCTCGCGAAGGCGGCAATGTTGCCGAGGAAGATTGTTGCAATGTAAATAATAAAATAAGCCAAAGGGAGATTTTGGCTCGCAAGAAACCCGATGCCAGATATAAAACTTTCCACGCCAATCTATTATAACATTTGCGCCGTCTTTTCTTGCGTGTGGTTTTTGGAACCGGCTTCGGGAGAGATGGATGTCGGCTTTTTGTTGCTTGGCACTCTCCTTCTGATTCACTATAACGCCTATCACTGACAGCCCTCTCGCATGGTTCCAAAAACCACACGCAAGAAAAGGCTGCACATGGTCGTAATAGCTTGGCGCTTGAAAAATTGTGGTAAAACGGATACGCTATAGCGGTAAGGAATGGTGGTGCCCATAGCTTAATGGTAAAGCTCCGCTCTGTGGCAGCGGCTATCCGGGTTCAATTCCCGGTGGGCACCCAAAAAAAAGCAGCGGTCCGGCATGGCCGAGGCGCGCTGCTCTTTGGTGAAAACAAACCGGTGCTACGGCGTTTTTGGAGCTCCGCAATCGCACTGGGAGCACTTCTCCGTTTCTTTGTGCATGGGGTGATGGCACTTCGGACACTTTTCTTCTTCCATGATTTTATTCGTGGTTTGTTTTTAGTCGGCCTTTTGAGAGGAGCCGTTTCCGACGCGCAGACATTACAGTGCAATAAACCGCCGCGTCGAGCGGTAGTATACGAGGCATACTAATATATGGACAAAAAGCAGAACACTCTCATGGCGGTTTTGGCGTATCTGGGGATCCTTATCGTCGTCCCATTCCTCACTGAGGCGCACAAGGATCCCTTCGTCAAGTTTCACCTCAAGCAAGGTGTTGTTTTGATTATCTTCGAGATCGTCGGTTTCTTTGTGGGCGCGATCCCCGTACTCGGTTGGTTCGTTGGATGGCTTATCTGGCTCGCCACGCTGGTGTTCGTCGTCATAGGCATTATGAATGCCGCTTCCGGCGATGAAAAAATGTTGCCGGTGATTGGGCCGTTTGCCACGAACCTTTCTTTTTAAAATAAAACATCAAGAAGGCCAAAGCGCTCGCGGTGACGCTTCATAGAAAAATCATGCAACGTGGAAAAAAATGTTTTGACACGAAAAATACCCTTACTATAATTTACCAGTTGAGATCACATGAGATCTTTGAAAACTGAACATTGAGGGAAAGAGAAGAGAGAAGAAGGGAGGCGACGGGGTGGCATGGACTTCGGGTAACGAAACACTGACGGATAATGAACGAGACGAACTGATGAGTATTGGTGCGTCTATCGTCTTAGACATGGAGCAGCTCGTCCACGCTCTTTCGCCCGCGATCCAGACGGCGTTCAGGCATGGCGTAGTGCTTGAGCTTCGTGGAGCGGGGACGGAACTTGCGCGGTCCGCAGAGGTTATGCTGCTCTTTACCGTAACCGATCTTGGTGGCTCCGACGAAGCGCAGGTGAAGACGTTCATTCAAAATCAACTTCGCGACGTTTTCAAGGATCCATCGATGGCGAGGTATAAAGCCCAGTGGGCTTTTGAAGTGGCATCGAAAAAATAAGAGGGGGCAAAGCATGGCAGGGTTTAGTTTCGCAAAACCGCAGGTATCTTCGCCGGAGCCGGCGAAGTCAAACCTGCTCGTCGTTGGCCACGGTGGCTGCGGCGCAAATGCACTCCGGGCGGTGCTCGGGAAGTATGATCCCGACGAACATCGTTACCTCAGTTTGTTGACGATAGAGTCAAACCGACAGGTGCTTGAGAGTTGTTCGAAAGTCGAAGGGGAAGCCGCGAAGAAGTGGATCGAAAATCCGGATCGGTTCCGCAGGATTCAACTGGGGGAGAAAGGGCTCGGTGCTGGCGGGAATATGGAAGCAGCAGAGCAGATGGCGCGGGCGAAGATTGACGAGGTTCGCGAATATCTGACTCAGTTCGACAATGCAGTACTCATCGGCGGCGGCGGCGGCGGAACGTGCGGGGCAATGCCGGTCGTGGCACAAGCGCTCAGCGAATTGGAAATCCCGACGTACGCCATCCTTACGATGCCACGAGTGGTTGAAGGCGGGAGAAAGGCGAGGAAGGCGATCACCGTGCGCGATCGGATGCTTACGTTGTGTCCGACGACCATCATCAAGAACGAATGCATCCCGAACAAGTCGTTGACGTATAGCGGCATTTGGCGGGAGATCAATGAGGGTTCGTTGTTTTGGATCCTCTGGCTCCTTAAGGCGCTTTTACAGGATCAGGGTGACGTCATAGATCTGGACGGCTCGGACTGGAAGACGGCGACCAGTGTTGGCAGGTACACCCTGCCCGGGTTCTATGATGCATCCAACGGGTTGGACGATCTTGAGCGGGGGCTGCTCGGCAATCCCTACCTTGATGCGCGGATCATCGAGAACGCGCTCGCGGTGGATTTTTGGTTTGAGGGAAATTGGCCGGTGGAAGAGCACGACCGCGTGGTCGGATTCATCCGGGACAGGATGGAGCACAACGACCGCGAAGACGAAATCGAGTTGAAGTGGGGGATCCGCGAGAAAGGAGTGCCCGAGGGGACAAAAACGGTCGGATTCGTTGCCTTCGCGGAGAAGGGGCCCGATGATGATCGAGATCACGGCGAGATCGCGCGGGCGAAGGTAGTGGTTCCAATCCAAGTCCAAGCGGCACTTCAACCCGAGGTGCCGGATGAGTCCGATGCGCCGATTTCCGGCGGGGAAGACGGCAGTACTTCTGCCGTCGCGGGGAGCATCGACGATCGGCCGCAAAAAACGCCTTTCGTTGGCCTTGTCCGCGGGAAGAAAGTTCAAGCAGAGGCATCGCCCGAGTTAGTTGCCCGCTATAACGCGTTGTTCGCTAGTAAGCCTACCTTGGAGCTGGTTCAGGCGGCAAAGGTGGTACAACGGGATTTGGAACATGAGACGAGTCACGTTTTTGATGTTCCAACAGGATTGTCATAAGAGGATAGAGGGGGGATGATGAGGAGCGCTTTTGTGCTATGTGCGGCGGTCGCCATGCTTTCGGCCGCCGCCGCGGCGAAAGAAACAACCATCAGAGAAACCGACCGCGGTCTTGCGAGCGTTGTGCGACGGGAGTGTAACAGCGTTTTGTGGACGGCGGAGGTAATGAAGCAAAGCAAAATCAATCCGGCGCGCCTCAATCGGCTCCGGCCCGGAAGGGCTATCCTGATTCCTGACCAATGCGCGACGGAGCGACCGTCAAAAGAAGTTCGCCGGGCAACCACGCGGTTGTTTAAAGAGCAGTGGACGCTTAAAGAGGCGCGCCGTGTGAAGAGGGAACAAGTGGCGGCGCTTCATAACAAGCTCAACGATCCAGCGCCTCAAGGCGAGGCGACCCCGGTGCCTAAGGGGCGTGTTGTGGCAAAACAACAAAGTGCAGGCGTGGCGACGCTCATCAGTAATGGCGCCATTGATGCCGGCATGGGCGCTCTCGCAGCATCCCTCGGGATATGGTTCTTTCTCGTCCGTCGTCTACGGCGGGAAAATCTTGTTCTTGAGGCTAGACTAGCCAGGCGATCAGGGGAGCCACCGACCGTTCAACTGACGCTCGCTGCGCCATCGGCTCCAGCGATCCCGATGGTTCCGGCGATTCAACCAGCTCCACCGGTTTCGAATTCGGTGGTGGTTGAGTATCATGGCGAGTCGATCGAGTTCCCGATCTCCGTGCGATACGTTGGGTGTTGTTTTTGCAGTGAGCAGCGTATCACTGCCGATCCGCAGAACGTGATCAGGCATTTGGACCGCGCCCATCCGCACCTGCGACTCGTGGAGCGAACTCCCGCCGAGATCAGGCGCAGGTTACATCTCAACAATTAGCTCTTTGTTTTTTTGCGCCTCATTTCACTCACGGGCCAGTCGTGCCTTGTGGGAGACCCTGATGAAAAAGGGCAACTTGGTCGGGCCAGTCGTGCCTTGATCTTGGGATGATCCGTCATTATTATCGGGCGCCAGGTGATACATCGGCGCCCTTTTTCGTATTTTTTTGACGTCACGATTTTTTTGGCATATACTGTGAGCAGTTCTTGGCAAATATTGGTTTCCTTGCCGGTGCTGAATGTTTTTGGCCGTGAGTGGCACGAACCTTGAGCACGGGTAGGGAGGCCCAATACGTGCAAGCAGTTGAAAATAAAATAAAAATAGAACCGAGGCGAAGAAAGGGAAGCAGGGTTTTCGTTCTTGATATTGACGGCAACCTCAGCGCCGGTGAAAGCGCGGAATATATGCACGGATTCATCATAAGCTATGCGAAGCAAAACGTGCGGCAGATGGTGCTAAACCTTGAGGGGGTTGGCTATGCCGACTTTGTTGGCCTTGAGCTGTTGGCGGCTGCCCAAAAAAGAATGCGTCGTCGCGGGGGCGAGATCAAGCTTTTGAATCCGCGACCGCGCGTTCTCGAAATGCTTTTCAAGACGGGTCTTTTTGGCTCGGTTTTTACGGTCTATGTCGAAGAAGACAAGGTCGTCGGCTCATTCGCGTCGCGCTAACCTGCGCGCCCGCTTTGTTTTCGCTCCCGCACTTTGTTGTGTGGGGGCTTTTTCTTTTTTTACGCCGCCTGTTATGATAAACCCACACTATGATTTCCATCATTGCGGCCATGGGAAAAAATCGGGAACTGGGACTTGAGGGTAAACTCCCGTGGCACTTGCCGGACGATTTTAAAAGATTCAAAAACCTTACGACCGGGCACGCGGTTATCATGGGACGGAAAACGTTTGAGTCCATCGGCAAGCCACTGCCGCAAAGAAAAAATATTATTATCACACGGGACGCCGCATATGCGGCTCCGGGATGTGTTGTGGTTCATTCTATGGAGGAGGCGTTCAAAGCGGCAGCGGATGATACCGAAACGTTTGTGGTTGGCGGAGCGGAGATCTATAAGCTTGCATTGCCATATGCGCATAAGATGTACCTGACCCTTGTGGATGCAGCCCCGCAGGCTGATGCGTACTTCCCGGAATTTGATAAAAGCGAATGGACGGTGGCGCAAGAAGAGCCGCATCCTTCGGACGAGAAACACCAATACCCATTTGTCTTTACTGTTTTTGTTAGAAAATAATAGTACAATAAACCTATAAACCACCATGAAGCCCTACGCCGACCGAACGCCTGATGCGCAATATCAAAATCTTCTTCGCAAGATCTTCGAAGAGGGCGTAGAGGTGCTGCCAATCCATGGGGAAAAAGCAAAGATGCTCGTGGGGCAGCAACTTCGCTATAAACTTGAGAACGGGTTCCCGGTGGTCACGGAGCGGGATCTTTCCGGGCCGCTTTTCAAAGGTGCGCTTGCAGAGCATATTGCGTTTCTGCATGGCGCTCGCACACAGGCGGAACTTGAAAAGTTCGGGTGCAGCTGGTGGAAGAAGTGGGTGACGAAAGAAAAATGCGACATCTTCGGCTTGCCGGAGGGCGACCTTGGCGATGGCTCATATGGCGCTGCATGGGCCAGTTTTCCTACAAAAGAGGGCGAGCCATTCAATCAGATCAAGCATCTCGTGCAGCAGATCAAAGAGCGGCCGTATCTGCGGACCCACTTTATTTCGCCATGGATTCCGCAGTATACGTTGCAACACGAGGGCCTTACGCGGAAAGTGGTTGTTGCGCCCTGTCACGGGTGGATCCACGTGCTTGCGTTTCCGGAAACCAAAGAGCTTACCATTCATCATTTTCAGCGGAGCGCTGATTTTCCGGTGGGCGTTCCCTTTAATATGATCCAATATGCGGGGTTCGGCATGATGCTTGCGCAGATCCTCGGGTATTCACTGAAGGAAGTGGTCTACACTTTTTCGGATATTCATATTTACGAAAGCCAATACGAGAAAGTGAAGGAGCTACTCGCGCGCGAGCCGAAGCGGTTGCCGACGGTGACGCTCGATCCCGCGATCACCGATATTTTTGATTTCCGTCCGGAGCATTTCACGCTCACCGATTACGAACCGCACCCGAAAATGTTCATCCCGACTCCCGTATAGCCATGAGCGATTTCGTTAATTTTGAAAATACCACGCATCGGCCGGGGAAGGTCTATGGCAAGGTGATAGACGATATAAAAAAGGACGGCGTCTGTCCTTTTTGCCCCGAAAACCTTTTGAAGTATCATAAAAATCCCATTTTGAAGGATGGCGCATATTGGCTTCTCACGAACAATATGTATCCATACGAAGCGGCGAAGTATCACGTGCTCATCATCCATAAAAAACATATTGAATCTATGGCGGAGATCTCGTCCGAAGCGTGGGCGGAAGTAAAAGTGCTCACCGAAGCGTTTGCAAAAGAAAATAATATTCCCGGAGGAACGTTCATTATGCGCTTCGGCGATACGCGCTATACCGGCGCGACGGTGCGTCATCTCCACGCGGGCTTTGTATCGCCCTACGGTGAAGATAAAAACTGCAAACCGATCATAGCCCGAATCGGATAATTTCTTGACGCGCGGGGCTTTTTTGACTATCCTGCGGGTAGTAAACGGTATCAAATTTCGTTGGAAGGGGAGCATGCAATGCCGAAGAAGCCGTGCCCGTTTTGCGTTATCAACCCGAGAAAGAACTGGATTCTTGCGGAGGGCAGGGAGGTCGTTGTTTTCCTCAGCAACCCTCGCCTCATGAGGGGGCACACGATCATTATTCCGCGGCGGCACGTGGCAACGCTCGCGGAGCTCACCGAGAGTGAGCGGAACGAGCTTTTTGCGACTGGAATCCGCTTCCAAGAGAAGATCAAAGCGGCGCTCTCTGAGCTGTGGGGCGTGCGGGTAGGCTGTGATTTTTCGCAGCACGATCGATCGTTCATGACGCCGTCGCGCGTTAGCGTCCCGGGGCACCTCCATCTCCACCTTCGTCCGCGCACGAAGGAAGATGAGTTGTACCTGCGGGTACAGACATACGAAACGCCCATGTTCAAGCATCCCCCTACCAGAGAGAAGCGGAAGTTTCAGGCGTTGCTCGCGGAGTAGCACGCGGCCGCCAGTAGCATCGCCGCTCATCGCGCGATCGACATCGCGCGCGGGCCGGGGAATTTCTCCCGGCCCTTTCTATTTCACCATTATTATTTTCACACCGAACGCGCGCAAAATATCTTCCGCATCAAGCATTGAATACCCTTTTGAATAATAGAGCTCTTTTATTCCCGCCATGGCAACCAATTTTGCGCATGCGGGGCAGGGGAAGGTGGTTATGTAAAGCGATGCGCCATCGGTCGGCGTGCCCTGCTTTGCGGCTTGCGCAATAATATTTGCTTCGGCATGGATGAATTTTGAAAGGTCCTTAAATTGCCCCTCGCTCGCTTCAAAGTTGCTCCGCGGATCTCCGAAAGCGTTCAGAGAATATTCGGATGGCAGCGGCGTATTGTGAGTCGTGAGGATCGCTTTTTTGTCGCGAATAAGGATAGCGCCGATCTGCCGCCACCAATCGGGACTTTTTTCAGATTCCTTGAAAGCGATCGCCATTACTTCTTTATCAAAATCGTCTTGCGAAATAACGCGGTCGGGCGGGACTTCAAATTCTTTTGTGGAGATCTGGCGATCCCAACGAAGGAACGCAGGCACAAACGTGATGGCTTTGTCTTTCAGTTCGGTTTCGGCGAACGTGCGGTTGATCTCGTCGTCGGGCATAATGATGGGCGCGGTCTCGCGCTGCAGGTCGCCGATAGTATTTTTATCCAGCACGACGATCTTTGAAAAGAGCCTCGTTCCTTCAAGTAGGACCTTGATTTCTTGCGCGGTGAGCGCGCGGATATCCCGCTCCATCCGGGGGGTTTTAAGGACGAAATCGGAGTCGAGAACGTAAAGTGTTCCGGGATATTTCTTGAAGAAATCGAAATATCCTTTGTGTAGTGCTGGCAAATAAGATACGACAGCGTAATCCATTATGAACCGCTGCGAATATTCGCAAGGAATGCTTCCGTGAGTTTTTGCACCTCGCTCGCGAGCTTCTCCGCTCCTTCTATGGTGAGGTTTCTGATGCGCGCGGTGGTTGAGGTGGTTGCCTGCGGCGGGAGCACAACGATTTCGCCGCAGTACTCTTTGTATTTTCCCGAACCGAGGTCGCTCTTAAAATCGGAGGTACTCGTGGAAGCGATAAGAACGTCGGGGCGCACAAGACGGATCAGTTCACCGATGTCATCCTTTTCTTCGCGAATCGTAACGACGTTCACGTGGCGAAGATGGATAAGCATTTTTGCGCGCTCTCCTTGAGGCACGATCGGGCGATTCGGCCCTTTGCGCTTTTTAGTGAATTCGTCGGAATCCATGCCGACGATAAGCACGTCACCGTGTGATTTCGCCGCTTCAAGATAAAGTGCGTGCCCTTCGTGAAGAAGGTCGTAGACGCCTTGCGTCAAAACCACCTTGAGTCCGCGCTTTTTGAATTCTTTTACGAGCGCATCAAGCTCTTGATGGTCGGGAATGAATCGGTCCGCAAAATAGGTTCCGGTTTCCAGTAATTTTTCAACAAGGTCGGTTTTCATTTGGATATTAGTATATCGTAGACCAACCGGCCGTCTTATTCAATCCCCGGCACCGGGAATGGCTTTGTGAACGCTTTTACGGCGGCGCGGATCTCGTTAATGAGCGGGTGGTTGGGCAGGGTGGCGGCAAAAATGCGCACGGCTTCGGCGCGCTCCTTTTCGGGCAGCTCCGTTTTTGCGAACTCGTGCACGATGCGGGCGATGAACGTGCCCACGGTCTTCATGTGTTCCTCTCGCATGCCGCGCGAGGTGATACACGGCGTGCCGAGGCGGATGCCGGAAGGATAATACGGCGGCGCGGGGTCGTTCGGAATCGGCTGCTTGTTCACGTTGATATTTACCTGCTCAAGCGCCTTCTCTATAAAGATGCCGCGGCCCGGGCCGAACGGGCGCAGGTCGATCATGATGAGGTGGTTGTCGGTGCCGCCGGAAATGAGCCGCAGGCCTTCTGCCTGAAGCGTCGTGGCGAGCGCTTTTGCGTTCCTAACGGTCTCGTGCGCGTATTCTTTGAATGCAGGCAGCGTGGCTTCGTGGAGTGCAACAGCGATGCCCGCGATAGAGTTTTCGTGCGGGCCGCCTTGCATGCCAGGGAACACGGCGCGGTCGATCTTGTCTTTGAATTCCTCTTTGCAAAAGATCATTGCTCCGCGCGGGCCGCGCAATGTTTTGTGCGTGGTTGTGGTCACCACATCCATAAATGGGAACGGTGATGGATGTTCGCCCGTAAGCACGAGCCCCGAGATGTGCGAGATGTCTGCCATAGAATATGCACCCACGCTCTTCGCGATCTCGTGGAATTTTTTGAAGTCTATTGTTCGCGGATATGCGGTGTAGCCCGAGACGATCAGCTTCGGCTTGTGTTCCTCTGCAAGTTTTTGGATCGCGTCGTAGTCGAGCATCTCGGTCTTTTCATCCAATTGATAGTGGACGAATTTAAAGAGCCGTCCCGAAAGGTTGATGTCGCGCCCGTGTGTGAGGTGCCCGCCGTGATCCAGGCGCAGCGCCATAATGGTGTCGCCCGGTTCAAGCAGACCGAAATACACTTCAAGATTTGCGGGTGAGCCGGAATATGGCTGCACATTCACGTGATAGCCTTCAGCTTTGAAAACTTCCCGCGCACGCTTTTGGGCCAGGAGCTCTAATTCGTCTACGTTCACACAACCGCCATAGTAGCGCTTGCCCGGATAATTTTCCGCATATTTGTTATTAAGCACGCTGCCAACCGCTTCCAATACCGCGCGGGAGGCATAACTTTCCGAAGGGATGAGTTCGAGTCCCTCTGTTTGCCGCACTTTTTCCTTCTCTATTATTTCGAATATTTTTAGGTCTTCAGTTTTAAGGTTGTTTTGTGCCATGGGAAAATAAAATAATTACATTTTTTGTGCCGACGGGCATCCCAAGAAAACGATTCCGATGTGCGCGTTTTAGACCATGGCTCTATTATATTCCCGCGTGCAAGGCGGCACAAACGGGCGCGAGAGGTAGAAAAGAGGCGCTATCGGTGGTAATCTCTAGCTATGGTTATAGACGGCAAAACAAT